>DATLOC010000040.1:0-115733 GCA_035536455.1 Thermoanaerobaculia bacterium | reverse complement strand
CGCCGCCGCAGCGCGAGGCCGCCGGCGCCGCCAAGCTCCCGCCGCTCCCGGTCCCGCCGGCCACCCCCCCGCGCGCGCCGGCCGCCGCGGCCCCCGGCGGCAGGGCGGCAGGCCGCGACGTCCTCTCCGAGCTCGAGACCCTTCGCCGCCAGGCGATGCAGGCCCCGCCCGCCAGAAACGGCCGCGGCGAGCTTTCCCGCAACGTCGAGCTCAACCTCCCCCGCGCCGACTTCGCCCGCGCCCGCCGCGTCACCGTCTCCCTGCAGGTCGAAGACGAGGCTCACCAGGTCGTCGAGTCCGTCAAGGACCTCCAAGTCGACATCCAGGACGCTGCAAACCTCAAGAAGCTCCTCCTCCGCCTCAACATCGCGCTAAACGCCAGCGAGTAGCGGCAAAAACTGAAGTCCGTTTTCCGTCTTCTCTCGTGGCGGGAGCGATGCGTCGCCTTCTCCCGTCACGGGAGAGTCGTGCCGACGATCCGCATTGCGGGCTACAAGGTCCAGTTCTATTCTTCCGACGGGCCGGAACGGCCGCACGTGCACGTCTTCCGCGGCGGGGACGAAGCGAAGGTCTGGCTGCGTCCGGTCGTGGTGGCGTGGAGCTATGGCTACGGCGCCGCCGAGCTCAACCGGATCGTGAAGCTGGTACGGTGGCACCAGTCGGAACTGTTGGAGGCCTGGGATGCTTACTTCGACGGATCGAGATGAGTTGGTCGCCGCCGCCGGCGTGCGTTTCGAAGGGGACGTGCTCCACGTGATCCTGACGGACGGGCGGGACATCGGGGTACCCCTCGACCGCATCCCCTGGCTCGCCTGGCTGCTGCGGGCGACGCCCGAGCAGCGCCAGGGGTGGTCCCTCCAGCCACGCGGCTTCGCCGTCTACTGGGAAGAGCTCGACGACGGGGTCGAGGTCGAGCACCTGCTCGCGCTCCAGCCTCTCCGCTGATCGATCAGTACGTCGTCGATCCCGGTGCGCACGCCGGCAACTCCTGAAATAATCCTGGCATGGACGCCGAGACAGTGATTCTAATCGTCCTCGCGATCTTCACGCTCGTCGCGATCGCCGCCTTCCAGCGCTTCAAGCGGGTCAAGACCGGGATCCGAGGCCCGGGCGGGCTCGGGCTCGACCTGCAGGGCCGATGAGCCGCCGCCGGATCGGCCCGGCGTCAAGCTCGTGCGCGCGTCGAGCCGCGGCGGAGCCGTGATCGCGGAGGACGCGACCGGGCGAGGCGCGGACGTCAGCGACGTCGACGCGCAGGGCGACGTGCGGGTGAGTAGCGGACCCGCGGCCGACCCAAAAGGCCGGCCCCCGGCGTAGGAACGGGGGGCACGGTCTCGGTCGAGGACGCCCGGGCCGGCCGCGACGTCATCGCGGCCGGCCGGGACGTGCACATCCATGCCGTCGCAGTGGCCGCGGCGGCCACCTCCCTCCACCAGCTCCCCTCTCCGCCCGCCGACTTCACCGGCCGCAAAGCGGAGCTGACGGAGCTACGGGCGGCGGTGCGCAAGGGCGGCGCCACCATCTCGGGGGTCCAGGGGACGGGCGGGATCGGCAAAACGGCCCTCGCCCTGAAGCTGGCGCAGCAGCTCGCGCCGCGCTATCCGGACGCTCAGCTCTACCTGGACCTCAAGGGAGTCAGCCAGCAACCGCTCACGGCGGCGCAGGCGATGGCGCACGTGATCCGCGCCTACCAGCCGGCGGCGCAGCTCCCAGAAGGCGAGGAGGCGCTGGGAGGCGTTTACCGCTCGGTCCTCCACGACCAGCTCGCTCTCCTCCTCATGGACAACGCCGCCGGCCCGGCGCAGGTCGAGCCGCTCATCCCGCCCGCCGGCTGCCTCCTCCTCGTCACCTCGCGCTTCCATTTCACTCTGCCGGGGCTCTTCGCCAAGGACCTCGACGAGCTGCCGGAGGAGGACGCGCGCCTTCTGCTCGCGAAAATCGCCCCGCGGATCGGCGCGGCGGCGGGCGAGATCGCCCGCCTCTGTGGGTGCCTGCCGATCGCCCTCCGCCTCGCCGGCGGTGCCCTCGCCGAGCGGCCCTGGCTCTCCCCCGCCGAGTACGCCCACCGCCTCGGGGACGCCAAGGAAGGGCTGGGCCTGATCGAAGGCGCCCTGAGGACCAGCTACGACCTGCTGACGGAGGAGCTCCAGGCCCTCTGGCGCACCTTAGCGGTCCTCCCCGGCACCTTCGACGCTGCGGCCGCCGCGGCGGTGTGGGAGCGGGAGCCGCGGCCGGCGGAGGAGGCCCTGGGGGAGCTAGCGCAGAGCAGTCTGGTCGATTGGGAGCCCGAGGAGGAGGGGGAGGCCCAGACGGGTCGTTACCGTCTCCACGACCTCGCCCGCGTCTTTGCCGAGGCGCGTCTGAGCGCGGAGGAGCGGGAGATGGCCCGGCGCCGGCACGCGGCGCACTTCGTGGAAGTGCTATGGGCCGCCGAGGGGCTCTACCATCAGGGAGGGGACGCTCTGCTCAAGGGTCTGGGCCTCTTCGACCGCGAGTGGGGGAACGTCCAGGCCGGGCAGGCCTGGGCCGCGGTGCGGGTCGGCGAGGACGAGAGCGCGGCCCGGCTCTGTAGCGCCTACCCGGGTGCCGGCGCGTACTTGCTGCCTGTGCGCCAGCTCCCGCGCGAGCGGGCCGGCTGGCTGGAGGCGGCGGTTGCGGCCGCGCGCCGGAGGAATGACCGCGCCGCGGAAGGGCGCCACCTTGGCAACCTCGGAACCAGCTACCTGGAACTGGGCGAGACACAGCGGGCGATCGAGCACTTCGAGCAATCGCTCGCCATCGTCCGCGAGATCGGCGATCGCCGCAGCGAGAGCAACGCTCTCGGCAACCTTGGTCTCGCCTACGCGGTCCTGGGCGAGACGCGGCGGGCGATCGAGCACTTCAAGCATTGGCTCGCCATCGCCCGGGAGATTGGTGACCGCCGTCTTGAGGGCGCCGCTCTTGGCAACCTCGGCAACATCTACACCCAACTGGGCGAGATGCGGCGGGCGATTGAGTACCATGAAGAAGCGCTGGCCATCGATCAGGAGATCGGCGACCGTCGCGCGGAGAGCCAGGATCTCGGCAACCTCGGCAACGCCTACGCCTACTTGGGCGAGATACGGCGGGCGATCGAACTCTACGAACAGGACCTCGCCATCGCCCGTGAGATCGGCGACCGCAGCGTGGAAGCGAGCACGTCCTGGAACCTCGGTTTGGTCCTCAAGCAAGAGGGCGAGCTGGCCCGCGCCGCGGGCTTCATGCAGGTCCGCGTGGACTACGAGCGGTCGATTGGCCACCCGGACGCCGAGGAGCACGCCGCCCGCTTGGCGACCCTCCGCGCCCGGATCGCCGTCGGTTCGTGACGACAGGTCTGCCGCAGAGTGGCCCCGACCCGCCGCCGCGCCAAGTCGTTCTCCCCGGACCCGCCGTCAAATGCCCCGGGGACTTCGATGCACCACCCGACACGTTGGATGCACCATCGGCTGGCCGGAACGCCCGCTCGCGGCCCTCGATCAAGCGGTACGGCGCCGGGAGCAAGCGTCCGGGCGACCGAAATGCACGGGAAAACGCCGTCATGGTGCATCCCCGGCGCGGGGGCGGGCGCCGACGCGGTCTGGATGCACCATTTTTCGATTTCTTTGCACCATTTTGCCGCGAGGAAGGGCGCCGGAGGGCCTTGGACGGGCTCCGGAGGCGCCGGGGAGGCCGTCCAAGCGCTTCGATGGTGCATCGGCGCCGAAAAATGGTGCATAAACGTTTCGGGGGCGGCTTGGTCCGGCTGTTTTCCCGTGCATCCGAGGCCGCGGGGATGCACCAAAACACTCCGGGGCGGCTTCCCCGCGACGCTGCTATGCTGGCCGGCGCCCATGCGGTGCCCCTTCTGCTCCGAGAACCGGGACCGGGTGGTGGACTCCCGGGAGAGCCGCGACGGGGTCACCATCCGCCGGCGCCGCGAGTGCCTCTCCTGCGGCCGCCGCTTCACCTCGTACGAGCAGATCGAGGACATCCCGTATCTTGTGGTCAAGCACGACGGCAGCCGCGAGGAGTTCAGCAGGAAGAAGCTGATGTCGGGGCTGCTCAAGGCCTGCGAGAAGCGGCCGGTCGCGCAGCGGCGGCTGGAGGAGATCGTCGAAGAGGCCGAGAACATGCTCCACGAGCGCGAGGACCGGGAGATCTCGACCCGCGACATCGGCTCCTTCGTCATGGAGCGGCTGCGCGAGCTCGACCAGGTGGCCTACGTGCGCTTCGCCTCGGTCTACCGCCGCTTCGAGGACATCGACGCCTTCATGGACGTGCTGCGCGGCCTGGTGCAGCCGCGCGAAGAGGTCCCCACCCGCGAGGAGGGCTAGGGTGGCCGGCCGTTACCCCTCGCTGCACCTGATCTCGCGCTTCCAGTCCGAGCTCGACCGCCTCTTCCACGAGGCCCTCCAGCTCGGCGCCGGCACGCTCGCCGCCGGCGAGTGGCAGCCCGACCTCGACGTCGTCGAGACGCCGGACGAGATCCAGCTCCTCCTCGACGTGCCGGGGCTCGGCGCCGCCGACTTGAAGGTCGAGGTGCGCGGCACTCTCGTCGTCGTCTCGGGCACCAAGACGACGGCCCTCCCCACCAGCCAGAGCGTGCGCTTCCAGTGCATGGAGCGGGGGCACGGTCGCTTTCGGCGCGAGGTGCAGCTCTTTTGGCCAGTCAACAGCCACCAGGGCAGCGCGCGGCTCGAAGCGGGCCTCTTGATCGTGACGTTTCCGAAAGTGCAGGAGAAGCGCCAAGAGGCTCGCCTCTTGCATGTCGAGGAGCCTGTACCCGCCGACAATCCGCCCGACAATCCGGAGACCGAGGAACGATGACCAAACCGCCGGGGGAGCCGCAGGAGGAGAGCGTCAAGGTCCCCGACGTCCTGCCGGTCCTGCCGCTCAAGGACACGGTCGTCTTCCCCTACATCATCCTGCCGCTCTCGGTGGGGCGCGACAAGAGCGTCGTGGCGGTGGACCGCGCGCTCGCCGAGAACCGGGTCATCATGCTGGTGGCGCAGCGCGACTCGGCGGTCGAGAACCCCGGCGAGGCCGACCTCTACCCGTTCGGCACCGCGGCGGTCATCCTGCGCATGCTCAAGCTCCCGGACGGCCGCATCCGCATCCTGGTCCAGGGGGTCGCCCGGGCGCGCACCGAGCACATCAGCCAGGTCGAGCCGTACCTGCAGGCCAAGATCGAGCGGCTAGAGGAGCCGGAGCCGTCCGAGAGCGGGCTCGAGGCCGAGGCGCTGGTGCGCAGCGTCAAGGAGAGCCTGGAGCGGGCGGTGGGGCTGGGCAAGGCGATCTCGGCCGAGGTCATGGTCATCGCCGCCAACCTCGAGGACCCCGGCCGGCTCGCCGACCTCGCGGCCAGCAACCTCGACCTGAAGCTCCCCGAGGCGCAGGCGATCCTCGAGACGATGGACCCGGTCGAGCGGCTGCGCAAGGTGTCCGACCTCCTGGTGCGCGAGATCCAGGTGCTCACCATGCAGCAGGAGATCTCCTCGCAGGCGCGCGGCGAGATGGACCGCTCGCAGCGCGAGTACTTCCTGCGCCAGCAGCTCAAGGCGATCCAGCAGGAGCTGGGCGAAGGCGAGGAGCTGTCGGAGGAGATCGCCAACTACCGCAAGCTGGCCGACGAGAAGGGGCTGACCGACGAGGCCCGCGCGGAGCTGGAGCGGCAGATCAAGCGGCTCGAGCGCAGCCACCCCGAGAGCGCCGAGACGCAGATCATCCGGACCTACCTCGACTGGCTGACCGCGATGCCCTGGGGCACCGTCTCGCAGGACGACCTCGACCTCGACCGCGCGCAGCAGGTGCTCGACGAGGACCACTACGACCTCGAGAAGATCAAGGAGCGCATCCTCGAGTACCTGGCGGTGCGCAAGCTCAAGCAGGACACCAAGGGGCCGATCCTCTGCTTCGTCGGGCCGCCGGGCGTCGGCAAGACCTCGCTCGGGCGCTCAGTCGCCCGCTCGCTCGGCCGGCAGTTCGTGCGCATCTCGCTGGGCGGGGTGCGCGACGAGGCCGAGGTCCGCGGCCACCGCCGCACCTACGTCGGCGCGCTCCCCGGGCGCATTCTCCAGGGCATCCGTCAGGCCGGCACCAGCAACCCGGTCTTCGTCCTCGACGAGATCGACAAGATCGGCGCCGACTTCCGCGGCGACCCCTCGTCGGCGCTGCTCGAGGTGCTCGACCCGGAGCAGAACAACACCTTCGTCGACCACTACCTCGGCGTCCCTTACGACCTCTCGCGGGTCCTCTTCATCGCCACCGCCAACCTCCTCGAGCCGATCCAGCCCGCCTTCCTCGACCGCATGGAGGTACTCCGCCTCTCCGGCTACACGGAGGAGGAGAAGCTGGAGATCGCTCGCCGCCACCTGATTCCCAAGCAGACGCGCGAGAACGGCATCAGCGAGGAGCAGGTGCTGTTCACCGAGGAGGGCATCCGCAGGGTCATCTCCGACTACACCAAGGAGGCGGGGCTGCGGAACCTGGAGCGCGAGCTGGCGGCGATCTGCCGCAAGGTGGCGGTCCGGGTGGCGCGCGGCGAGACCGAGCAGGTCGTCGTGGACGCGGCGAAGGTCGAGGAGCTGCTCGGCGCCCGCAAGCACTACTCCGAAGAGCTCCTGGACCGCGACCGGGTGGGGGTGGCGACCGGCCTCGCCTGGACCGCCGTCGGTGGCGACCTGCTGTTCATCGAGGTGGTGGCGGTGCCGGGCAAGGGGCAGCTCCTGCTCACCGGCCAGCTCGGCGAGGTGATGAAGGAGTCGGCGCAGGCGGCGCTCTCCTACGCCCGCGCCTGGGGCGGCGCCAACGGCATCGCCGACGACTACTTCGCCCGCCACGACATCCACGTCCACGTGCCGGCCGGCTCGATCCCCAAGGACGGCCCGTCGGCGGGGATCACGATCGGCGCCGCGATCCTCTCCGTGCTGACGCAGCGCCCGGTCGACCGCCGCCTGGCGATGACCGGCGAGCTCACCCTGCGCGGCGACGTGCTGCCGATCGGCGGGCTCAAGGAGAAGGTCCTCGCCGCGAAGCTCGCCGGCGTCGCCCGCGTCGCCCTCCCCAAGCTCAACCGGCGCGACCTCGACGAGGTCTCGCAGCAGGTCAAGCAGGGGCTCAGCTTCCACTTCGTCGAGCACATGGACGAGGTGCTGGACCTGGCGCTGCTACCGGTGCCGCGGCCGACCCTGGACGCCCCCGCGGCGAGGCCCGCGGAGGAGGGCCTGCCCGCCCAGGCGCCGGCGCCGGAAAAGGAGCCGGCGGAAGTCTCGGCATGACCTCGTCCCTGTCATCCTGAGCGCAGCGAAGGAGGAGCGCCTGCTCCGGTGGCTCCGCGGCCGCCTCGGTGACGAGCCGCTGATCGGGGACGACGCCGCCCTTCTGCCGGGCCGCTTCGTCGCCACCGTCGACAGCCAAATCGAAGGGGTCCACTTCCTGCCCGGGACGGAAGCTGCGGTGGTGGCGCGCCGCCTCCTCGCGGTCAATCTCTCCGACCTCGCCGCCTGCGGCGCCGATCCCGCTTACGCGTTGCTGGCGCTCAACGCGCCGGCCGGCTTCCCCCACCGCCGCTTCCTCGCGGCGCTCGCCGCCGCCTGCCGCCGCCACGGCGTGCGCCTGGCCGGCGGCGACCTCGCCGCGTCGCCGGGCGGGCTGGTCGCCACGCTGACGCTCCTCGGCCGGCTGCCGAAAGGGCGGCGGTTTCTGCGGCGCGACCGCGCCCGGCCGGGGCAGGCGCTCTGGGTCGGGGGGACACTCGGGGAGTCGGCCGCCGGGCGGCTGCTCCTCGCCGCGGGCGTGGCGGCCGGGGACGCCGCCGCGCAGCGGGCGGTGCGCCGCCACTTGGCGCCCGCGCCGCAGCTCGCGCTCGGCCGCTGGCTCGGCGAGCGGCGCGGAGCGACGGGGGCGGCGATCGACGTCTCGGACGGCCTGGCGCGCGACCTCCACCGCCTCTGCGCGGCGAGCGGCGTGGGAGCGGTCGTCGAGGCGGAGCGCCTGCCGCTGCAGCACGGCTTCGTCGCGCTCTGCGCACGGCTCGGACGCGAGCCTCTGGAGCTGGCGCTCGGCGGCGGCGAGGATTACGTATTGCTCTTCACGCTGCCCGCGCGCGCGGAGCCGCCGCCTGCATTTGGCTGTCGGAGGATCGGAACGATCACCGCGGGGCGCGGTGTGCGGTTGGCGACCGGCGGGAGGCAGCGGACGCTGCCCCCCGCCGGCTGGGACCACTTGACCGCCGCGGCTACTTGAACAGCTTCGTCACGCTGCTCACGAAGCGCTTCATCCGCTTCTCGAGCGCCGCCTGCGACTTCTCGAGCGCCCGCAGGCGACCCGCGACGCCGCTCGCGCTCCCCGGCGGACGCCCGCGACGACGCCCGCCAGCGGCGGCCGGGCGGCCCGGGCCTCGCGGGCGGCCGGGGCCGCGACGGCGGCCGCCGCGGCCGCTCTGCTGCCGCAGCTCGCGGAAGACCTCGACCGCCTCGGTCCGGAAGCGCCGCGCGCGCCCGGTGCCGACGTGAGGCAGGCGGTTGGAGTAGAGCTTCACGTAACGCACCAGCGTCGGATAGGAGATGCCGGTCCGCTCGGCGATCGAGGTCAGGGTGAGCAGGCCGCCGGTGCCGGTGCGACGACCGGGGGGACGACCGCGCCGCGCCTGCCCCGGCGGACGACCGGGAGGACGACCGCGCCGTGCGGGACGTCCCGGCGGACGACCAGGAGGACGACCACGTCGCGCCGCCGGACGTCCCGGCGGACGACCGCGCCGCGCGGCCCCGGCCCGGCGCTTCGGCGTGGCGGTGCGCGCCGGTCGCGGCGCCGACGGGTCTTTGCGCGGCCGCCCGCGGCGGCCCGCGCTCTCCACCTTGATCTCTTCGAAGACGGCGAGAGCTTCCTCGGGATAACGCTGCTTGCGGCCTTGTCCTACGGAGGGGAGACGGCTTTGATAAAGCTTCTTGTAGCGCTGCAACGTGGGCATCGAGATGCCCGTCTTCTTGGCGACGTCCGAGAGGGTGTAGGTGCGGCGGCCCTCTCCGCCCTGCGACGCCGACGTGTCGGGTTCTGCCATTAGCAGAGGTCCTCCATGCGCGTGAAAGGAACGAAAATGAGCGGTCCGGCCGCTCAAGGTCGGGTCATTATCAAAGTCTGTATGAGCAATGTCAAGTTGCGCCTGTGAGACAAGTTGCGAATCGCTTGCCTTTTGATGATCGCAGGCGTCAGGAGCGCGGCCGGCGGGGGTCCAGGAGGTCGAGGACGCCGTCGCCCAGCAGGTGCAGGCCGACGACGGCGACGACGATGGCCAGCCCCGGGAAAAGCGAAAGGTGCGGCGCGTCGAGGAGGTGGCTGCGCCCGGCGTTGATCATGCTCCCCCACGACGGCGCCGGCGGCTCGATGCCCAGGCCGAGGAAGGAGAGACCGGCCTCGGCGAGGATGGCGCCGGCCAGGCCGAGCGTGGCCTGCACAGTCAGCTCGGGTAGCACGTTGGGCAGCAGGTGGCGCAGCACGATCCGCCGCCGCGGCAGCCCGGCGGCGCGCGCCGCCAGCACGAAGTCGCGCGCCGACCACTGCCGCACCTGGGCGCGCACCAGGCGCGCGTAACCCACCCAACCGATCAGCACCAGCGCCAGGACGACATGCGAGAGCGCCGGCCCGAGCACGGCGACGAAGGCGATGGCGAGGAGGATCCCCGGAAAGGCGAGGAAGACGTCGGTGGCGCGCATGAGCAGCGCGTCGACGCGGCCGCCGGCAAAGCCGGCGATGGCGCCGATGGCGGTGCCGATCGAGCCGGCGACGAGGACCACAGCAAGCCCCACGGCGAGCGACGTGCGGGCGCCGAAAAGGAGCCGCGAAAGGACGTCGCGCCCGAGCTCGTCGAGCCCGAGCGGATGGGCGGGCGACGGCGGCTGGAGGCGCAGCTCGAGCTGTTGCGCGAGCGGGTCGTACGGCGCGAGCCACGGCGCGAAGAGCGCGGCGGCGCACAACACGAGAAGCACGGCGCCGCCGGCGACGGCGCCGCGCGGCAGGTTCCGCCGGCGGCTCATGAGGCCGATGCTACGATGCCGCGCCGTGGAGATCGTGATCCCGGACGTCATGGAGAGGGTGGAGGCCTACCGGCGGCTGGCGGTGGAGCTCGCGTCGGTGCTCGACGGGGTGAACGATCCGATCACGGCGATGGCGACAGCGGCCTGTCTGATCCATCGCGCGCTGCCGGCCGCGAGCTGGACCGGTTTCTATCGCGTCGTGGCACCGGGGCTGCTGCGCGTGGGGCCGTATCAAGGGCCGCTCGGCTGTCTCGAGATCCCTTTCGACCGCGGCGTCTGCGGCGCCGCGGCGCGCACCCGCACGGTCCAGCTCGTCCCCGACGTCCACGCTTTCCCTGGTCACATCGCCTGCGACGAATCGGCCCGCTCCGAAATCGTCGTCCCTGTTTTCGATCGCACCGGCGCGCTCGTCGCAGTCCTCGATGTCGATTCCCACGAGATTGCGGCATTCGATGAAATCGATCGGGACGGCTTGGTACAGTTTGTGGAAGTTCTTCGCTCACACATATAAGCGAAGAAAGAGAGCCGCGCGGGACGGATAGTGCCGCGTGAGATGCCGTGCCACCCGGCCCGCGAAAGAGTCGCGCCGCTTCGCGGTTCCCGGTCAGGACGGGTAGTGGCGGCAGAGCCAGGTCGGCTCCGTTCGCGGACGTTGGTGGTGACTTCACCCGAACGCGACGCTTTCGCGGGCCTCTGGCCCGGCACATCACGCGGCGCCATGACTCCAATCTCTGAAGTGACGTCGCCCCCGCCCGTCGCTACGCTCGGGCTGACGTGAGGGCATATTCACTGCAGTAGCTCCACCGCCGGTGCTAGGGCCCGCAGGATCTCTGGAGCGCCGGGCGCTCCGTCCGCTCCCCGTGGTAGTCCACCGTGCGAGTCGACGAAGGCGAGAACGTGTTTGCCGGCAAGAGCGGTCTGAACAGGCACGCGAAGCGCGGACATCAAGGAGCGCCCGGCGCGGAGGAGACCTGCGGGACCCCACACCGGAACGGCCGATCAAGCGCAGTGATTAGTTGTTCTCCCGCATCCGCGGGTCGAGCCACGCGTAGGCGAGGTCGGTGGTGAGATTCACCACCAAATATGTCCAGGCGATCAGCAGCACGCCGCCCTGAACAAGCGGATAGTCGCGCAGCCTGATCCCTTCGATCAGCAATCTCCCCAACCCCGGCCAGGAAAACACCGTCTCCGTCACGATCGCCCCCGTCAGCAGCGCTCCGAACTGCAGCGCCGCCACCGTCAGCGCCGGCACCAGCGCGTTGCGCAGCGCATGCACCACCACCGCGCGCGCCCGCGACACCCCCTTCGCCAGTGCCGTCGCCAGATACGGCCGCCCCAGCTCCTCCGCCACCGACGCCCGCACCAGCCGCGTCAACAGCGCCGACAGCCCCGCCCCCAGCGTCACCGCCGGCAGCACCAAGCTGGCGACCCCCTCCCGCCCCGACACCGGCAGCCACCCGAGCTGCACCGAGAAGAGCAGGATCAGCATCGGCCCGAGCCAGAAGTTCGGCAGCGCTACCCCGAGCACCGCCACTGCGCGCGACACGTGGTCCGCCGCCCGGCCGCGGTGGAAGGCGGCGAGCGTGCCGAGGGGCAGCGACAGCGCGAGCGCCACCAGCATCGCCGCGCAGGCCAGCTCCAACGTCGCCGGCAGGTGCGCGAGGAGGACCGCCGTCACCGGCTCGCCCGAGTGGAGCGAGGTGCCGAGGTCGAACCGCCCGAGCCCGCCCAAGAAGGCCAGGTACTGCTCGCCGAGCGGCCGGTCGAGTCCCAGCTCGGCGCGCAGCGCCGCGACGTCGGCCGCCTGCGCGCCCTCGCCGAGCATCACCTCCACCGGGTCGCCGGGGATTAGGTGGAGGAGCGAGAAGACCAGCGTCGCGACCAGCAGCGCGATCGGCAGCATCTGCGCCAGGCGGCGGAGGAGGTAGCGGCTCACGGCCCCTTTCTAGACAAGTCCGAGCTGCCGGGCCAGATACGACAGCGCCTGCCGCGAGAGCCCCAGCCGCCGCGCCGCCGCAGCGCGGTTGCCGCGCTCCTCCGCCAGCGCGTCCTCCACCAGCTTGCGGCGGAAGGCATCCACGCGGCGGTGGTAGTCGGACGGTCCGTGGGGCGCCGCCGCGCCGTCGCCGCCACCCACCCCTGCCGCAGCCGGCAGCTCCAGGTGCTCGAGCAGGATCGGCCCGCCGCCGGCCAGGGCCGCGGCCACCGCCAGGACATTGCCCAGCTCGCGCACGTTGCCGGGCCAGCGGTGGGCTCGGAGCGCATTCCGCGCCGCCGGCGAAAGGGCCGGCGCGGGCTCCGGCACCGCCTGCTTGGCGAGGAAGTGCTCGGCGAGGAGGAGCACGTCGTCGCCGCGCGCGCGCAGCGGCGGCAGCTCGACGCTCGCTACCTTCAGGCGGTAGAAGAGGTCCTCGCGGAAGCTGCCGTCGCGCACCCGCGCCGCCAGGTCGCGGTGGGTGGCCGCCACCACGCGGACGTCCACCTTGCGCGCCAGGCTCTCGCCCACGCGCCGCACCTCCCCCTCCTGCAGCACGCGCAGCAGCATCCCCTGCGCCGCCGGCGGCAGGTCGCCGATCTCGTCGAGGAAGACGGTGCCGCCCTGCGCCGTCTCGAAGACGCCGGCGCGGTCGCGGTCGGCGCCGGTGAAGGAGCCGCGCACGTGGCCGAAGAGGTCGGAGAGGAGGAGGGCCTCGGAGAGGGCGGCACAGTTGACCGCGACGAAGGGCGCGCGGGCGCGCGGCGAGAGGCGGTGGACGAGCCGCGCCGCCAGCTCCTTGCCGGTGCCGCTCTCCCCCTGCACCAAGACCGCGAGCGGCGTGGCGGCCAGCTTCTCCAGGCGCGCCACCGCGGCGAGCAGCGCGGGGCTGCGGCCGGCGATGCCGCCGCGGCCGGCGGCGAGGTGGGAAGCCGGCGGCGGAGTACGGCCCGCGGCGGGGCGGCCGTCGCCGTCCAGCTCGCGGCGGGCGAGGGCGAAGAGCGCCGCCAGCACCTCGTCGACCGCTGGCGCGCGCAAGGTGAGCCGGCCGCCGCCGGCCTCGGCCGAGAGCGCCTCCGCTCCACCGGCGCCGGCCGCCAGCACGCTCTTCTCGCCGTCGCCGTCGTCGTCGCCGTCGCGCGTCCAGCACAGCTCTGCCTCCGGATGCCCGGCCTCGGCGAGGAGGCGCGGCCAGGACGCATCGATCTCGGCACGCTCGCCGTCGCGCGCTTCGAGATAGGCGGCGAGCGCGCGCCAGGGCTCCGGGTGCCGCCGCTCCAGCCGCTCCGCGGGCAGGCCCGCGCCAACCTCGCGCAGCGCCGCCACGGCGCGCCGCACCCAGTGCGGCGGCGCGCAGCCGGGCAGCAGCAGCTCGGCGTCGAAGACCAGCCGCGCGGCGCGGAAGGGCTCGAGCGCGCCGAGCGCGTCCCATTCCGGCGCCGGCACGGCCCGCCCTTCGAGCAGCGCCTGCCAGAGCGGCGCGAGCGGGCTCCCCGCGGCCTCGCGCAGCGCCTCCTCGCGCCGGCCGGCGTGCGCCCAGAGCGCCGGCCGCTCCTCCGGCTCGAGCTCGGTGCGGGCCTCGGCGCAGCTCTCCGCCAGCTCGGCCGCGGCCTCGTCGGCCCGGCCGAGCCAGCCGAGGGCGCGTGCCGCCAGCACCCGCAGCTCGGCGCGCCGCCAGTCCGAGCCCTGCCGGTCCAGCTCGGCGAGCTGCCCGCGGCAGAGGGCGAGCGCCGCGTCCGGCCGCCCCTGCGCCAGCTCCAGGCGCACCCACAGCTCGGTGTCGTGGGTGAGGCCGCGCAGGTTGCCGGCGAGGCGGTTCGCCGCCGTCGAGCGCTCCAGCACCTCGCGCACGCCGCGGAGCCGCCCGCGCCGCACCCGGACCTCCGCCAGGTTGTAGAGCGCGAGCGTCGTCTGCCGCGGGCCATCGCCACCGGCCAGGAGCCGCGCCGCGTGGCGGAAGGCCCGCTCGGTGCCGGCGAGGTCGCCGGCCTGCGCGCGGGCAAGCCCGAGGTCGTTCCAGAGGCCGGCCGCCTCGTGGGGCGAGAGCCGCCGCCGCGCGGCGAAGGCGCGGGTCAGATGCGCGACGGCGGCGGGCCCGCCCGCCGGCTGCTGGAACGCCCGCAGCGCGGCGACGTGGTGCCAGCGCCAAGCGAGGGCCGGCTCGTCGAGCGCCGCGCGCGCCGCCTCCAGGTGGCGGTCCATCGCCGCGGCGTCCCGCCGGTCCCAGGCCGCCTCGGCGGCCACCAGCTCGGCGCGCTGCGCGAGCGGCGTCCCGGCCTCCCGCCCGGCGGCGAGCGCCCGCTCCACCCAGCGCGCCGCGCGCTCCGGCTCGGCGCTGTTGGCGAGGACGCGCGACGCGATCTCGGCGAGGTCCACGAGCTCGTCCGGCCCGAGCGGAGCGTCCTCCAGGCGCCGGAGCGCGGCCCGCGCCGCGCCGAGACGGCCGAGCCGCGCCTGGCAGCGGAGGCGGAGGCCGCGCTCCTCCGCCGAGCGGAGCGGACGCCCCCGCCAGGCCGCGAGGGCGGCGCGGGAGCGGCCGGCGCGGGCGAGGGCGGCGGGGTCGCGCCCTTCTGAGGCGTCCCAAGCGGCGCGCGCGTCCGGCGAGGCGAGGAGCGCCGCCAGCGCCGCGCGGTCGGGCCCGCCGGCGAGGAGGGCGCGGCGGAAGCGCGCCGGCCCGGCGAGCCAGAGCTGGACCGCGCCGTTCCGCGCGTGCTCCGCCGCGAGCGCCAGCCGCGCCTCGGCGAACGGCGCATCCCAGAGGAAAGGCGCCGCCTCCAGCACTTGCCCCACCGCCGCGTCGGGCCCGAGCGGCACCAGCCCCTGCCGCCAGGGCTCGAGCAGGGCGCGGGCGGCACGCCGCGCCTCGCCGCGGCCGGCGATCGACTCTCCCGCTCCGAAGAGCGCCGCCAGCAGCTCGCGCAGCAGCTCCTGCGGCAGGCGCCGCGACTTGCCGGGGCCGGCGCCGGCGGCGACGAGCCGGCCGGACGGAGCGACCGCGGCACCGCGCCAGCCGTCGTGCAGCGTCCAGCCGGCGTGCCGGAGATGCGCGAGGAGGGCCGCCCCCTGAAGCAGGAGCGCCAATCGCTCCCGGTCGGTGAGGCGGGCGTCGGCGAGCGGCAGTGCGCTCGGCGCCGGCACCAGCGACGGGTGCCGCAGCTCGACGGCGGGCGCGTGGACGCTCATCGGACGGTGGTTTGCGCGCGCTTCTCTACGCCAGTGCGCAAACGCCGTCAAGCGCCGGCGCCGCCCGGAATCAGCGGGTTCCGCCGCACGGTGAGCGGGTTCGGGCATTCAGTTGCCTTGAGCGGCAACGAGCAGCGCGGTGAGGTCGCGCCAGAAGCCGGGATACGACTTGGCGACGACGTGCGGATCGGCGATCGCGAGCCCGGGCCGGCGGAGCCCGACGAGCGCCATGCTCATGGCGATCCGGTGGTCGCCGTGCGGGTCGATCGTCACCGGCGCCGAAGGGAGGTCGGCCGGCGGCCGATCCGCCCAGACGCCCGGGATCGTCAGGCCGTCGGCGCGCTCCTCCACCGGCACGCCCGCCGCGGCGAGCTGGCCGGCCATGGCACGCAGGCGGTCGCTCTCCTTGAGCCGCAGGTGCGGCACGTCGCGGATGCGCGTGGTGCCGCGGGCGAAGGGGGCGAGGGCGGCGACCGTCGGCACCTGGTCGGGCATCGCGGCGAAGTCGGCGTTGGCGGCGGCGAGGGCGCCGCCGGGCGCGCCGCGGACCGTCACACGGCCGCGACCCCACTCGACCGCCGCGCCCATGCGCTCGAGCAGGTCGAAGAAGGCGCGGTCCCCCTGGGCGGAGCCGCGCGGGAGACCGACGAGGACGACCTCGCCGCCGGTGAGCGCCGCCGCCGCGGCTAGATAGCAAGCGGCGGAGAAATCGCCTTCGACGCGCAGGCGCCGAGCGGCGAGGGGCGAGGGGTGGACGAGAAAGGTGTGGCGCGAGGCCGGACCACCGGGCGACCAGGCCTCCTCCACGCGGCCGCCGAAGCGTCTGATGGCGGCCAAGGTCAGATCCAGGTAGGGCTCGGAGGTAAGCGCCGTGACTTCCAGGCTCACCTCCGCGGGCGCTCGGAGCGCCGCCATCAGGAGCGCCGAGAGGAACTGGCTCGACGTGCCGGCATCCAACACCGTCACTCCCCCACCCAGCGTCCCGCCCTCGATCTCGAGCGGCGCGTACCCCTCGCGCTCGCCGCAGCGGATGCGCGCGCCGAGCGCGCGCAAGGCGGCGACCAGCGGCCCGACCGGCCGCTCGCGCAGGCGGTGCACGCCGTCGAGGCGCCAGTTGCCGGGTAGGGCGGCCAGCGCCGCGGTGAGGAACCGGAGCATCGTCCCCGAGGCGCCGCAGTCGATCGCCGCGGCGGCAGCCAGCGGTCCCGGGGTGAGCCGCCACTCGTCCTCCTCCTTCTCTACCTGAAATCCACAAGCCACGAGCGCCGCGAGAAAGGCGGCTGTGTCCTCGGCCTCCAGCGGCCGCTCGAGCGTCGCCGGCGCGCCGGCGAGGAGCGCAAGGTTCAGGTAGCGGTTGGTAAGGCTCTTGGACGGCGGGACGGCCAGCCGGCCGCGAGCGACCCGGCCGGCGGGGACTGCGAAAGGCTCAGTCGACCTCGAGGGTGAGGCCGTCATAGCCGAAGTGCACGCCCGCCGGCAACGGCACGGCCGGCGCGTCGTGGTCGATGTCGTGGGCCAGGTGGGTCAGGAAGGTGCGCTCGGCGCCGATGCGCGCCGCCGCCGCGGCCGCCTCGTCGACGGTGAAGTGGGTGGGGTGCGGGCGGTAGCGGAGGGCGCCGAGGACGAGGGTGCGCACTCCTTCGAGAAGCCGGAAGCTCTCCTCGGGAATGCGGCTGCAGTCGGTGACGTACGCGAAGTCGCCGAGCCGGTAGCCGTAGACCTCGAGCTCGCCGTGCCAGACGGGGACGGGCACGATGCGCCGCCCGAGGAGGTCGAAGGGCTCGCGCACTTCGACGAGATCGAGGACGGGCTTGCCGCCGCCCTCCTGGCCGTCTTCGAAGGCGTAGGCGAAGTAGCGGCGGAGCATGGCGAGGGTGGGGGCGGAGGCGTAGCAGCGGATGGCGGTGCGCTGGCGGAAGTTGAAGATGCGGAGGTCGTCGAGGCCGAAGACGTGGTCGGCGTGGGCGTGGGTGAAGAGGACGGCGTCGACGCGGTTGACGCCGTAGCGGAGGGCTTGCTCGCGGAAGTCTGTGGGGGTGTCGACGAGGGCGACGCCGTGCTCGAGCTCCAGGCGGAGGCCGGCGCGCCAGCGTTTGTTGCGGGGGTTGTCGGAGGTGCAGACGGAGCAGGTGCAGCCGATGACGGGGACGCCGGTCGAGGTGCCGCTCCCGAGCATTGTGACCCGCATCGCCATCGCCGTCGCATCCTATCGCCGGGGTTTGCGGGGGTGTTGCCGGGCGGCCGGCGGCGGGGAGCCCCGGCGGGGACCGGCGCGCGCTGTTGGTGGACTTCGGGATCTGAGGCGCGCGCCTGCGCTCCGCTGCGCGCCGGTTCGACAGAGGACTGCGGGGATGGTTGCTAGCGCTTGCGGAGAGCTCCCCGCCGGGGCTCCCCGCCGCCGGCCGCCTGCACCGTTCCTGGCCTTCGAGGGACTTACACCCACTCGAGTTGGTGCGAGTTGAACCAGGCGTCCACGAGCCGCACTTCGCCTCCGGGAACCTTCCATGTCTGTGGCTCGTGGAAGTGGCCCAGGAGGAGGGTGTCGTGGCCTTCGGAGAGGCGGCGCTCGGCGTAGGTGCGGATGGCTTGCTCGGGGACGCGGAGCTTGTGCTTGAAGTTGGTCTGGGAGAGCTTGCGCTCGGTCTTGTCGACGAGATGTTGGGCGAAGCGGCGGGGGGTGCGGAGGACGAGGAGGCGGGAGAGGCGGCTCTTGGAGAGGGCGCGCCAGGCTAGGTACTGGAGGTCGCGGTCGTTGAGACCGTCGCCGTGGACGGCTAGGTAGCGGCGGCCGGCGCTCTCGAAGGCGACCTCGGAGCCGATGGTGTCGAAGGCGTCGGCGTAAGGGCTGCTCGCGAGGAAGAAGTCGCGGTTGCCTTCGATGTAGTGGACGGGGATGCCGCGGGCGCGGACGCGGCGGAGGGCGACGACGACTTCGGCGATCCCGGCGGTCTCGAACTTGCGCGAGCCGACCCAGGCCTGGAAGAGGTCGCCGAGGAGGACCAAGCGGTCGCAGCGCTCCGGCTGGAGGGAATCGAGCTGCGCGACCAGCGGCCCGGGCGGGCCGCCCGGCCCTCCGAGGTGGGCGTCGGCGATGAGGGCGGTGGGCACGGCCGGGGCGGCCTAGACGATCGAGAGCTTCGGCCGCAGCTCCTCCTGGCGAGCCACCTCGGCGACGACCGCGCTCGCGACGTCGCGGAAGGCGGCGGCGTGCGGGCCGTCGGGCTCGGCGACGACGATCGGCACGCCGGCGTCGCCGCCTGCCACGATCTTCGGGTCGAGCGGGATCGAGCCGAGGAAGGCGGTGCCGAGGAGCTCGGCGGTGCGCCGGCCGCCGCCGGACTTGAAGATGTCGGTCGACTGGCCGCAGTGCGGGCAGACGAAGGTCGCCATGTTCTCGACGATCCCCACCACCGGCACGTTGACCTTCTTGAACATCGCCAGCCCCTTGCGGGCGTCGATCAGCGCCACATCCTGCGGCGTCGTGACGATCACCGCGCCGGAGAGCGGGATCTTCTGGGTGACGGTGAGCTGCGCGTCGCCGGTGCCGGGGGGCAGGTCGATCACCAGGTAGTCGAGCTCCCCCCAGACGACGTCGCCGAGCATCTGCTCGATGGCGCGCATGACCATCGGGCCGCGCCAGATGACCGGCGTGTCGACGTCGAGGATGAAGCCGAGCGACATGACGGTCACGCCGTACTTGTCGAAGGGGCGGATGCGGTTGCCCTCGACGAACGGCCGCTCGTTGATGCCGAACATCATCGGCATCGAGGGGCCGTGGATGTCGGCGTCGAGGAGACCGACGCGGTGGCCGAGCTTGGAGAGCGCCACCGCCAGGTTGGCGGCGACGGTCGATTTCCCGACCCCACCCTTGCCGCTCGCCACCGCCACCACGTAGCGCACCTCGGGGATGAGCTGCGGGTCCTGCGCGATCGCCCGCTGCGCCGCCTCCTCGCGCGGCGGGTGGCGGGTGACGTTGAGGCCGATGCGCGCGCCGGTGACGCCGGGGAGCGTGCGCACCGCCCGCTCCACTTCGCCGCGCACCTGCTCGGCGGCCTCGGGCTTCTGCGTCGCGAGCTGGAGGTCCACCTCGACCTCGCCGCCTCGCGCCTCCACCCGCTGCACGAACCCGAAGGAGACGATGTCCCGCGTCATGCCCGGGTACTTCACCCCCTTGAGGGTCTGCCAGACGCGGTCTTCGAGCTCGTTCGCCATGTCACGAAGGGTAGCGCAGACCCGCCAGCTCGGCCACTCGGCGCCGCACCTCTTCCATCAGCTCCCCCTTCCGCCGCACGCCGAACTCGGCCGGTTCGATGGGCGCGCCGTAGCGCACGACGGCGGTGCCGGGGCGGATCACGACGCTGCGGCGCGGCTGGATCGCGCGCGTGCCGCTCACCCCGACCGGCACGATCGGCAGGCCGCTCTTGAGCGCCAGCAGGAAGCCCCCGCGCTCGAAGGGCAGCAGCTCGTCGGTGAACGAGCGGGTGCCCTCCGGGAAGAGGAGGATCGAGGTGCCCGCGCGCAGGTGCGCCGCCGCGCCGCTGAAGGTCTGGCGGGCGCTCGAGCGGTCCGCGCGGTCGACCGGGATGTAGCCGGCGGCGGCGATCGCCCAGCCGAAGATCGGGACCTTGAAGAGGCTCCGCTTGGCGACCATGCGGAGCTGCCCCGGCGAGGTAGCGAGGATGAGGGGGATGTCGAAGAGGCTCTGGTGGTTGGCGAGGAAGACGTAGCGACCCGCGGGGTCGATCGCCGGGTCCATCTCCGCCCGCACCCGCACCGCCGCGGCGGCGAGCAGGCCGCGCGACCAGAGGCGCGCGACGAGGAAGGACCAGGCGCCGCGCGGCGGGATGAAGGAGACCACGATGGCGATGGAAGACAGCACCGCCGTCCCGACCAACAGGAAGGCGTTGCCAGAGACCGTCGCCACCGCCGTGGCGAGGCGCGCGGCGAGCGTCCGGCGCGAGCTGTCGGGAGGCACGGGCGCGCATTCTCTCACCGGAGCGGGCCGGTCGATTGGCTCGTGGGTTGCTAAGCTCTTCGCCCTATGGGCCTTCCCACGCGCTTTGCGCGCCGCTTCCGCTTCCTCCGGCTGCTCCGGCTCTCGCTGGTCGCCGGAGCGCTCTACGACGCCGGGTTCGCGCTGCTCCTAGCGCTGCGGCCGGACCTCCCCGCTTCCTGGCTCGACCTCCCCCTGCCCGGGGAGCGCTTCTACCTCTGGACGCTGGCCGTCCTCCTCGCCATGCTCGCCGCGCTCTACCTCGAGGCGGCGCGCGACCCGCGCCGCTACAGCGCGGTGATCGCGGTGGCAATCGGCGGCCGGCTGCTCGCCAGCCTCATGTTCCTCGCGGTGGCCCTGCCCCGCCCGGACCTCGCCGGGCTGCTGCCGCTGTCGGCGGTGGACGGTGCCTTCGCCCTCGGCCACACCCTCTTCTGGTGGCCGATCCGCTCGTGACGGCGCGCCTCTTCGTGGAGCGCACTGGCGAGCTGGCGATCCTGACCGGGCGCGCCTTCTCCGCCATGGTCCGCCCCCCCTACGACTGGCGGGAGTGGTTCCGGCAGATGGAGCACATCGGCGTCCGCTCGCTCGGCGTGGCCAGCATCACCACGATCTTCACCGGCATGGTGCTGGCCCTCCAGACCGCCTACAGCCTGCCGTCGCTCGGCATCAAGTACTACATCGGCTCGGTGGTGTCGAAGTCGCTGGTGCGCGAGCTGGGGCCGGTCCTGACCGCGCTCATCGTCGGCGGGCGGATCGGTGCCGGCATGACCGCCGAGATCGGCACCATGAAGGTCACCGAGCAGATCGACGCCCTGCGCTCGATGGCCGCCGACCCGGTCAAGAAGCTGGTGGTGCCGAAGCTGGTCGCCACCCTGGTCATGGTGCCGGCGCTGACCATGATCGGCGACTTCCTGGGCATCCTCGGCGGGCTCGTCGTGGCGCGGGTGCAGCTCGGCCTGCCCGCCGGGCTGTACCTGAACGACGTCCTCGACTCGCTCACCTTCGGCGACATCTTCTCCGGCCTCGGCAAGGCGCTCTTCTTCGCCTACTTCATCGCCATCGTCGGCTGCTACAATGGCCTCACCACGCAGGGGGGGGCCGACGGGGTCGGCCGCGCCACGACGAACACGGTGGTGCTGGCGGCGATCCTGGTCCTCGTCGCCGACTTCTTCCTCACCAAGCTCTTCTACCTCGTCGCCTGAATCGCCGCGGAGGTCCGGTCCTTGCAGGAAGCGCTCTACCAAGTCCGCGGTTTGGTCAAGCGGTACGGCCGGCGGACGGTCCTCGACCGCGTCGATTTCGATGTCGCGCGCGGCGAGTCGCTGGTCATCCTGGGGCGGTCGGGGAGCGGCAAGAGCGTGACGCTGCGGCAGCTCAACGGCCTCGAGAAACCGGACGCCGGCACCATCGACTTCGACGGGCAGACGATCTCTGCGATGGAGGAACGGGAGCTCTTCGCAGTGCGGCGGCGGATCGGCATGCTCTTCCAGAGCGGCGCCCTGTTCGACTCGATGACCGTCTTCGACAACGTCGCCTTCCCGCTGCGCGAGCACAGCGGACTCGAGGAGAAGGAGATCGCCGAGAAGGTGAAGCAGAAGCTCGAAGTCGTGAAGCTCAAGGGGGTGGAGCGGAAGATGCCCGCCGACCTCTCGGGGGGGATGAAGAAGCGGGTGGCCCTCGCCCGCTCGCTCGCCCTCGAGCCGGAGGTGATGCTCTTCGACGAGCCGACGACCGGGCTCGACCCGATGACCTCGGCCACCATCGGCAAGCTGATCCGCGGCATCCAGCAGGAGCTGGGCGTGACGGCGGTGGTGGTGACCCACGACCTGCAGCTCGGCCGCGAGGTCGGCGACCGCGTCGGCTTCCTCACCCGCGGCCGCTTCGCCTTCCTGGGCGGCTGGGAGGAGGCGGACGGCACGCGGCATCCGGAGTTCGCGGCCTTCCTGGCCGGGCGCGAGGAGGACGAGGATGCCGCGTAAGGTCGGCCGCGAGCTGAAGGTGGGGTTGCTGGTGCTGGCGGCGGTCGCCGTGCTCGCCCTGAGCGTCTTCCTGATCGGCGACCGCAACAACCTCTTCGCGCGCAAGAACCGCTACTACATCGACTTCCAGAACGTCTCCGGGGTGCGCGCCGGCAACCCGGTGCAGCTCAACGGCGTCGACGCCGGGACGGTCGAGGAGGTGGTGCTCCCCGAGGATCCGGCCAAGCGCTTCATCCGCGTCTGGATCACCGTCGAGAGCCGCTACGCCGACCGCGTGCGGGCCGACACGCGGGCGCGCATCAAGACCCTCGGCCTCCTCGGCGACAAGTTCATCGAGCTCACCTCCGGCTCGCAGAGGCTGCCGCGGGTGCCCGAGGGCGGGCGCATCGAAACCGCCGCGGCGACCAACGTCGACGCCCTCCTCGCCTCGGGCGAGGACGTGATGGCAAACGTGGTGGAGATCTCCGCGTCGCTGTCGACGATCCTCGCGCGGATGGAGCGCGGCGAGGGGCTCCTGGGCGAGCTCACCTCGGACTCTCCGGCGGGGCGCCGGCTGCGCGAGTCGATGATCGGCACCTTCGAGACCGTCGAGCGGATCGCCGACAAGCTGGAGACCGGCAAGGGGCTCATGCCGCGGCTGCTCAACGACCCGGCGCTCTCCGACCAGTTCGCCGGCGCGGTGGACCGCCTGGAGAACTTGATCGCGCAGGCGCAGAGCGGCCCCGGGCTCCTCCCCGGCCTGATCAACGACCCCCAGACCAAGGCCGAGTTCGACCAGACGCTGGCGACCGCCCGCCAGGTGGTGCAGGACCTCCAGGAGTTCTCGACGAACCTGCAGTCGCAGGAAGGGCTCCTGCCGCGCCTGGTCAACGACGAGGCCTACGGCCGCGAGATGACCGACGAGCTGCGCGGCTTCGTGCGCAGCCTGAACGAGGTGGCCGACAAGGTGAACCGCGGCGAAGGCGCGGCCGCCAAGCTGATCAACGACCCGCAGATCTACGACGCGGTCAACGACATCCTGATCGGCGTCGACGAGTCGCCGCTGCTGCGCTGGCTGATCCGCAGCCGGCAGAAGAAGGGGATCGAGAAGCGCTACGAGGACGCGCAGGGGCAGGGGCGGGAGCCCGCCCCCGAGCCGCCGGCCGCGACGGAGCCTCCGCCCGCCGCGACCACCGAGCCTCCGCCGCCCGGCCGATGAGCCACGTCCTGGTCACCGGCGGGGCGGGCTTCATCGGCTCCCGCCTGGTCCGGCGGCTGCTCGGGCGCGGCGACCGCCTCACCGTCCTCGACGACTTCAACGACTTCTACGACCCGGCGCGCAAGCGGCGCAACGTCGAGCCCTTCCGCGGCCGCCCCGACGTGCGCATCGTCGAAGGCGACATCCGCGACGCCGCGCTGGTCGACGGCCTCTTCGCCTCCGGCCACTTCGACGCCGTCGTCCACCTGGCGGCGCGCGCCGGCGTGCGGCCGAGCCTCGCCGAGCCGGTCCTCTACGAGGACGTCAACTGCATCGGCACTCTCCGCCTGCTCGAGGCGGCGCGGCGGCACGGCCCGGCGACCTTCCTCTTCGGCTCCTCCTCCTCGGTCTACGGCATCAACGAGAAGGTGCCCTTCGCCGAGGACGACCCGGTCGACAAGCCGATCAGCCCCTACGCCACCACCAAGCGCGCCGGCGAGCTGCTCTGCTTCAACTACCACCACCTCTACGGCCTGCGCACCGCCTGCCTGCGCTTCTTCACCGTCTACGGGCCGGCGCAGCGGCCGGAGATGGCGATCCACAAGTTCACCGACCTGCTGGCGCGCGGGCGGCCGGTACCGATGTACGGCGACGGCGGCAGCCGCCGCGACTACACCTACGTCGACGACATCGTCGACGGCGTGGTGGCGGCGCTCGACCTCGCCCCCGGCTTCGAGATCGTCAACCTCGGCGGCGCCGAGACCACCGCGCTCGGCGACCTGGTGCGCTGGCTCGCCGAGGAGCTGGGGGTCGAGGCGCGGATCGAGCGCCTCCCCGAGCAGCCCGGCGACGTGCCGATCACCTACGCCGACGTTGGCAAGGCCGGCCGGCTCTTGGGATACGCTCCCAAGGTGCCGATTCGCGAGGGGCTGCGGCGGTTCGTTTCCTGGTACAAGGAACAGCAACCATGAACATCTGCGTCGTCGGCAGCGGCTACGTCGGCCTGGTCACCGGCGCCTGCCTCGCCGACTTCGGCATGCAGGTCGTGGGCGTCGACAAGGACGCCGCCAAGGTCGCGGACCTCCAGCGCGGCGAGGTGCCGATCTACGAGCCGGGGCTGCGCACGCTGGTGCGCAAGAACATGGACGAGGGGCGCCTGCGCTTCTCGACCGAGCTCGCCCCGGCGATCGAGGAGGCGCAGGCGGTGTTCATCGCCGTCGGCACGCCGCCCCTGCCGAGCGGCGCCGCCGACCTGACCTTCATCCGCGAGGTCGCGACCTCGATCGCCGAGCACCTCAACGGCTACAAGGTCATCGTCACCAAGAGCACGGTCCCCATCGGCACCGGCAAGATGATCGAGGAGATCGTCAGGGAGGGGACGCGCGACCGCCACCGCTTCGCCGTCGTCAGCAACCCAGAGTTCCTGCGCGAGGGCTCGGCGATCGAGGACTTCCTGCAGCCCGACCGGGTGGTCATCGGGACCCGCGACCCGCGCGCCGTGCAGCTCATGCTCGACGTCTACTCGCCGCTCGCCGCCGCGCACGTGCCCTTCGTCATCACCGACGTCGAGAGCGCCGAGCTGATCAAGTACGCCTCGAACGGCTTCCTCGCCACCAAGATCTCCTTCATCAACGAGGTCGCCGAGCTGTGCGAGGCGCTGGGGGCGGACGTCGACGTCGTCGCCCGCGGGATGGGGCTCGACAGCCGGATCGGCCCCAAGTTCCTCGCCCCGGGCCCGGGCTTCGGCGGCTCCTGCTTCCCCAAGGACACCCGCGCCGCGGCGCAGATCGCCCGCGACCAGGGGCTGCGCTTCCGCATCATCGAGGCGGTACTGGAGGTCAACGAGGCGACGCAGGAGCGGATGCTCGGGAAGATCCGCGGCGCGGTCGGCGAGCTCGCCGGCAGGACGATCGGGGTCCTCGGCCTCTCCTTCAAGCCCAACACCGACGACATCCGCGAGTCGCCGGCGCTGCCGATCGTGCAGGGGCTGCTCGACGCCGGCGCCGCGGTGCGCGCCTTCGACCCCGAGGCGATGGACGCCTGCCGCCCGCTCTTCCCCGCGGTCGTCTTCTGCGACGGCCCCTACGAGGCGGCCGAGGGGGCGGACGCGCTGGTCATCCTCACCGAGTGGAACCAGTTCCGGAAGCTGGTGCCGGAGCGGCTGCACGCGGCGATGCGGCAGCCGCTGATCGTCGACCTGCGCAACCTCTACGAGCCGGAGCGCATGGCCGAGGAGGGGTTCCGTTACGTCTCGATCGGGCGCGCCGAGGGGCGGCCGAAGCCGGCCGGGGTGCAGAGCGTCGCCGAGGGCCGCTCGTGAGCGGGCGTCCCTGGTCGGTCGTCACCGGCGGCGCCGGCTTCCTGGGCTCGCACCTCTGCGAGCGCCTCCTCGCCGAAGGGCACCGCGTCCTCTGCGTGGACAACCTCCTGACCGGGCGGGAGGACAACGTCGCGCATCTGCGCGACCGTCCCGACTTCCGCTTCCTGCGCCACGACGTCTCCGAGCCGCTCTGGCTCGACGAGGAGGTGGGGCACGTCCTCCACTTCGCCTCGCCGGCCTCGCCGATCGACTACCTCGAGCTGCCGATCCAGACCCTCAAGGTCGGCTCGCTCGGCACCCACAAGACGCTCGGGCTGGCCAAGGAGAAGCGCGCGCGGTACCTGCTGGCCTCGACCTCCGAGGTCTACGGCGATCCGCTCGTCCACCCGCAGCCGGAGAGCTACTGGGGCAACGTCAACCCGGTCGGCCCGCGCGGCGTCTACGACGAGGCCAAGCGCTTCGCCGAGGCGATGGCCATGGCCTACCACCGCGTCCACGGCCTCGACGTGCGGATCGTGCGCATCTTCAACACCTACGGCCCGCGCATGCGGCTGCGCGACGGGCGGGTGGTGCCGGCCTTCATCCAGCAGGCGCTCCAGGGCGAGCCGATGACCGTCTTCGGCGACGGCAGCCAGACGCGCTCCTTCTGCTACGTCGACGACCTCGTCGAGGGGATCTGGCGCCTCCTGGAGAGCGACCTCGAGGAGCCGTGCAACATCGGCAACCCGCACGAGATGACGATCCTCGAGTTCGCCGAGACGATCCGCGCCGCGGTCGGGAGCGCCTCGCCGATCGTCCACCAGCCGCTGCCGGTCGACGACCCCAAGACCCGGCGGCCGGACATCACGCTCGCCCGCGCCCGCCTCGGCTGGGAGCCGAAGGTGGCGCTCGCCGAGGGGCTCGAGACCACCATCGCCTACTTCCGGCGCGAGCTGGAGGGGCGGCGCGAGCAGGCGCCGTTAGAATCCGCCCATGCCCGCTGACCCGCAGGCGACCGTGCAGTGCGCGCGCTGCGGCCGGCCGGACGCGCCGGCGCTCGGGCGGGCGCCGCTGCCGGGAGCGCAGGGACGGGAGCTCCTGGAGCGGGTCTGCGCCGACTGCTGGGGGGAGTGGCAGAAGGTCGAGGTGATGGTCATCAACGAGCTGCGCCTCAACTTCATGGACCCCAACGCCCAGAGCGTCCTCGACCAGCAGCTGCGGGTGTTCTTCCTCCTCGACGGGCCGGCCGGCGCCGCGCCGGCTCTCCCCACCACCCCCTGACCTCGATCCCCCCGTGAAGCCGGAGCCGAGCGAGCGGCCGCGCCTCCCGCGCCGCCTCCTGGTCCGTTTCCTGTTGCTCATCGCCATCGTCGGCGGCGGCTTCGCGGCCCTGCGCTGGACGCCGCTCGCCGACCAGCTCTCCGCCGAGGCGATCCTCCGCACCTTCGAGCGGCTGCGGGAGAGCTGGTGGGCGCCGGCGGCGCTGGTGGCGAGCTACGTCGCGCTCTGCCCCCTCGGCGTGCCGGCGGCGCCGATGATGATCGCCGGGGGCGTGGTCTTCGGCACCCTCTGGGGGTGGGCGTGGAGCTTCCTCGGGACGGTCCTGGCCGCCGCCGTCACCTACCTGCTCGGGCGCGTGCTCGGGCGGGAGTTCGTGGCGCACCTCTTCGGGCGGCGCCTGAAGCGCGTCGAGCGCGCGATTGCCCGCCGCGGCTTCTGGAGCCTCGTCGGGGTGCGCTTCATGCCGCTGCCGTTCGCGGTGGTCAACTACGGCGCCGCGCTCGCCGGGGTGCCGTTCGGCCTCTACCTGGCGACGAGCGCGCTGGGGCTCCTCCCGGCGACCCTCTTCTTCACCTACTTCTCCGCCACCCTCGCCGCCGCCGCCGGCCCCGAGCGCTCCGCGGTCATGATCCAGCTCGTCGCCGCCTCGGTCCTCCTCATCGCCCTCTCCATGGCCCCCCACGCCTGGACCGCCTTCCAGCGGCGGAAGCGCTACCGGGAGATCCGGCGGCGGCGCGCGGGGCGCGGGCGCTGATACGCTTCCGGCCGGAGATGCCCGAATCCCCAGGAGCGAGGGACCGATGGGCCTGACGTTCGTCAAGCTGAAAGTAGCCAACCCCGCCGACCCTTCGCGCGCGATCGAAGAGACCTTCCTGGTCGATTCCGGAGCCGTCTATTCCTTGGTGCCGCGGAGCCAGCTCGAGAAGATCGGCATCGAGCCCCACTCCCGCCGCAGTTTCATCCTCGCCAACGGCGAGAGGATCGAGCGGGAGATCGGCAGCGCCATCTTCGAGTACCAAGGCCAGCGCGGCGACTCGCTGGTGATCTTCGGCGAGGAGGGCGACAGCCCGCTGCTGGGAGCGACGACCCTGGAAGGCTTCGGCCTGATCCTCGACCCCTTCCGCCGTGAGCTGAAGCCGCTGCCGATGCTGCTGGCGTGAGGCGCAGGGCCAACGCGGCGGCGCCTAGGCCGTGCCCAGCGCCGCCTCCACCTCCGCCAGGTCGATCGGCAGGACGCCGCCGTCGGCGGTCCCGGCGGGGTCGTACTCGTAGTCGCGGATGACGCGGCGGAAGACCTCTTTGAGGGCGCGGGCGCCGAGCCGCGGCTGGCGGGCGGCCTCGGCGGCGATGCGGCGCACGGCGGCGGGCGAGAGCGCCAGGTGGACGCCGCGGCTCTCGAAGTAGGCGCGGGTCTGGTGGAAGGCGGAGTCGGGGGCCTCGAGGAAGATCCGCACCAGCTCGTCGCGGCTGAGGTTCTCGAGCAGCACCACCGCGTCGAAGCGCGACAGGAACTGCGGGCTCATGCCGTACTCGAAGAGGTCCTCGTTGCGTAGCCAGTGGCGGAGGTCGAAGGTCGTCTCCTCGTGCACCCTGCCGTCGTCGACCACCGTCACCGGCTGCAGCGCGCCGCGGTCGCGGCCGATGGTCACCCGGTCGTAGACCGCGTCGTAGAGCCCCTCGAAGGCGCCGGCGCAGACGAAGACCAGACCGCTCGAGTCGACCGTCGTGGTGCCGCCCCCCGCCCAGGCCGGCAGGTCGAGCTGCACCGCCTCGTTCTCGATCAGCGTCAGCAGCGCCTCCTGGGCGCGGATGCCGGGCACATTCGCCTGGCCGCCGACGTGGGAGCGGATCTTGTCTACCTCGTCGACGAAGACGATCCCCGAGGCGGCGCGGCCCAGGACCGCCTCCGGCGCGGCGTCGGCGCCGAGCTGCTCGCGCGCCCGCTCGAGGAGGCGCGCCAGGACCGCCTGGCCGGGCCGGCCGCGCCCCGCCTCCTCGCCCAGCACGTTGGCGTGGATGCGCACCACCGTCGACCGTCCGGCGAGCGCCGGGTCGGCGGCGAGGTAGGCCTCGACGGCGCGCATCAGCGTCGTCTTGCCGGTGCCGGAGGAGCCGATGAGCAGGATGTTGCCGACACGCAGCCCGGCGAGCTTCTTGGCCAGCGCCACGGCCAGCTCGCGCACGGCGGTCTCCTGGCCGATGACGCGCCGCGAGAGCGCGCCGGCGATCTCCACCGGCCCGGGCGTGGCGGGGGGCATGCGGCGGATTCTACGCGTCCCCTTCTGGCACGCCGCTGGCACCCCGTTAGTGCGACCCTGCTAGGGTTCGCGAGTCCTCCTGGGCAGGCACCAGCGGCCGGCAAGGCCGCTCAGCGTAAGCCCTATGAGGACGCCTGACTTCTTATGAGCGCGAGGCCGTCGAACATGCCTGAAGAGACCCGCCGCGGCACCCGCTGGTTAGCCATCCTGGGAGCGCTCCTGGTCGCCAACAGCGCCTACCTGGCGTCCGAGGGCGACCCGCACATGATCTATTTCGCGAGCGTCGCCCTCCACTTCGTCCTCGGGGTGGCGGTGACGGTGCCGTTCGCGATCTGGTGGTGGCGGCGCCGCACGCGGCCGGGGATGCTCCCGGCCGGGCTCCTCCTCTTCGCCGCCGCGCTCTCCGGCATCGCCCTCGTCTGGGTGGGCAACACCCGCCCGATGCGCCCGCTGCTGTGGACCCACATCGCGCTCTCGGTCGTCGGGCTCCTCGCTCTCCTCTGGGCGCTCCGCGGCCAGCTCGCGCCGCGCACCTGGCGGCTCGCCGCCGCCGGCGTCGCCGCCGCGCTCCTGATCCCTGCCCTCGCCACCGGCTTCCAGAGCTACCGCGCGAAGAACCAGGTGGTCTTCCAGAACCCGCCGGCCTCCCTCGTCATGCGGCAGGAGGCGATGGGCGGCAAGGACGGCCCCTTCTTCCCCTCCTCGGTCCACACCTCGAACAAAGGCGTCGTCCCCTCGCGCATCTACATGGACCCGCAAAGCTGCGGCCGCTCGGGCTGCCATCCGGACCTGGTCAAGCAGTGGGACAGCTCGGCGCACCACTTCTCGAGCTTCAACAACCAGTGGTACCGCAAGTCGATCGAGTACATGCAGGAGGTGGCGGGCGTCACCTCCTCGAAGTGGTGCGGCGGCTGCCACGACCCGGCGATCCTGCAGTCCGGGCTCATGGACACGCCGATCAAGGAGATCATCGACCGCCCTGAGACGCAGGCCGGCCTGACCTGCACCGCCTGCCACATGATCTCCAACGTCCGCAGCTCGATGGGGCAGGGCGACTACGAGATCGAGGTGCCGCCCCTCCACGGCATGGCGACGAGCGACAGCCGCGCGCTCAACGCCGTCCACGACCTGCTCGTGCGCATGGACCCTGAGCCGCACCGCCGCACCTTCCTGAAGCCCTTCTTCCGCGGCACCTACTCGCCGGAGTTCTGCTCCTCCTGCCACAAGGTGCACCTCGACGTGCCGGTCAACAGCTACCGCTGGATCCGCGGCTTCAACGAGTACGACAACTGGCAGGCGAGCGGGGTCTCGGGCGAGGGGGCGCGCTCCTTCTACTACCCGCCCGAGGCGAAGAACTGCATCGACTGCCACATGCCGAAGGTCGCCTCCGAGGACGCCGGCGCCAAAGAGGGGATGATCCGCTCCCACCGCTTCGCCGCCGCCAACACGGCGCTGCCGATCGCCAACCGCGACCCCGAGCAGCTCAAGGCGGTCGTCGACTTCCTCCAGGCGCGCCAGCTCACCGTGGACATCTTCGCCATGACCGAGGCGCGCGCCGCCGCGGCCGGCGAGGACGAGCGCGGCCCCGCGAGCGAGGGACCGCAGCTCGCCACCACCTTCGCGGTCGGCGAGGAGAGCGGCATGGCGGTGGGGAGCGGCGGCGGCGCCGCCGGCCCCGCCGAGACGATCTACGCGCCGCTCGACCGCGTCCCGGCGACGGTGCGGCGCGGCGAGTCGACGCGCGTCGACGTCGTGGTGCGGACGCGCGGCGTCGGCCACTTCTTCCCCGGCGGCACGGTGGACGCCTACGACTGCTGGCTGGAGCTCAAGGCGACCGACGACCGCGGCAAGGTCGTCTACTGGAGCGGCATGGCGGACGAAGACTCGCCGGTGTCGCCGGACGCCCACTTCTACCGCGCGCTCTTGATCGACCGCAGCGGCAACCCGATCAACAAGCGCAACGCCTGGGCCGCCCGCGCGACGGTCTACGTCCGCCTGATCCCGCCCGGCGCGGCCGACACCGTCCACTTCCGGCTCCAGGTGCCGCCCGACGCCGGCGACACGATCCGCCTCCACGCCAAGCTCAACTACCGGAAGTTCTCCTGGTTTAACACCCACTTCTCCTTCGCCGGCGAGTCGCTGCCGGGTGTGGTGACCAAGCACTTCGACGACCGCCCGATGGTCTTCACCGGCGACACCTCGCGCGTCTCGGGGAAGGTCAAGGGTGTGCCGCGGCTGCCGATCGTGCTGGTGGCCGAGGACACCCAGGAGCTCAAGGTCGTGGACGGCGGCGCGCCGCTGCCGGCGATGGGCCGGCCGGCCCTCCAGGAGGGGGACCGGGAGCGCTGGAACGACTACGGCATCGGGCTCTTCCTCCAGGGCGACCTGCGCGGCGCCCGCGCCGCCTTTGCCAAGGTGACCGAGATCGAGCCCAAGTACGTGGACGGCTGGGTGAACCTCGGGCGGGTGGCGCTCGGCGAGGGCGACCTCGACGAGGCGCGCCGGGTGCTTGGGCGCGCCCTCAAGATGGACCCCGAGCTGGCGCGCACCCACCACTTCCTGGGCGTCCTGGAGAAGACGGTCGGCGCCTACGACAAGTCGCTCGCCCACTTCCGCGCCGCCGTGGCGAAGTACCCGCGCGACCGCGTGGTGCTGAACCAGATCGGGCGCGTGCTGTTCTTGAAGCGCGACTACAAGGGCGCCGTGCGCGAGCTCGACCGGGTGCTCGCCATCGACCCCGAGGATCTGATGGCCCACTACACGCTGATGCTCGCCCGCCGCGGCCTCGGCGACGCCGAGAAGGCCGCCTATCACCAGAAGCTCTACGAGCGCTTCAAGAACGACGAGGCGAGCCAGGAGCTGACCGGCGAGTACCGCGAGAAGCACCCGCACGACAACAACGAGCGGCAGTCCATCCACGAGCACCGCACGGTGCCGCCGGAGGAGATCCGCGCCTTCCTCGACCCGCGCCGCCGCCGCGCGCCGGTGGGGGCGGAGACGGTGGTCAGCGCCGGCGGGTAGACCCAGCCGGACCTCTCGGAGACGTATGAAGAAGACATCCTGGTCGATCCTCGTCTGCCTGCTCCTGGCCCTGCCGCTGCTCTCGCAGCCGCGGCAGCCGGGCCAACCCGCGCGCCCCGCCGGCCCGCGCTTCACCGACGTCACCGCGGCGAGCGGGATCAAGTTCACCCACAACACCGGCGCCTTCGGCAAGAAGTGGCTGCCGGAGACGATGGGGCCGGGCGTCGTCCTCTTCGACGCCAACGGCGACGACCGGCTCGACGTGCTGTTCCTGAACGGCCGCAACTTCCCGGGCAAGCCCGGGAAGGCGACGACGCAGGAGCTCTACACCAACCAGGGGGGCCTCAAGTTCGCCAACGCGACGGCGAAGAGCGGCCTCGGCATCGCCGCCTACTGCCTGGGCGGCGCCGCCGGCGACCTCGACAACGACGGCGACGCCGACCTCTACCTCTCCTGCGTCGGGCAGGACTACCTGCTGCGCAACGACGGCGGCAAGTTCGCGGACGTCTCCGCGGCGGCCGGCCTGTCGCGCGACTACGAGTTCGGCGCCTCGGTCGCCCTCCTCGACGCCGACAAGGACGGGCGGCTCGACGTCCTCGCCACCCGCTACGTCAGCTGGACGCCGGAGACCGACCTCTTCTGCACCCTCGACGGCAAGAGCAAGTCCTACTGCACGCCGGAGTCCTACCCCGGCGCCTCACCGCGCTTCTACCGCAACAAGGGGGCGTGGAAGTTCGAGGACGCGACGAAGAAAGCGGGGATCTCCAAGCCCTCCGCCAAGTCGCTCGGCGTGGCGGTGCTCGACCTCGATGGGGACGGCTGGCCCGACCTCGCGGTCGCCAACGACACGCAGCCCAACCTCCTCTACCGCAACCGCGGCAACGGCACCTTCGAGGAGGTGGGCGTCGCCTCCGGCATGGCCTTCTCCGAGACCGGCGTGGCGCGCGGCGGCATGGGCATCGACGCCGCCGACTACGACCGCAGCGGCCGCCACAGCCTGGTGATCGGCAACTTCGCCAACGAGATGGTGGCGCTCTACCGCAACGAGGGCAACCAGCTCTTCGTCGACGTGGCGCCGGCCTCGCAGATCGGCCGCCGCACCCTGCTGACCCTCGCCTTCGCCGCCTTCTTCTTCGACTACGACCTCGACGGCTGGCTCGACATCCTGCTCGGCAACGGCCACCTCGACCCCGAGGTCGAGAACGTGCAGACCAAGGTCAAGTTCCGCCAGCCGACGCAGCTCTTCCGCAACGCCGGCGCCGGCCGCTACGAAGAGGTGACGGCGACCGCCGGCGGCGACCTCGCCAAGCCGCGCGTCGCCCGCGGCGCCGCCTACGGCGACCTCGACAACGACGGCGACCTCGACCTCGTGCTGACCAACAACGGCGGCCCGGCCCAGGTCTTCGCCAACGCCGGCGGCGGGCAGGGCCGCTGGCTCAAGATCGGCCTCGAGGGCTCGAAGAGCAACCGCGACGGCCTGGGGACGGTCGTCGAAGTCACCACCGGCGGCGCCACCCAGCGCTGGCTGGTGCGCACCGGCAGCAGCTACCTCTCCCAGTCGCAGGTCGAGCCGATCTTCGGGTTGGGCCGGGCGGCGAAAGCCGACCGGGTGGTGGTGCGCTGGCCATCGGGAAAGGTGCAGCAGCGCGCCAACGTCGCCGGCAGCCAGCGGCTGGTGTTCCGCGAGTCGGGGACGTAGGCGTGGTGCCCAGCCGACCGAAGCTCGCAGTGCCGTCATCCTGAGCGCAGCGAAGGATCTGGGCGGGGGTTCTCGAACTCTGACCCCGTCCAGCGCCGCATAGACGACACGTCCGCGTCGCATCTGCTCGCACGCAGTCTCTGCTACACTCTCCTAACTCATTAACCAGGCGTGAGATGCGGCTGAGGTTCCCGTCCCGCCACCGGATCATAGGCGGACAGCTCGATGCCGGCTATTGTCCAGAACCAGAGCCGGCCAATCCGTATAAGCAGAGGTTAGGCGGCTTTCGGTAGACCGTCGTCTGGCGCAGCGAAGAACCCGAACTCCTGCCATTACCGGGTCGCTAGAAGACATATGGATAGATACCTCAAAACGAAGGAAAAGGGCGGTCCCAGGGTGTTTGAAGTGAACACGCTGAGCGCGTTTATCGAGGTCGCCACCTGGCTCTATTCCAGCCCCGAAGTCCTATTCCGCGGCCAGACGAAGGAGCGGGATTGGCCGTTGATTCCCTCGGCCGGAAGAGATCTCCAGCGATCTCGCTGCCTCCAAAGGGAGGTCGAGATGCTGGAGGAGTTCAAGCGTGAGTCGATTCCCTACCTCGACCACACGCCTGCAACCGATTGGCAATGGCTCGCGCTTGCACAACACAATCGCCTACCAACCCGGCTGCTCGATTGGAGCACGAACCCATTGGTGGGTCTTTGGTTTGCCGTGAGAGACCCCCCATTAGATTCGGATCCAGGCGTGGTGTGGGCGTACTCCTACCGTGAAGCCGTGTTCAACACCCGCGACCTACCGACGCCTTTCTCTCTTGACCAGACCACGGTCTACTTTCCTGAACACATCTCGCCTTTCATCCGAGCTCAAGCGGGCGCGTTCACCATTCATGCCAAATCGAGTGAGGGACCTGAGCGTCTACCGTCATTGGAGGAGACCACTAAGAACGCCGACCTCATGCTGACCAAGATTGAAATCCCCTGTACGCATTTCCCGCACATCCGCTACCATCTCTTTCGCGTCGGTATAAGCCCATCCTCGCTATTCCCGGGCCTTGTCGGGATTGCCGACAAGATCCGCTACGACAACATGTTCTCGAGCGATGAGAAGGGGCTCGCCGACCCCGCACTTTTAGCGCAACTCGCAGCCGAACCGTCTGAAAAGTGAGCCGTCTAACCCCCTTGTTGCAGCGGACAACACTCGGGCTTTCGCCCGAGTGTTGCCGCTGCACTCATACGCCGTTGGGCGGCGGGACTTGGTAGCACGGCAGAGGAAGCAGATGACAATAGAACTTCTGACGGGCGCTCTGGTGGTCATCACGGCCTTCTATGCCTGGGCGACATTCAGGATGATGCGCGCCAACGAACGAGTCCTACAGGTGATGCGGGACCAAAACGAGGCATCTCTCCGACCGTACATTGCGGTCAGTGTGTTTACCGTTGCGAACAATCCTATTTTCTTCCTTCGAATCGCTAACCGCGGACGGACGGCGGCACACGACTTGCGGCTGGAACTGGACCGCGACTTCTACCAGTACGGGCGCAAGGACGGAGTGAACCTACGGTCAACGGTAGCTTTTCAAGAGCCGATTCAGCAGCTTCCACCGGACGTGGAGATTGTTTTTGGTTTGGCCCAAGGTTTCGTTGTCCTGGGCAAGGATGCCGACCCGTCCGTAACTCCATCAACGTTCGCGGTTTCAGCGACGTACTCCTACGGTGATCGGACGGTGTCGGAAAGGACCGTCATCGATCTCAGGCCCTATCATGGTGGAATGACCGCACCAGATCCCGTGGCTACCGAACTGAAGAAACTCCGCGAGGAGGAGCTCAAATCAATCCGTCAAGCTCTTGAAAGGCCCAACCCGCCGGCTCGAGCGGACGCCTGACGCCGCACGCTCAGCCGGTCAACCGTTCGGCGTCACAGCGGGAGTCTGAGTGTACAAGTCTGGTAATAGCCTGATACCTCACCTTAATGGCTTGCAGTATAAGCTTACCGACAAGCTTCGTGAAGACTTCGAGAAGTATAGCTCCGCGCATTTTCATCTGGAGATGCTTCCTTATGCCCTTTCGTCTGCGCACAATGCCCTCATAGAATGCGCTCGCCTTCAGCGAAGCATCGTTGAACGAGTTGTATTGGAGAGGGCCTGGCGACAGAACCCCGTTAGTGCTGGGGCCAGAGGACAGGGACCAGCTTAGCTTCATGATCGACACATTCTTAGAGGCGGCGCGCCGAACGCAGAATGCATTGGTCCCATATATTTCACGAGGGCTGTCAATCGGCCTCAAGAGCAGCCTTGGCGACGTGATGAAGGATGTGGCTCAAGGGAAGGTGGTGCTACATCCTGTTCTAGACGACCTTCTTCGAGGTTATTGGGGTTCCTACGGAAGTCGCCTGAAGGACTATAGGGATCTCTCGCAGCATCATGCTCTTGTGTCTTCTGACGCGAGGATTTATACGGACGAGAATGGTAAACCGGGCTTGTATCTCCTCTTGCCGTCGAACCCAGAGGCCAAGAATCCTGCCAAACTTGAATTCGGCAATCCGTCGGTGTTTGCTTTCATGTATATTCGGGAGCAGTTCCACAAGCTGCTTAGCACTACGTATTGGGTGACTCGCGCGCTCTTTGACCTCATTCCCGGCGAGTCCAAGCAGTTTGTAGGGCACATCTTTCGGGATCCGGTAGTCTTGGGCCCAGGCGTACAGCGTGTGGCACATAGGCTCTTTGCCGAAGAGGAGTTGGATAAGGAAATCAGCGATAGGGTGGCACGTTGTGATGAAAAGTATAGAGAGTACATTGCGCAAGTGGTCAGAGGAGAAAAAGAAATATCGTCGACGCCGAACCCGGCCCCTGCACCGGACTGCTGACGCAGCCAGTGAGGGGCATCACGTTGGCCGACACGCTTAGATAGTTCACTCTCTCCTACGGCCAGCACAATGAGCCACGTCTACGAGAACCGCACGTACCTCGAGCTCGAGATCACCGGCAACTCCAGATCGGTGGACATCTGGCTTGGTGACGATGGAGGGAACCTCGTCCAGAGGGAACGCGGCGTCCTTCGGACCAGCCTGCTTCCAGGCGACTACGTCGTCGAATTCGGTCTCGGTACAGGCTGCCATCCCATTCGGCTGTACCAAGACAGCCGATACACACAAAGCGAGCTACAGGCCGGTCCAACCTGCGAACGTCCGGTGTTCAACGTGGACTGATTCGGAGTCGGTTCGGCCGCTAGTCGGACTCATCCGGGCGCTCGGCCCGCGCGTAGAAGCCAATGGACTGCAGTCGAGCTCTCTCGGGAGGGAACTATGCTCCGAACCAAGGCTTTCATCGGCGGCGCAGTGCTACTTTCGGTAGCCCTGGCGGCGCCGCTCGCCGCGGCCGAGGACGCGTCGCTCTACAAGCGCCTGGGCGGCTACGACGCCATCGCCGCCGTGACCGACGACTTCATCGGGCGGATGGCGGCGGACCCGCAGCTCGGGCCGTTCTTCGCCGGGCACAGCACCGAGTCGCTCAAGAAGATCCGCCAGCTCGTCGTCGAGCAGCTCTGTGAGATGAGCGGCGGCCCCTGCTACTACACGGGGCGGAGCATGAAAGCGTCGCACGCCGGGATGAAGATCTCGGCCGCCCACTGGGACACGGCGGTCAAGCACCTGACGGCGACGCTCGACAAGTTCAAGGTCGGGCAGAAGGAGCGCGAGGAGCTGTTCGCCGCCGTCGGCACCCTGCGCGCCGGCATCGTCGAGCCTTAGGACCTCGAACTGGTCCTGGAGCGACGGCTGGAAGTGCGCCGCGCAAGTAGTCTGCCCTGACGCGCTACCGGTCTCTGATGGGCTTGGCGATCGTCATATTCAAGCCCCCGAGGGTCACGAAGCGCTCCCCTGGCCGCAGCATCTTGATCGCCGCAGCCCGTTCCGGCGTCTCGCCTCCGAAGCGCTGCGCGTCGACCCGCACCTTCTCGTGCTCCAGCTCGTAGAGCTTGCCCGAGCGATAGAAGAAGACTCTTCCGCCCTGCCGGAAGGCGATGCACGGTATGGCGTCGTAGCACGCGATGCCGCCGCCGAGCGTGATGTACTGGAGATCCTTCGGATTGATCCCCGCCGCCCGCGCGGCGGCCGCCGCCTCATCGAAACTCTCGATGTTATGCCCGTCACCCAACCGGATCGGCCCGCCATCGTCCGAGAAGTTCAGTGTTCCAAGGAGGCCGCTCTCGTGGAGCGTCATCCGCCCCACCTCCTCACCAGTCCCGACATGGAAGAGGCGTAGCAGGAAGCGGCGATCTGACGTGCCACGAATCGGTCGGCATCGCATCTGCCACTCCGCGACCTCGACCACGTCGTAGCGGATGAGCTGTTGGTCCAGAAGCGCGCGGAGATCCCGCTCTGGCTCGTCGTCGAACGACATCTCCCGGAACTGCTCGACGAAGTTGGCGAAGACCGCGTGCTCCGTCTTGGGGTAGGGGTGCGGCACGTAGACCGGAGAGCCCGGGCGCGCCCGGCGGACCGCCTGGGCGAACTTCGCTGCCTCGATGTCGAAGGCCGCGGGGCAGCTCTCCAGAAACCACTGAGCAGGCCAGGCCTGGGTCTCCGACGCAACCGAGAGCAGCAGGGCAAGAGCGAAGGCCAGGTTGAGGGTGCGCATTAGGTGTTCTCCTCGTCGCCGCCGCGTCAGTACTCCGGCGGCCACTCACCGTCCATAGGTGGCCACCCGTGCCAGCCGCGGGCCTGCGTTTCATCGCCCCATTCGTTGAAGTTTTCCTCCCACCCGGAGGTCGCAGCGCGCGAGATGACTTGGTGGATGTTCACGCTCATCCAATCGCCGGCAACCCACCGCGTATAGGGTCCATTCGCCAACGGATCATTGACTTTCACGTAATCCCACTGCTTGAGCCCGTTCGCGGCGGTCGTGTAGTTACCGGCGTGGACGAGGACCGCATGGCTGTTGTTCTCGATGATCGCAATCACCGGAACGCCGTTGTTCACCGACGTGATCTGGCGAGACATGTACTCGGCGCGAAGGACATCGGGCCACCCGATGCCGCCGTAGTCGTCCAGATAGGCGTCGTATCCGCTGGTGGTGTACCTCCTGGCCCCGTCTACGATCTGCTCGCGCGAGCAACCCGAAGTGCGCCAGGGGCAGCCCATCAAGTCGCCGAGCTGCGGAGGAGTGTAGTAGGAGAGGCCGTTGAATACCCGCCACATGAGGACAGAGGTCGGTCCGCAGAGAAAGAGGTCTGGCTGATGATAGTGCGGCACCCCGAGATCGAGGTTCCCGTAGCTTCCACCCCCACCGATCGTGATCTTGCAGCCGCCGATCGTGACCAGCCCCAGCAGGAGGTAGGCCACCAGAGAGAGGGCAATGGCTCCAGGTCTGCGGCGTGTTTTCATCGTTTCCTCCGGAGAACGTCACCGCAGCTCGATGGCTCCGGCCGCGGCCCTCGGCTCGAAGGAGCTGCCTTTATCCTTGTTAAGCAAGGACAGAGCCAAAGATTCCCGGCGGGGGCGCCCGCCCCCGCCGAATGCTCGATCTAGCCGCCGGATGCCGCGGCCGCAGGAGCTGCGACCCTCCTCGCAGCCACTCTCGCACCCCGAGCCGGCGGTGGAGGATCTCGCCGGCCAGCCGGATCGCGGTCGGCCCGGCGGCTTCGAGCACCAGGGCCAGCGCATAGGGGGAGCGGGTGAGCCCGGCCGCTAGGTGGAGCGCGAAGAGCTGGCCCTCGCTGAAGCTGCGCACTTCGCCCACGGGCTCGGCGGCGCGCTCCGCCTCGGGTCCGTAGCCGTCGCGCGCGAGGATCGCGTAGTCGCCCGGCGCCGCCTCGGGCCGGCGCAGTACGAACAGCGTCGGCCGCGCCTCGAGCGGCAGGACGGCGGCGCAGAGGAGCGCGACCGAGCGCTCGCAGAGGAAGGCGGGGTGGAAGACGCTGCGGGATGTTCTCGGCGGTTCGATCGCCATGCGGTTCCACCCTCCAAAGGAAGTCAGGCGGCAGAGCGGGATGCAGGCGCCGGGAGCGGCTTGCGTCGCCCCCGGCTCCTCGGGTGCCACCGGGCCGCTACTTGGTCTCGGCCGAGGGTGCCGACGCCGGGCCGGGCTGCGGCGCCGGCTCCTCCTTCTTCGACCGGCGCGGGCCGCCGCGGGGCCTGAGACCGAACTCGTGGAGCATCTTGTTCTTCGTCCCGAGCTGGCCGCGGAGAGCGGCGTCGGCCTGGGCGAACAGCTCGACGCCGCGCGCCGTGGCCAAGCGGCGCCTCTCGTTCGTCTCCCGGAGCCGGGCGGTGAAGACCTCCTGGGCGTTCTCGAGGCCGCGGGTCTCGGCGAGCCAGGCCTCCAGCTCGGCCTGCACGGGTTCCAACCGCGGGAACTCCGTCAGGCGCGCCTTGAGGTTGCTGCTCAGGATGTCCATGGCGCTGATCAGCGAGGGCAGGTTCCGTTCGGGCATGGGGCTTTGTCTCCTACAGTGGACAGGGTTGCTGGAAAAACCGGCCGGACCGTCCGACCGGCGGGGTGGAACGAAAGCGAAGCGGCTGGGGAAGCGTCCTCCCCCGGCGCGCAAGCGTGCGAAGCGGCCCGACACGCTTCCTTTCTCGGCTCCCAAGCTTGTAAAGCGGACCGACACGCTTCCTTTCTCGCTTTGCAAGCTTGCGAAGCGGGAGGACAAGCTTGCTTTGCCGGGTGGAAGGCTTGTGGAGCCGGCTAGGAAGCTTCCCAGCTTGGGTAGGAAGCCATGCCGAGCCGATCTGCAAGCTTGTTGAGCGAGCTGGCAAGCTTCCTACTCCGCCCAGCAAGCTTCCCGAGTGAAGAAGGAAGCTTCCTTTCCGCGTTCGCCGGCTTGCAAAGCCAGCTGACCAGCTTGCGAGGCGAGCTAACAAGCCTGTCAGCCGAGCCAACAAGCTTGCGGAGCGAGCGAGCAAGCTTGCAGTGCGAGGAAGGAAGCTTTCCCCGCCGCACAGGAAGCGTCCCGGCCGGCCGAGAAGGGTTGCGCGGCGAGCGGGGAGCGCCATCTTCAGCTCTCCTCCTCGTCCCCGGCGGTCAGCCGTCGGAACTCGGGGAAGAACGGGCGGAGCAGGGCGTCGACCGCGTGAGCCGCCGCGGCGACCGTGGTCTCGGTCCGTCGCTCGGCGAGGCGGAGGCGCGCCACGGCGCGCCGGAAGCCCGCGCGGCGGCTGAGGAAGCCTTCCGTCACCATGACCTCCTCGGCGCACTCCAGAGCGTCCCGGACCAGGTTCCAGTCGCCGCGCACCCAGGCGGCGCGGGTGATCACGGCCCACGCCCGCACCTTCAGCTCGCCCACGGCGACGGCGGGCCCTTGCTCGGAGGCCAGCTCGCCGAGCGTGAAGAGGGCGAGGAGGGCGAGGTGCTGCGAGTCGTCCGGGCTCTCGGCCGCGGCGGCGATCGCGCGATCGAGAAGGAGGTGCGCCACCGGCACCGTGCGCAACCGCGCCTCGGCCTGGATGCGGGGGCGCCGCGCGCCCGGCGGCAGGCCGAGCACCTGCTCCACCGCCGCCTCGGCGCGCGTGCGCTCCGCCGCCAGCCGCTCGGCCGCCTCCGCGAGCCCGGCTTCGACCTGGGCGACGACGGCGCCGTACTCCGGGTCGAGCGGCTGGACCGGCGGCTGCGGCTCGGGCTCCAGCTCGAGCGCCCGATGCAGCCGCGCCTGGCAGCGCGTGCACCCGAGGGCGTGTTCGAGGAGCTTCCGCTCGCGGGTGGGCAGGTAAGCCACGAGGTGCATCGGCTCGCCGGCGCGCAGGTGGGGCAACTGCGGTTGCGGCGCCGGCATGGCGGTGATGATTCACCGCAATTTGTGTTCTGTCAACCGTATCTAGGAATGAATACGGTATCTGGACACGGCATTGTGGTATAGAGCACCCGTATGCACCCACGGCAGCAAGGGGAGGTGGGAGGGAGGGAAGTGACGGAGGCCCTACAGCGGGCGATCCGGCAGGCGGGGCTCTCCTACGCCGAGGTGGAGCGGCGGCTCGGGATGGGGAGGGACTACCTCCGCCAGCTTCTGGCCGGGCGCGTGGACCTCAAGGTCAAGCACGTCCTGGCCGTGCTGGCGGCGATCGGCGTCGAGCCCGCCGACTTCTTCGCCGAACACCTCGGGCCGCCGAGCCTGGCGTCGGTCGAGGCGCGCACCGGCCACGCCTTCCAACCCGCGTTTCCCGCGAGCCTTTTGCGGGTCCAGAGCGGCGTGCTCTGGTTCCTCGCCCGCAAGCTCCGGGACAAGGGCCTCCTCACGGACGAGGAGGTGGAGTCGTACGTGCGGGAGTTCGAGCGCGGCCCGGTGCGGCTCTAGCCGCCGTCTTCCGAGAGCAGGCCCCGAATCTGCTGCGCGGCCGTGGCGAGGGCGGCCAAGGCCTTCTCCTGCTGGTGCGCCATCTTCGTCAGCTCGATGAGGGTCGCCAGCAGCTCGCGGGTCGCGCCCACGGCGGCGTAGATCGGGAGCGTCTCGCCCACCGTGCGCAGGACGCCGGCGCCGTCCCCCAGGCGCAGGTAGATGCCGATCAGGTCGAGCGAGACGTCGGCGACCTCGACCCGCAGGTCGCGTTCGAGGAGGCCTTCGCGCACCTCCACCAAGCGGGCGGCGGCCGACTCGAGGAGGCCGAGGTCGCGCTCGACGAGGGCCCCGGTCCAGACCCACTTGAGCGCGACGATGCCCTCCTCGCAGAACTCGAAGAGCGCTCCCGCCGCGAGGAACATTGCGTGCGCCTCGCGCAATTGGCCGAGCTCGATGTGGCAATGCAGGACGTTGCCGACCGCGAGACGCCACAAGTGCTCGTCTCCGCAGCGCTTGGCGAGGCTCATCCCACTCTCCAAGGGAGCGAAGGCTGCGCTGGAATCGCCGGCGTGGATCGCGACGACGCCTACAAGAATCTGTGCAGCCGCTTCCCCCGCAGGGTCACTGAGCCGGTTGTACAGGGCCGCCGCCTCGGACGCCAGCGCATGAGCCGCCGCAAGCTCGCGGCGGAACAGCCGGAGCGAGGCGAGCAGCCGGCAGTACCAGGCGCGCGGCCCCGGGGCTCCGCTGCCGCGCTGCAGGAACCCGAGAGCGACCTCGAAGGCGGCCTCGGCCTCGGGGACCTCGCTGCGCAGGCGATGGGCATTGCCGAGCACGCTCCACGCCCGCGCGAGCCCGTCGTGCGCCGCCTCGCGGCTCGTGGAGGGGGCACGGGCGGCGCCCTCCGCCGCCGCGACCGCCGCGCGCGCCGCGAGCCACGCGCCCCGTGGGCCGTTGCGGGCCTCGGCGACGCTGCGCTCGGCCAGCAGCTCCGCCAGCTCGACCGACGTGAAGCGGCGTGCGTTGCGGACCCGGAGTTCGCGCTGCTCCGCGGGATGCGCCTCGAGCTCCTGCAGCAGGCGCCCGGCGCGCTCTTTGGCGACGACTTTGAGGAACGCCGTCTCCGCCCGATCGAACGGGGCGCCGTAGGCCTCCAGCGGCACGGGTGGAGGCACCAGGGGCGCCCGGCAAGTCGGACAGCCGGCCAGCAGGTGACGGACGACGAGCGAGCACTCCGCCGCCGACGCCTGCCCGGCGGCGAAGCGCTCCACCGTCTCCCGCGCGACTTCGTGCTCGTCGCCTTGGCTCACCTACGTTGATTCTACGCGACGAGGCCGTGGACCGCTCCGTCGAGGACGTGAAAGATCTTGGAGGCCGCGTGGCGTTTCCCGCCCACAGTCGTTATGGTCAATGGCACGGCGCGCCGTTGGGGTCAAAGGTGCTGCCATGGTCGGCACATGCCGTGCCGTAGACCGCCCGCGGCTTCGCGGCCCGCCCTCCGGCCGCCTCGTCCCACCCCAGCCACGCCGCGACCCGAGCGAGCCATGCCGGGAGCCATCCGTCTGCCCGCTCAGCGGCCGCGCGCAGGGCCGGCGTCCGGCCGCCGTCGGCCAGCGCCGCCGGCGCCGCGGCCAGAAGACACAACCCCACCACCAGCCCCAGGGCTGTTTGCCGTAAACCTTTCATTGGATTTGCCCTCCGCGGGTCGGAGCCCGGCCGGAGCGACGCGGGACGCCCGCACCGCCATAGTGCCACGCCCGTGCGCGATGGAGTCGCGACCCTGCCGAGAGGTAACCCAGGCATGCTTCGCCGGCTTGGTTACCGTAATTCTTCTCCTTTGCGGTATTATCTAGCCATTCATTTAGCGCTAGTGTGCGCAAGGAGGAATCTCGATGCGAGTCTTTGGAGCGATCGTGATCTCCGCTGCCTTCTCTCTTTTCGCGACCGGCGAGGCCGAAGCCGCGTCCGCACCTCGGGCCGAAGAGTGGTCGTCGCCGCTTTTCGGTCTGACGCGATTCACCATCGACAAGAAGCTCAGGGATCCCACCACCGAGGAACTCGGGCCAGGGGCGGCGTTCGCTCCCTTGCCGCCCAACGTTGCGCTTCGGCTTGGCGACGCAGCGATCGACTACGAGAGCTTCGTCGTGACTCACCTGCCCCCGGGCGGGGCCGCTGCGCTAAAGGCCACGTTGGCCTCGGAAGGCTTCAGCTTCTCCGTCCGCGAACGAGTTGAGATCCGCCTTCCCTGGCACGTCGCCGAACCAAGCCAGCGGCATCGGCGATCCGATCCGATGGTCGCCGCGATCCTCCCTCCCCGGGCGGTACCGGGGCTCTGGCTCGTTCAGTTCGCCTATCCGATCAAGGATGAATGGCGGCAGTCGCTCTCGCGGTGCGGCTTCGAGGAAATCGCCTACTTCCAGGACGCGACGTTCCTCGTCCGAACCCGCGACACGCAGGCGCCTGTGTTCCACAACTGCGCGGCGGCGCCTTACCTACGCTGGGCAGGACCCTATCTGACCACGGACCGCATCGCTCGCGATCTCGTGGGTTTCGGGAGCGAGGAGAGCTATTGGCTGCAGTTCGTCTACGGCACCGACCTCTTTCTCAAGGCCGCCATCCTGCCTCCCGGTGTCGTGGCGGAGGAAGTCCTCGACTCTCCCGCCGACGCCACAGCCGAGCTTCGGGTCCGGGCGGACCGCGCCCAGCTCCTGGCGCTCGTTGCCGACGATCCCGACCTCCTGAGCGTCACCCGGCACGGCGAAGGAACCCCGTCGGACGAGAAGCAGGGCCAGATCGTCGCCGGGAACCACAACGGTACTAGCGTGACCGCTCCCGGGTACCGTAGCTGGCTCAATGGTCGCGGTCTTCTCACCACTTCGAACCAACAGGTGGTCGCCGTCATGGACCTCGGGTACGACGACGGTACCGGGCCGCTGGGGAGCCACCACCCCGACCTCGAGAACCCGGAGCGCCTCGACGGGATCGCGGTCTACCACGACGGTGGGGGCCTGACGCCGACCGCGGACGACCAAGCAGGACACGGCACCATGGTGTCCGGGATCATCGTCGGGGAGGGCGTCATCGGCTTCGGCTCCGGTGCCAAGGATAGCCTGGGCTACCACTACGGCTCCGGCGTCGCTCCCGGCGCCAAGGTCTACTTCGCCCGGCTCGAGACGATCCGGGACACGACCCAGCAGCAGCAGGCAATCGACGACGCCTACGCCCGTGGAGCAGTCATCGCGAACCACAGTTGGAACATGCGGGACACCGGACGAAACCCGTACCGCCCGGTCAACGGGTATGAGGCGAGGGCACGATTCTTCGACAACCGCGTGCGCGATGCCAAGCCGCCAGAAGAGGATGGTCTGCAACCCATGACCTTCGTCTTCTCGGCCGGCAATTACGCCGCCTTCGATCCGAACAACGAGTACGGCGCGACCTGCCGCACCTTCCTCTGGGACTCGGTGGCGAGCCCGGCCACCGCCAAGAACGTGATCGCCATCGGGGCCACCGAGAACGACCGCCCGGCGCCGAATCCACCGCTCGCGTGCCGACCTTGTGACAGTGTGAACTCGGATGCCAATCTCGATCGCCCGCCGAACAACAACGCCACCCATATCGCCAGCGTCGCCGACTTCAGCTCCCGCGGCAAGGAGTTCAATCCCTACCCCTCGGCGGCGGTCAGCTGGAACACCCGCATCAAACCGGACCTCGTCGCTCCCGGCGTGCGGGTCTTCTCGACGGTTCCTTATCAGCACCCTGGATATGACACCCTGAGCTCCGTGACCGGCTGCTCCAAGTACTTCCCGACTTCGCCGCTCAGCTACCACACCTACGGCAGCGGCACGAGCTTCGCTGCGCCGGTCGTGACCGGGGTGGCGGCACTGCTGCGCAAGAGGATGCTGGACCCCCCCATCAACATCAACCCGACGCCGAGCCTCATCAAGGCCGCCCTCATCGCCACGGCCGACGACCTCGGAGGTCTGGGCGAGAACGGCGGCGACCACCGCCCCAGCCCGGATTACGGCTGGGGCCGTGTCAACCTGAACAGGCTGACCGACGCGGCGCAGCGCTTCATGATCAACGAGACGACCCCCCTCTTCACCGGGCAGTCCTTGTCGTTGACCAAGACGATCGACAACGGCGCACTCCCGACCTACATCGTTCTCGTGTGGACAGACTTGCCGACGCTAGTGAACGGCGACTCGCAGGCCGCCCTCATCAACGACCTCGACCTGCGCGTCAACGGCGGGGCGTGGCGCGGCAACGCGTTCAACGAGGCGCTCATCGGCACCGACGACGGCTACTCCTATCGTTTCCCAGTCTGCACCTGCCCCGACGACCGGATCAACACGGTGGAGGCGGTCTTCCTGCCTCCTGGCACGTTCGCGAGCGGCGCCTCGATCAGCATCCGAGTCGTTGCGGCCAATGTGCCGCAGGGATCGCAGACGTTCTCCCTGTATGCCTACAATGTTCGACCGTAGGAGCGACCATGAGCACCGTGCGAAGCCTGATCTCCTGTGCCGCCCTTGCCGCGCTGCTCTGCGGCGCCGATCCGGCGGCGGCCGGCAAATGCGACACCGACGCGGTGCCGGCCGCGACGCTGCTGTTCCCATACTTCGAAGTCGACCTCGACGATCCGTTCACGGGGCGGACGACGCTGATCGCGATCACCAACCAGGACGAGGCGCCGGTGCTGGCCAAGGCGGTGCTCTGGACCGAGTGGGCGATCCCGACCCTCGACTTCGAGATCTACCTGGCCGGCTACGACGTCCAGACACTTAACTTGCGCGACATCTTCGTCTCCGGGCGGCTGCCGAGGACGGGAAGCGGGGTGAGCCCCCACGGCAACCTCTCCGGTCCACCGGTGGCGTTCCCCGGGTGCAACGGCGGCACCACGCCGGGGGCCGCCCCGGTCTACGCCGACCCGGCCATCGCAGGGGCCGCGCTTGCCGAGCTGCGCGACTTCCACACCGGCCGATGCACGAGCGGCGGGATGCGGGCGGCGCCGCCGTCGGAATTCCACGAGTTCGATGGGCAGAACGTGGCGCGGGGCTACGTGACGGTGGACGTGGTCAAGCGCTGCTCCGGGCTCAGTCCGGCCGACGGTGGGTACTTCGCCGCCGATGCGACCGGCGTGGCCGGTGATCGCAACGTCCTGACCGGCGATTTCTTCTTAGTGGACGTCGGCCAGAACTTCGCCCAGGGGGAGCTGGCGGTCCACGTCGAGGCGTTCCCCGGCGGGTTCTCCCCCGGCGACTACACCTTCTACAAGCGCTACGTCGCCGGCTCCGGGATCGACGGCCGGGAGCCGCTCGGGACGCAGTACGAGATTCGCCACCTCCTGGGTGGCGCCTTTGATGGGGGAACGAAGGCCATCATCTGGCGGGACACGGGATCACCTGCCGCGGTGCCGGTTGCGTGTGACGACAGTCCCCCCTGGTTCGGGGAGTGTGGGCTCAAGAGCTATCGCGTGCTGTTCAACGAGGACGGCGAGGCAACGCATCGGTCGGATGCGTGCTTGTCGGACGTTCTGCCAACTGGCGGCGAGATAATGCCCGCGCCCAACGCGAGCCAACTGGCGACGTACGGAAACGTGGGCTTCTACTACACGATTCCCACGCCCTTCCCGTTCGGGCACACCCGGCTCGTGTTGCGGGATACGGGAGGCGGCGACCCGAATTTGGCCCTCATCCTCCAAAGCTGGGTGAGCGTCATCAACAGCGCCGAGAATCGCTACAGCGTCGGCCAGCGCGCCATACGCCTCGACAGCGCCTGCGCTCCCGCTCCAGTAAAGCCGGCGCCTTTCCCTCCATAACCGCGCGTTGGCAACCTGACGGAGTCGAGCAGACACGGCACTGTCGGCGACAAGTGCAGGAAGGCGGTGAGCTGCCGACCTGCGGGTCGAGATGTCTCGCTTGACTTGCTCGGCATCTACCTGCGGCTGGGCGACAGCGCCGGCGTGGGCGGCTAGAGCCGTGGCCCGCCGCTCTCGAACTCCCGCACGTACGACTCCACCTCGCCGTCCGTGAGGAGGCCCTTGTCCCGGAGCTTGCGGGCGAGGAACCAGAGAGCCGCGCTCTGCACCCGCAGGAGCCGGGCGGGAAAGTCAGGCTCGAAGGCGTGGCCGGTGCGAGCTTCCACCGACGCCAGGCTCGGCGGCCCGAAGTGCCCGGCGAAGAAGTCGGCGGGTTCGACGCCAATCGCAGCGAGCACGCCGAGCACGTGCTTGATCTTGAGGTCCACCCGGCCGGCGAGGAGCTGGCGCAGGTAGTCCCTGCCCATCCCGAGACGCCGCTCAACCTCGCTGTAGGAAAGACCCGCGAGCCGGATCTGCCGCTGCAGCGCTTGTGTCAGCTCCCGCCCACCCTCCTCCCCCTTCTCGGCTGGGTGCATGCGGCGACTCTACACCCGCATCAGCACCGCCCCCCAGTGGAGGCCGGCGCCGAGGGCCGCGAAGGCGACGAGGGCGCCTTCGGGGGCCTTGCCGGCCTGGCGCGCCTCGTGGAAGGCGAGGGGGATGGTGGCGGAGGTGGTGTTGCCGTAGCGCTGGATGTTGTTCCAGACCTTCTCGTCGGGCAGGCCGAGCGCCTTCTGCGCCGCTTCGTTGATCCGCAGGTTGGCCTGGTGCATCACCACCAGGTCGAGGTCCTCGACCCCCGCGCCTTCCTGCGCCAGGAGCTCGCGCACCGCCTCGGGCATGCGCGTCACCGCCAGGCGGAAGACCTGCCGGCCGTCCATCACCGGTACCAGGTCGCCGCGCGCGATCTGCTCCTGGTCCACCCACGGGCGGAAGACCGAGCCGCCGCCGGGGGTGTAGAGGATCTCCTTGTGGTTGCCGTCGCCCCAGAGGGCGGAGCGCAGGATGCCGCGCCCGTCCTCGCGCCCGGCGCGGAAGACCATCGCCCCGGCGGCGTCGCCGAAGAGCACCACGATGTAGCGGAAGCGGGTGTTCCACTCGCGGTCCGCCTCCTCGAGCGGCCCGGCGGCGGGGTCGTAGAGCACCTCCCAGGTGCGCTTGGAGAAGGGCATCAGCGAGGTGTGGACGTCCACCCCGACGAGGAGCACGGTCTTCGCGATGCCGCTGCGCACCAGGGCGTCGACCACCTGCAGGCCGTAGGCGAAGCCGGCGCACTGCTGGCGGATGTCGAGCGACGGCACGGCGCCGATCCCGAGCTTCTGCTGCACCATCGTGCCGATCCCCGGCAGGTAGTGGTCCGGCGTCGCGGTGGCGCAGACGATGTAGTCGAGCTCCTCCGCCGCGACCCCGGCGTCGGCGAGGGCGGCGCGCGCCGCCTCCGTCCCCAGGTCCGAGGAGGCGGTGCCGGCCTCGGCGTAGTGGCGGGTGACGACGCCGCTGCGCTCGCGGATCCACTCGTCGTTGGTGTCGAGGACCCGCGCCAGCATGTGGTTGTCCACCTGCCGCGGCGGCACGGCGACGCCGGTCCCAGCCAGCAACGCGCGCAGCTCGCCCATGATCGGCCGGTGGCTCCTCGCGGCGGGCTCAGCGCGGCGGCGACGGCGGCCGCGTCGCGTCGCGCGGGAAGCGCGGGTCCCGCTCGCGCGGCGTGTAGGGGACGGTCAGGTCGCCGCGGCGGATGAAGCGGTAGAAGCGCGCCGGGGACCGGGCGTCGAGCCCGGCCGGGCTCCCTTCGGTGTAGAGCCAGAGCTCGATCGGCCCGTCGTTCGGGTTCGGCGACACCTCGAAGTCGATGTTGGACGGGCGCCCGTAGAGGATGTGGACGGTGCCGCGCGCCGTCCGCCGCCCGACCATGCCGGCCTCGCTGTAGAGGCGGTCGGCGTCGGCGGAGCGGGCCTCGAAGGTCTCGCGGAGCGGGTTGCCCGGGGCAGCGGGGGTCGCGTCGCGCCGCACCCAGAAGTCGCGGATGAAGGCCTCGGCCGCGGCGCCGTCCCGCAGCGCCAGGTAGCCCTGGACCTCCTCGGGGCTGGCGAGGCGCGACACGGCGCCGATCAGCCACTGCGAGTGCTCGGGCCCGAGATACGGGTTGGTGAGGTCTTCGATCGTGCGCGGTGTCGTGCCGCCGGCGCAGGCGCCCGCGGCGACGAGGGCGGCCAGCAGCGCGGCGAGAGCGAGGCTACGGCCGGCGCAGCAGATCGAGGAACTCTTCACGCGCCGACCTCTCGTGGAAGATGCCGCGGATGGCGGAGGTGACGGTCAGCGCGCCGGGTTTCTTGACGCCGCGCATCTCGACGCAGAGGTGGCGCGCCTCGATGACCACCATCGCCCCCTGCGGCTGCAGCTTCTCCTCGAAATAGGTCACCACCTGCTCGGTGAGCCGCTCCTGGAGCTGCGGCCGCTTGGCGTAGAACTCCAGGATGCGCGCGAACTTCGACAGGCCGAGGATGCGGTCGCGCGGGATGTAGGCGATGTGGGCGTGGCCGTAGAAAGGCACCAGGTGGTGCGCGCACATGGAGTAGAAGGGGATCTGCTTCTCCATCACCATGTGGCTATAGGACTCGTCGTTGGGGAAGCAGGTGACCTTGGGCTCGGCCCCCTCCTCGAGGCCGTGGAACATCTCGAGGTACATCTTGGCGACCCGCCGGTCGGTCCCGGCCAGGTTCGGGTCGTCGAGGTCGAGGCCGAGCGCGGTCAGGATCCCCCGCACGTGGTGGCCGATGCGGGCGATCTTCTCCTGGTCCCGCTCGCCGAGGTCGGCGAGGTCGACCGGGGGGTCGTGGAGGAGGAGGTCGTGGTCGCTGGGCATGGGGGGCCTCGGCCGGCGATCTTACCGCGAGAGGGTGTAGAACCCTCCGAGGATCGCCCCGTAGAGGAGGTGCGCCAGGAGCGTCGTCGCCGGCGTGCCGCGGCCGTAGTGGAGGGCGAGGAAGCCCGGGGGCTGGAGCTGCGCCGTGGGCGCCGGGCCGTGGTCCTCCGAGGCCATCCGCGGATGGAGGCTGGGGAGGAGCGGCATCAGCGCCGCCAGGACCGCGAAGCCGTGCACCAGGCCGAGCGCCGCCCCCAGCCACCAGGTCGCCCTCCCCCAGGCCTCGAAGGCGAGGGCGTAGAGGACCGCGAAGAGCCAGCCGTTGGCGAAGTGGAGGGCGAAGCCGACGAGGTTCGCCCGCTTGCGGTCCGGCGTCAGCATCGTGCCGAGCAGGAACGGGATGCCCATCCGCGACAGCCCCAGCCCCTGGCTCGCCGCCATCGTCGTCGTCAGCACGACGGTGGCGAAGAACCCCCAGAGGAGGACGCTGCCCCAGCTCACAGCCGCGCCTCCGCTTTGCGCGGGTGCGCCGGCGCCGCCGCCTGCCCCAGGCCCTCGGCCAGGACCAGCGCGGCGTTGATCAGCCCCAGGTGGGTGAAGGCCTGCGGGAAGTTGCCGAGCGCGGCGCCGGTCGCGGGGTCGATCTCCTCGGCGAAGAGCCCGACGTCGTTGCCGTAGCCGACGAGCCGCGCGAGCCGCTCCTCCGCCGCCGCCGTCTCGCCGGCCCGTGCCAGCAGCTCGACCGCCCAGAAGCCGCAGACGCCGAAGGCGCCCTCGTGCGGCGGCAGGCCGTCGCGCCCCATCGGGTAGCGGTACAAAAGGCCGCCGCCCGCACCGAGCCGCTCCTCGACCCGCGCCAGCGTCGCCCGCATGCGCGGCGAGCCGGCCTCCTCGAAGCCGTAGACGCCGAGGAGGAGGAGTGAAGCGTCCAGCTCCTCGCCGTCCAGCTCGTCGACGTAGCTGCCGAGCCGCTCGTTCCAGCCGCGGCTCTCGATCTCTGCACGGATCGCGTCGCGCTCGCGCCGGAAGCCCGCGGCCGGCAGGCGCACCAACCCGCGCTCGGCGAGCTCGACCAGCCGGTCGAGCGCCACCCAGCACATCGCCTTCGATAAGGTGTGGTGGCGGGCGCCGGCCCGCTGCTCCCAGAGGCCCTGGTCGGGCTCGCGCCAGGTGCGGCAGACCGCCTCCCCAACCGCGGCGAGGAGCCGCCCCTGGGCGCCGTCGAGCGTGCCGCCGCGGGCGACGAACTGGTAGGCCGTGTCCATCACCTCGCCGAAGATATCGAGCTGCAGCTGGTCCTTGGCGCCGTTGCCCACCCGCACCGGCCGCGCCCCGCCGTAGCCCGCGAGGTGCGCCAGCTCGCGCTCGTCCGGCGTCTCCTCGCCGTGCAGGTCGTAGACGACGCGCAGCGCGCGGCGGTGGCGGTGGGTGGCGTGGAGGAGCCAGGAGAAGAAGGCGGTGGCCTCCTTCTCGTACCCCAGGTCGAGGAGCGCCTCGAGCGTCCACGAGGCGTCGCGCAGCCAGCAGTAGCGGTAGTCCCAGTTGCGGATGCCCCCCGGCGACTCGGGGAGCGAGGTGGTGGGCGCGGCGACGAAGGCCCCCGAGGGGGCGTAGAGGAGCAGCCGCAGGGCGAGCGCGCTGCGCACCACCGCCGCCGCCTGCGGCCCTTCGTAGCGGCAGCGCCCGGCCCACGCCTCCCACCAGCGGCGGGTGCGGTCGAGGCGCGCCAGGGCGGCGTCGCCGAGCGGCGGCAGGACCGCCGGGTCGCCGCGGTCGGCGGCGAGCGAGAGGAGGCGCCGCTCGCCGGCGCGGAGGCGCGCGCGGCCGTAGAGGCCCGGGCGCCCGGGGTCGGGGGCGAGGTCGATCTCGCTCCGCAGCACGAGGACGTCGCGCGCGTCGCCGACGTAGAAGTCGCCCGGCCGGCCGGCGCGGATCTCCGGCACGCGCCGCCCGTAGTCGGGGCGCGGGTCGAAGACCACCGCGACCTCCACCTCCCCCTCCAGGCACTCGACGGCGCGCAGCACCTCGTGCTCGGGCAGGAGCTCGCGCCGCTTGTCCTCCTCGGCGCCGACGGTCATCGCGTCGGTCAGGCGGAGGACGCCGCCGGCGCCCTCGAAGGTGGTCTCGAGCACGTTGCTGTTCGGGAGGTAGCGGCGGCGGGACGGCGCCTCCGCCGCCGGGCCGATCGCGAAGCGCCCGCCGCGCTCGGCGTCGAGGAGGGCGCCGAAGACCGACGGCCCGTCGAAGCGCGGCAGGCAGAGCCAGTCGAGCGACCCGCCGCGCGAGACCAGGGCGGCGCTGCGGCAGTCGCCCAGCAGGGCGTAGTCGCCGATCGGCGGGTAGGAGGCCACGACGGCGTCACAGTGCAACCCCCGCGCCTATGATCCGCGCAGGAGGCCCCCTCGTGCTCTATGACATCTCCCCCACCGTCCGCCCGGAGACGCCGGTGTGGCCGGGCGACGAGCCCTTCTCGGCGCGGCCGGCCGCCTCGCTCGCGGCCGGCAATCCGGCGAGCGTCGCGACGGTGACGACGACGCTGCACCTCGGCGCGCACGTGGACGCGCCCTGCCACGTCGCGGCGGGCGGCGCGGCGATCGACGCGCTGCCGCTCGAGCCCTTCCTCGGCGCCTGCCGGGTGGTCAAGGTGCCGGCGCCGCCGCTGGTCGAGCCGCGGCACCTCGCGGGAATCGACCTCGCCGTCCCCGGCCGCCTGCTCCTACGCACAGACAGCGTGCGCGACCGCCGCGCCTTCCCCGAGCGCTTCACCGCCCTCTCGCCGGAGCTGGCGGCGCTCCTCGCCGAGCGCGGCGTGCTCCTGGTCGGTCTCGACACCCCGTCGGTCGACCCCTTCGGCAGCGCCGAGCTGCCAGCACACCACGCCCTGGTGCGCGGCGGCGTCGCCATCCTCGAGGGGCTGGTGCTCGACGGCGTGCCCGAGGGGGTCTACGAGCTGATCGCCCTGCCGCTCAAGCTCGCCGGCATGGACGCCTCGCCGGTGCGGGCGGTGCTGCGGAGTTTGGAGTAGGCTCGCCCCGTGGACGGCAAGGAGTTCGTCACCAGCCTGGTCGGGGAGATGCAGACGCTCTTCGCGCGGCTCGGCGAGACCGAGGCGCTGGAGTCGGAGTCGGGCGGCCCGATCGACGTCGTGACGCTCCTCAAGCTGGCGCTCAAGAGCGAGCTCGAGGCGAGCGAGCTGGCCGCCTTCTGGCTCCCCTCGACCGCCGAGCTGGACGCCAAGGTGGTGCTGGCGCAGCAGTGCGGCGACGAGATGCGCCACTACGGCCTGATCAGCCAGCGCCTGGCCGAGCTGGGCGAGCACCTCGCCGGCTTCGACCCGCTGGCCGATGGCCACAGCCCGCTCTACCAGTACCAGCGCGGCCTGCGCACCACGGTCGAGCGGATCGCCGCCGGCCCCTTCGCCAGCGAGGCGATCGCCCACGTCCGCAACCAGCAGTTCGTCCGCTTCTGCGAGTCGGTCGGCGACCGCGAGACGGCGCGCCTCTACGACGAGGTGATCCAGCCCGAGGAGTACCACCACCACCTGCTCGGCCGCGAGATCGTCGAGAAGTACGCCACCACCCCCGAGCTGCAGGAGCTGGCGGCCGCGGCGGTGCGCAACACCCTGGCGATCGCCGACGAGCTGCGCAACCTCTCGGCCAAGGCCACCGGCCTGCACAACCTGCCGGTCTCCTAGACGACGAGATGAACCCGGAGATCCGCACCGTCGCGGTGCTGGGGGCCGGCACCATGGGGCGCGGCATCGCGCACGTGGCGGCCGTGGCGGGGTACGGGACGCGCCTCTTCGACGTCGCCGAGCCCGTCCTGGAGAAGGCGCGGGCTTCGATCGAGAAGAACCTGGCGAAGGGCGTGGAGCTGAAGAAGCTCGCCGCCGACGTCGCCGAGCGGGCGAAGGGGGCGATCTCGACCCACACCGACCTCGGCGCCGCCGTGACCGGCGCGGACCTGGTCATCGAGGCGATCCCCGAGGACATCGCGCTCAAGGTCGAGACCTTCCGCGAGGTGGCGCGGCACGCGCCGGCGGAGGCGCTCTTCGCCACCAACACGTCGGCTTTGTCGGTCACCGAGATGGCCGCCGCCTCCGGCCGCCCCGAGCGCTTCGCCGGCATGCACTTCTTCAACCCGGTGCACCTGATGCGGCTGATCGAGCTGGTGCGCGGCCTCCAGACCTCGGAGGCGACGCTCGCCGCGCTGCGCGAAGTCGGCGAGCGGATGGGCAAGGAGGTGGTGCTGGTCAACGAGGCGCCCGGGTTCGTGACCTCGCGCATCAACGCTCTCATCGGCAACGAGGCCTTCCGCATGCTGCAAGAGGGCGTGGCGAGCGCCGAGGACATCGACAAGGCGCTCAAGCTCGGCCTCAACCACCCGATGGGTCCGTTCGAGATGGTGGACCTGGTCGGCCTCGACGTGCGGCTTTCGATCCTCGAGTTCCTGCACAAGACCCTCGGCGAGGCCTACCGCCCGAGCAACCTCCTCGTCCAGCACGTCCGCGCCGGGCGGCTGGGACGCAAAGTTGGACGCGGCGTTTACGTCTACAACGAGCATGGAGAGAAGATCGGGTGAGAAGAGAGGCCGCCGCGGCAGGTTCGCGAGACTGGGGCCGCCGCTGGCCGAGAAGCTCATGGACACGGGCAACTTGGTCCTGGGCGGCCTAGTGGTAGCGCAGTTCTTCGGCGCAGGCGCCTTCGATTCGCGGCTCGCCCTGGTGGGCCTCGCACTCTGGGTGTTGCTTTTCGGCGTGGCTAGCTGGTTGTTGTACGCTGCGAAAGGAGCGAGCTGATGGAGCCCATTTACCTCCTGCTCGGCGGGGTCGCATTCTTCGCCATCCTGTTCGCGATCTTTGCGAAATGGCACGACCGGCGCCTCGACAGGGAGGATCTGCGGCGGAAGCTCCTACCCTGATCCTTCCCGCCTCGGCTCTCTTCCGATGACCACCGACTTGGCCGGCAAGACGGCGCTGGTGACCGGGGCCTCGCGCGGGCTGGGGTTCGCTTGCGCGCGGGCGCTCGGGCGGCGGGGGGCGCGGCTGGTGGTCGCGAGCCGGGGCGGGGAGAGCCTGGAGCGGGCGCGGGAGGAGCTGGCGGGCGAGGGGGGCGAGGTGATCGCCGTCCCCGCCGACGTCCGCGACCCGGAGGCGCTGGCGCACCTCGTCGCCGAGGCCGGCGGGGTGGACGTCCTGGTCGCCAACGGCGGCGGGCCGACGGCGAAGCCGGCGCTCGAGCTGGCCGACGAAGACTGGGAGGGGGCGATCCCCCTCACCCTGCTCTTCGTGCCGCGCCTCTGCAACCTCGTGCTGCCCGGGATGCGCGCCCGCCGCTGGGGCCGCATCGTGGCGATCAACTCGGTCTCGGCCCGCCAGCCGATCCCCAACCTCGCCCTCTCGAACGCCCTGCGGCCGGCGGTCCTCGGCTACCTCAAGACCCTGTCGCAGGAGGTGGCGGCGGAGGGGGTGACGGTCAACGCCGTCCTCCCCGGCCACACCCGCACCGAGCGCCAGCAGGAGCTGGCCGCGGCCACCTCCAAGCGCACCGGCCGGCCCGCCGAGGAGCTGATCGCCGCCTGGGCGGCCAGCGCCCCGATCGGCCGCCTCGGCGAGCCGGAGGAGATCGGCGAGGTGGTGGCCTTCCTCTGCTCCCCGGCGGCCTCCTTCGTCACCGGCCAGGCGATCCCGGTCGACGGCGGCTACGTCCGCGGCCTGCCCTGAGCCTCAGGGCTTGAGCCACCTCCGGAACCATTCGAGGTTGCGGCGCATGATCTCCTGCTCGAGCGCAGGCTCGTAGATGACGTGCCCGCCGCGCGGGTAGATCTCCATCTCGACGACCTTGCCTTGGTCCCGCAGCGCCCGGTAGAACTTGGTGGAGCCGGCGATCGGCACGCGGCGGTCGTTCTCGCCGTGCTGGATGAGCAGCGGCGTCGTCACCCGCGAGACGTAGGTCAGGGCCGAGTGCTCGGCGTAAGCCGCCGGCGCCTCCCAGGGCAGGCCGAAGTACTCGCGCGTGACCTCGCCGGCGTCCGAGAGGTAGTAGAGGTCGGTGATGTCGCTGATGCCGCACATCGCCGAGGCCGCCTTGAAGCGGTCGGTCTGGGTGACGATCCAGTAGGTCATGTAGCCGCCGTAGGAGGCGCCCATGACGCCCAGGCGGTCGGGATCGGCGACGCCCTTCTCCACCAGATGATCGACGCCGCTCAGGATGTCCCGGTAGTCGTCCTCGCCCCAGGCGTTCTTGATCATCTGGAAGCCGGCCTCGCCGTAGCCCGAGCCGCCGCGCGGCATCGGCATCAGGACCGCCATGCCGGCGCTGGCCATCGCCTGCACCGCGTAGGGCTCGACCTGTCCCACCGCGTGACTGAACTGCGGGAAGACGCCGTAGGTGAAGCCCCCCATCGGCCCGCCGTGGACGTAGACCACGAGCGGCAGGTGGCGCGCGGGCGCCGCGCCGGGCGGCGTCAGCAAAAGGCCCCAGATCTCCATGCCGCCGGCGGAGGAGGTCCATGAGATCGGCGCGAGCTTCCCCAGCGCCAGCTCCGCCAGCTCCGGGTTGACCTCGGTGAGGCGCCGCGGCGGGCCGCCGTCCCGGGCCTCCAGGTCGAGGACGAAGACGTCGCCCATGGTGAGCGCCTCGACCGACCGGAAGGCGAGCCGCCGCCCGTCGCGGCTGAGCGAGGGCGCGAAGTGGACGTAGGGCCCGGGGTCCAGCTCCTCGCGGCGCCCGTCGAGCCAGAGGCGCAGGAGCGGCTGCTCGAACATCCGCGCGCCGCGCTGCGACGGGCTCATGGCGGTCACGGCGAGGAGCGAGCCGCTGTCCGGCGCCCAGGTGAATTCGGCTACCCAGCTGTCGGGCGTCAGGTTGCGGATGCGCCGCGGGTCGCCGCCCGCGGCCGGCGCCAGGTGCAGCCCCCAGGCCGAGACCATCTCCGGCCGGCCGTCGCTGGAGACGAAGGCGAGCCAGCGGCCGTCGGGCGACCACTGCGGCGAGGTGTTCATGCCATCGCGGTCGACGACGACGCGCGGCGCGCCGCCGGCGGCGGGGACGGCGTAGATGCGGGTGTGGAACTGCCCCACGAAGCCGGCCCGCAGCGCGGCGGCGTAGGCGACGCTGGCGCCGTCAGGCGACCAGTCGAGGCCGGCCACGAAGTGCTCCGGCGGGCTCAGCGCCCGGGCGGCGCCGCCGGCCAGGTCCTGCACCCAGAGCCGCGGCGGGCGGTCCTGCCGGTCCACCTCAACGACGAACGACTTCTCCTTGCGCCGCTTCTCCTCCTCGGCCGACGGCGCGTCCTGGGCCAGGTAGGCGAGCCGCGCGCCGTCGGGCGACCAGGCGTAGTCGCCGACTCCTTGCGGGCTGGCGGTCAAGGCCCGCGCCTCGCCGCCGCGCACGTCGAGGGCGAAGACCTGCGGCTGCTCGCCGGCGAAGGCGAGGAAGGAGAGGCGCGTGCCGTCCGGCGACCAGCGCAGGCGCGGCACGGGGCGCGGTTTGTTGAAGATGCGGGTGCCCCAGGTCAGGCGCACCGGCGCGCCGCCCGTCGAAGGCACGAGCCAGAGCGCCGCCTCGTGCTCGGCCTTCTCGAACGAGGGCTGGGAGACGACGTAGGCCACCTGGCGGCCGTCGGGCGAGATCCGCACGTCCACGATGGAGCGCAGCGCCATCAGGTCGGCGACGGTGACCGGGCGCGGCGCCGCGGCCAGCGGGGCCGCGAGCAGGGCGAGGCTGACCGCGAGAGAGGCGCTGCTCGGCATGACCGGGAGTCGGGGCGGTGAAAACTACTGCGTGGCGGGCGGAGCGGTCAACCCGCGCCGGGATGCGTAGGATAGAGGGAACTTCTCTTCAAGGAGGCTGAAATGAAACGCTTTCCGCTCGTTCCGCTTGCTGTCGCGGCGGCGATCCTTGGGATCTGCTGCCCGACCTCCGCAGCCGCTCAGGAACAGACTTGTCAGGGCACGGCACGCATTCTGACCGCCATTCGAGGAGTTGACGCACGAATCATCGACGTGAAGAGCTGCGAGGAGCAGAAGCTCTGCCCGGACAAGGGCAAGAAGGAAAAGAAAAAGTGCGAGGTGCTGACGTTGGATCCGGACGGAGAGGGCCCGGAGCCGACGACGAGCTGGTGCGGCTGTCCCGGCGACAAGGCGCCTCCCAAGGAGTGCGCGACGCTCGTCGTTCCCGAAAAGGACACTACGAAGCCGGACCACGTCAGTTGCAAGGGGACGTGCTCGGACCCTAAGCAGAAGTGCTGCCCGCAGTGGGTCGGCGCCGAGGAGAGAAAGAACAAAGGGGGCGCGGCCGGCTTTTGCGCGTGCAAGTGCGTGGCGCCCAAGAACGACGAGTGCCCGCCCACCGGGGCGCCGGAGGCAACGAAAGACGCCTGCAACTAGGGCCCGCGCAGCCCGCCTCCCGGGCCGGCGCTACTGGTACGTCACGACGAGCTGCGGCCGGTTCGCCGCGGTGCCGTTGTCGCCCGAGTAGTAGCGCAGGTTCGGGACCACCCGGTCCGGTCCCTTCTCCGGGGCGACCGGCGGAATCTCGCTCAGCGGCGGCGAGACGTCGAACCGCACCTGGATGCCGATCTCCGGCTGCGGCTGGGCGGCGGCGGGAGCGGGGACTGCCGCGAGCGGCAGGACGGCCATGAGGGCGAGGGACAGGGGTCGCATCGTCTCCTCCTTCGGGTGAGCCCTTCCATAAAGAAGAGTGCACGAAGGAGAGAGCAATGAGTCGCGCCATAATGGCCCGCGTGTTCCGAGTCGAAGGGCTGGTCAAGCGCTACGGCGACCTGCGGGCGGTGGACGGGGTCTCGTTCGAGGTGCGCAAGGGGGAGCTGTACGGGCTCCTGGGCCCCAACGGCGCCGGCAAGACGACGACCATGTCCATCCTTTCGGGCCTGCTCGAGCCGGACGAGGGGCGCGTTTTCTTCGACGGCGTCGAGCTCGCCTCCGACCCGATCCGCGTCAAGGCGCAGCTCGGCGTCGTCCCCCAGGAGACGGCGCTCTACGACACCCTCTCGGCGCGCGAGAACCTCCTCTTCTGGGCCGGGCTCTACGGCCTCGCCGGCGCCGACCGCGACCGCGCCGTCGACCGCGCGCTCGACCAGGTCGGCCTCACCGGCCGCGCCAAGGACCAGGTCCGCACCTACTCCGGCGGCATGAAGCGCCGGCTCAACCTGGCGCTGGGCCTGGTCCACGGGCCGCGCGCGGTGCTCATGGACGAGCCGACCGTGGGGATCGACCCGCAGGCCCGCGCCAACATCCTCGAAGCCGTGCGCGCCGTGGCGGCTGCCGGCACGACCGTCGTCTACACCACCCACTACCTTGAGGAAGCCGAGACGCTGTGCGACCGCGTGGCCATCATCGACCACGGCCGCATCCTGGCCGAGGGGACGGTGGACGAGCTGAAGCGCCGCGTCGGCGAGAAAGAGATTCTCACCGTCTCTGGCGGCTTCGAGGTCGAGGAGGCGCGCGCCAAGCTCGCGGCGCTGCCCGGCGTCCAGGTCGTCGCCACGACGCCGGGCAAGATCGTTCTCTCCGTCGCCGGCGCCGGCAAGGCCGCCCTCGACGCCCTCGCCGGCGTGCTCGCCTCGGGGCTCGACCTCGACGGCGTCGAGATCCAGCCGCCGAGCCTCAACAGCGTCTTCCTCGACCTCACCGGGAGGGAGCTGCGCGACTGATGCGCACGCTCCTGCTGCTGGTCGGGAAGGACCTGCGGCGCAAGGCCCGGTCGCCGCTCGGGCTGCTCATCGTGCTCAGCTTCCCGGTGGTCTTCGCGTTCCTGATCGCCCTCTCCTTCGGCAGCCGGGGCGACCGCACGCCGCGGGCCCACCTCCTGGTCCAGGACCGCGACGGCGGGATCGCGGCGGACGCGCTGCTCTCGGCCCTGCGGTCGGAGCGGCTGGCCGAGCTCGTGGAGGTCGAGGTCGTGGGGCCCGAGGGCGCCGCGCGCATGGAGAAGGGCGAGGCCTCGGCCCTCCTCCGCATCCCGAAGGGCTTCACCCAGAACCTCCTCGACGGCAAGCCGGTACGGCTCGCCGTGGTGCGCAACCCGGCGCAGGGGATCCTGCCGGAGATCGCCGAGCAGCTCGCGCGCGTGCTGGCCGACGTCCTCGACGCCGGCTCGCGCGTCCTGCGCGGGCCGCTCGAGCGGATCGCCTCCTCGACGCGGGCCGGCGCGGAGCCGCCGACGGAGGAGACGACGGTCGCCGTCGCGCTCGCCGTGCGCCGCGCCTTCGAGGGCGCCGCGGCCGTCCTCTCGCCGCCGGTCATCGCCTTCGACACCGCGTCGCTCCAGCCACAGCCGGCGGGCGAGGACTCCGGCTCGGAGGTCTCGCTGATCTTCCTCGTCATCCTGCCCGGGATCTCGGTCTACGCCCTCTTCCTGGTCGGCGACCTGGCGATGCGCGACATCATCGCCGAGTCGACGGCCGGCACCCTGCGGCGGCAGCTCGCGGGGCCGATCGGCGGCGGCACGCTGGTGCTCGGCAAAGCTCTCTACACAGCCGTCCTCTCGCTCCTCTCGCTCGGCGTGCTCGCGGTCGTCGGGGCGGTGGTGCTGCGGCGGGGGGTGGACCCGGCGGGGTTCCTGCTGCTCTCCCTGGCGCTCATCCTGGCGGTGACCGGCACCTCGGCGACGATCTACGGGCTGGCGCGCAACGAGCGCCGCGGCGCCACCATCGGCTCGATCCTCTACCTGGTCCTGGCGATGGCCGGCGGCAGCTTCGTCAACCTCGAAGGGCTGCCGCGGGCGGTGCGCGCCGTGTCGCCGGTGTCGCCCTTCTACTGGGGGACGACCGGGTACCGGACGCTCATCGAGTCGGCGGGGACGCTGCGCGACATCCTGCCAAACATCGCGGTCCTCGCCGGCCTCGGCGCCGCTCTGCTGGCGCTCGGCGGCTTCCTGCTCCACCGCGCGGCGCGGCGCGGGGCCTTGGCGTGAAGAAGGTCCTCCTCCTCGCGCTCAACGACCTCCGCCTGACACTGCGGGAGCGGGCGTCGTTCCTCTGGATGCTTCTCTTCCCCGTGGCGCTGATGTGGTTCTTCGGCCAGGTCGGCGGCGGCGGCGGCGATTCGGGGCCGCCGAAGGTCACCCTCACCGTGGTGGACCGCGACGGCGGCTTTTTGGCCCGCGCGCTCGTCGCGCAGCTCGCCGACGAGAGCGTCGCGCTGCGCGAGGTCGGCCCCGCCGCGCCGGCGGCAGCGGCGGCGGAGGTGGAGGACAAGGTCCGCACCCTCACGATCCCCGCGGGCTTCACCGCCAAGGTCCTCGCCGGCGAGCCGCAGACGCTGCGCATCGAGCGCGACGAGAAGGCCGACCGCGACTTCTCGCGCGCCGCCGACGTCAACCTGATGCGCGCCGTCACCCGCACGCTCGGCCTCCTCGTCGAGATGAATGCGGCCGGGAAGCTGCCGCCGCAGGCGACCCCGGCCGCCGCCGCGGCGGAGCTGGCGCGGCTGGCGGCGCGGCCGCGGCTGGTGTCGGTCGCGGTCTCGACGGCGGGGCACGGCCGGCCGGTCCCCGCCGGCATGGCGCAGAGCGTCCCCGGCATCCTGACGATGATGGTCCTGATGATGACCGTCATCTACGGCGGCGTCTTCCTGACGATCGAGCGGCGCGAGGGGATGCTGCGGCGGCAGGTGAGCCTGCCGCTGTCGCGTTCCGCGCTGGTCCTCGGGAAGCTCGCCGGCAGGCTGATCCTGGCGGCGCTCCAGGTCGTCGTGCTCCTCGCCGCCGGCCGCTTCCTCTTCGGCCTGGACTTCGGGCGCTCGCCCGCGGGCCTCGCGTTCCTCCTCGCCGCCTACGCCTTCTGCGTCGCCGGCCTCGCCACCTTCTGCGGCGCCGTCTTCCGCACCCCGGAGCAGGCCTCCGCCGTCGGCTGGATCGCCAGCATGGTGATGGCCGCCCTCGGCGGCTGCTGGTGGCCGAGCGAGCTCATGCCCCGCTGGCTCTGGAGCGCCGCCCACGTCTTCCCCACCGCCTGGGCCATGGACGCCTTCCACGCCCTGATCAGCTTCGGGCGGGGGGTCGAGGCGGTGGTCCTGCCTGCCGCGGTCCTCGTTGGCTTTGGCGTGCTCTTCGGGGGTCTGGGGGCGCGGTTCCTCAAGCCGGCGTAGGGAGAGCAAGAGTTGCGTACCCGCCGCTTCGGCTGTATGGTGACTGTATGGCACGCCTCATTTCGACGACGGTCCGGCTCGAAGAAGAAGACGTGAAGGCGTTGAAGCGCGCACGAGCGGCCGGCCACTCCGCTTCCGAGCTGATTCGCAAGGGTCTCCGCCTGGTGGCCTCGCGGTATTACACCGGCCGCCGCCCGCCGACCACGCGGCTCTTCGAGTCGACGGACAACAAGCTGGGAGACGAATCGGAGCTCTTCAAGGGCCTGGAGGATTGAAATCGCCGATCGTCGCCGACACCGGCGGGCTCCTCCGAGCGCTCGCCAGGGCACGCGACGGCACCGCGAGCTTTCCAGACTACGAGGAAGCTCTGACCTCGGCGAGTGCAGTCATCGTCCCCGGGCTGATCCTCGCCGAGATCGATTACTTCCTCCGAAAGAACCGATCGGCAATGCGCAAGCTCGTCGCGGAGGTCTTCGACCCGGCGACGCGCTATGAGTACGAGCCGCCACTGCCCTCCGATATTGCCCGCGCCCTCGAGCTGGACGCAAGGTTCAAGGATCTCGAGTTAGGACTGGTAGACGGCACCGTCGTCGCCGTCGCCGAGCGACGGGACGTGTACCGAGTCCTGACGACGGATCGCCGCGATTTCGGCGCAGTCCGGGTCGGGCCTCGCCTCTCCCGGGTGCTCGAGCTTGTGCCCTGAGCGCGCGCCGAGGGTTGGTTACGATCACCCAGTGAGATAGCTCTGGGCGCCGGAGACTCAGGCGCCGCGGCCGGCGCGCCCATCGTCGCGGCGGCCAGCCGCTCGACCATTCCCTCCAGCGCCCGCGCCCCCTCCCCGTCCGGCTCCAGCGCGAAGGTCAGGAACCCCACCCGGCCGCCGAAGAAGGAGAACTCCTTCGTCGCGCCGTCCACCTTCACCGCCACGAGGTTGGGATGGGCGCCGGCCAGGTCCCAGAAGGGCGACGCCGCCGGGATGCCCGGCTCGAAGACCAGGCCGGCGTAGGCGTCGTCGCAGAGCACCAGGAGCGGCCGCCGGTCGGCCTCCGCGACCAGCGCGTCGAGCATGACCTGGCGCTCGGCCGGTGCCGGCGAGTAGCCGCCGGGGTTCGAGGGGATGTTGACGATCGCCACCGCCGGCTCCCCCGCGGGCTCGCCGGCGAGCGCCTCGCTCCAGGCGTGCGGGTTGAAGCGGCCGCCGCGGTAGGCCGGCGCGGTCAGCAGGCGCGCGCCGTTCCGCGTCTCGAAGCACTGGCGGTAGTTGCCCCAGAAGGGCTGCGGCACCGCCACCGCGCGCCCCGGCCCGGCGAAGAGGTCGGCGACCAGCGACAGGGCGTGCGAGAGCCCGACCGTCGTGCACGGCAGCGTGGACGCCGCCGCCGGCCCCTCCCGCCGCTGCCAGCCGCGCCAGCGCCGGCGCAGCTCCGGCAGGCCGAGCGCCGGCGCGCCCGCGCCTGCGCCGCCCTTCGCCGCGGCCTCGCCCACCCCACTCGCCAGCCGCCGCCCGAGCGGCGAGAGCGCCGCCCACATCGCCGGCGCCTCGCGCTCCAGCTCCCGCTCGCTCCCCAGGGCGATCACGGCGCGGAGTCTCCCCCAAAGCCGCGGCGGAGCGCCAGCCGGCGCGGGCCGGGCGCGGGCGATCTGCTATGGTCTGCCGCTAGTTCCGTGGCTCTCGCGCGTGCGTCGAGCACGCGCTCCGGATGGATGCGCCGCAGCCTCCTCTCCACCGCCGCCTCCCTCCTGCTCGCCGGCGCCTGGACGGCCGCCGGGAATGCGCTCGCCCTGCCCGAGCCGATCACCTACACCCTCCGTTTCCCAAGCCCGGAGTCGCACACCGTCGAGGTCGAGGCGCTGATCCCCACCGGCCGCGTCAACCACCTCGAGCTGATGATGCCGGTGTGGACCCCCGGCTCCTACCTGGTCCGCGAGTACGAGCGCAACGTCGAGCAGATCGCCGCCTCGACGCCCGAGGGGTTCCCGCTGGAGATCGAGAAGACGTCCAAGAGTCGCTGGCGGGTGATCGCCGGCGGACGGCCGCTGATCGCCGTCCGCTACCGGCTCTACGGGCGGGAGCTGACGGTGCGCGGCAACTTCATCGAGCGCGACTTCGCGTTCCTGAACGGCGCCGCGACCTTCCTGACCGTCGCCGCCGAGCGCCAGCGCACCCATTTCGTCGAGATCGAGCCGGCGCCGCAGTGGGCGTCGGTGGTGACCGCCCTCGAGTCGGTCGGCGGCCCCAACCGCTACCGCGCCGACGACTACGACGCCCTCGTCGACGCCCCCATCCTCCTCGGCAACCCCGCCCTCCACCGCTTCGAGGTCGGCGGGCGCAGCCACCTGCTGGCGAACGAGGGCGAGGGCGGGGTCTGGGACGGCCCCCGCTCGGCCTCCGAGCTGGAGCGGCTGGTGCGCGAGCAGATGGCCTTCTGGGGCAACCTCCCCTACGACCGCTTCGTCTTCCTGAACCTGATCGTCGAGGGCACGGGCGGGCTCGAGCACGCCGAGTCGTTCACCATCATGACCAGCCGCTGGAAGGCGCGCACCCGCGAGGGGTGGCTCGACTGGCTGGCGCTGGCCAGCCACGAGCTGTTTCATGCCTGGAACGTCAAGCGGCTGCGGCCGCGCGAGCTCGAGCCGCCGTTCGACTACGAGACCGAGGTCTACACCCCGAGCCTGTGGATCGCCGAGGGGCTGACGTCCTATTACGACGACCTCCTGGTGCACCGCGCCGCGCTCTCGACGCGCGACGAGTACCTGAAGCGCCTGTCGCGCGACATCGAGCGGCTGCAGACCCAGCCGGGGCGGCTGGTGCAGCCGCTCGACGAGGCCTCGTTCGACGCCTGGATCAAGCACTACCGCCGTGACGAGAACTCCCCCAACGCCACGGTCAGCTACTACCTCAAGGGGTCGCTGGTGGGGTTCCTGCTCGACGCCCGCATCCGCATGCTCACCGCCGGGCGCGCCAGCCTCGACGACGTCATGCGGCGCGCCTGGGCCCGCTGGGCGGGGGCGCCGCACGGCTACCGCCACGAGGAGTTCCTGGCGCTGATCTCGGAGGTGGCCGGCGGGCCGCAGGAGGCGTGGCTGGGGCAGGCGGTGTCCACCCCCGCCGAGCTCGACTACCGCGAGGCCCTCGCCTGGTACGGCCTGCGGTTCAAGGACTCGAAGTGGAAGAAGGAGGAGGCCGAGCCCGAGGAGCCGGCGGGGTGGCTGGGGGTGGAGGTCGAGGTGCGGGACGGCCGCCTCCTGGTCACCGAGGTCAAGCGCGGCACGCCGGGGCACGCCGCCGGCGTCAACGTCGAGGACGAGATCCTCGCCCTGGGCGGCTACCGCGTGCCGCCGGAGAAACTCGAGGAGCGGCTCAAGGCCTTCCGGCCGGGGGACAAGACGGAGATCCTGGTCGCCCGCCGCGAGCGGCTGGTCCCGCTCGCCGTCGTCCTCGGCGAGAAGCCGCCCGAGCGCTGGCGGCTGGAGGTCGACCCCAACGCCACGCTCGAGCAAACCGCGCGCCTCGACGCCTGGCTGGGCCGGCCTCAGGTCACCATCTTCCAGGCGCGGAGCACGAGCCCCGCCGCCTCGACCGCCACCGCCCCGAAGTAGCCCTCCTCCGGCTCGAGGTGCCAGAGGTTCCAGCGCTCGCCGCGCGCCGCGTCCTCTTCGAGCGACAGCATGCGCGGCGGCTCCTCCGGCCCCAGGGTCACGACGAACGAGTCGAGCGGCGCCGCCAGCCCGACCCCCACGGCCTTGAGATACGCCTCCTTCCGCGTCCAGCAGCGGAAGAAGGCGCGCTGCCGCTCCGCCGGCGGCAGCCCGCGTAGCGCCGCGTTCTCCGGCGCCGAGAAGAAGCGCTCGGCGATCCGCTCCAGGTCGTCCATCGGCTTGAGCTGCTCGACGTCGGCGCCGATCTCGCGCTCGCGGGTCACCGCGAGGACCGCCAGCTCGTGCGAGTGGGAGAGGTTGAAGTGGAGCGGCGCGCCGGGGCGCGCGGTGGCGGGGGCGAGGTCGGGCTTGCCGCGCTCGCCGTAGACGAAGGCGAGCCGCTCGGGGGGCGCGCCCAGGTAGGCGCCGAGCAGCTCGCGCAGCAGGCCGCGGCCGACGGCGAAGCGGCGGCGGTGGACCTCGAAGCGGAAGCGGTCGGCGCGCGCCCGCTCGTCGGCGGCGAGGGTCGAGCGCAGCGCGGCCACCCGCTCGGGCGGCGGGTCGAGGCGCGCCGCCCAGACGTGGACCTCGCCCGGCGGCAGCTCGAGCGGCGCGCCGGCGGCGCGCGGCGCAAAGGCGGTCAAGGGGGCGCCGCGGCGGGCAGCGGCGCCAGCTCGGAGAGGTCGCGCGCCACCGCCTCGGTGAGCAGCGCCCGCTCCGAGTGGAGGAAGAAGTGGTCGCCGGGCAGCATGCGGAGGCGGAAGCGGCCGCGCGTCTCGCCGCGCCAGTCCTCCAGGTCCTCGCGGGTGACCTCGGGGTCGGCGAGGCCGCCGAAGGCGGAGACGCCGATCGCCAGCGGCTCCTCCGGCCGGAGCTCCCAGGTCTCGTGCAGGGCGAAGTCGGCGCGCAGGAGAGGCAGGAGCAACGCCATCAGCTCGCCGTGCTCGAGCACCTCCTCCGGCGTGCCGTTGAGCTCGCGCAGGCGGGCCATGAACTCCGCGTCCGGCAGCTCGTGGATCGGCTCCTCGCGCGGCGGCCGGCGCGGGCCGCGGCGGCCGGCGAGGAGGAGGGCGAGCGGCTCAGGGCCGCCGCGGCGGCGGAGGGCGCGCGCCAGCTCGTAGGCGACGAGCGCCCCCAGGCTGTGGCCGAAGAAGGCGAAGGGGAGGTCGGCGAGCGGCAGCGCGCCGGCGAGCGCCTCGACCAGCGGCCCCATGCGCGTGAACGGCGGCTCGCGCAGCCGGCCCTCGCGGCCGGGGAGCTGGACCGGGCAGACCTCGATGCCGGTGGGGAGGGCCGCGCCCCAGGCGCGGTAGGCCGAAGCCCCGCCGCCGGCATAGGGGAAGCAGAAGAGGCGGAGGCGCGCCCGCGGGTCGATCTCCCGGTAGGCGAGCCAGGGGGTGGCGCGGCTCAGTTGCTCGGCTGCTCCGTCTGGCGCTGCCGCTCCATCTCCTCCATCTTCTTGCGCAGCGACAGCGGCCGCATGTCGGTCCAGACTTCCTTGATGTAGTCGAGGCACTCCTGCTTGGGGCCGGACTTCCCGACGTCGTTCCAGCCCAGCGGGTTCTCGCGGTGGGCGGGCCAGATCGAGTACTGCTCCTCGTGGTTCATCACGACCTTGTAGATCGTGGTGTCCTCCCTCTCGTCGTCCCAGGCCATGATGGGTCTCCTTAGTTTCCACTTCAAGAGTGCCGTGCGCCGACATTGTGGGACAGCTCCCGGGCCCCGGCAAGCGCCCGCATGAGGGCCTCGAGATCGCTCTCCCGGGTACGGTAGTTGGTGATGCAGGCGCGGAGCGCCGGGCCGATCTCGCCCAGGCGCACGACGTTGATCCACGCCGCGCCGGAGGCGACGACCGCCGCCGCCACCTCCTCGAGCGCCTCGGCCGTCCGCCCCTCGGGGCCGCGGCCGTCGACGAAGCAGACCAGAGGCAGCGGCGTGTCGTTGACGATCTCCCAGCCGTCGGCAACGAGGAGCGCGCGCAGCCGCTGCCCGAGCCGCGTCTGCTCGCGGATCGCGGCCTCGTACCCTTCCCAGCCGGCGACCGCCAGCGACAGGAAGAGCTTCAAGCCGATGAAGCGCCGCGACCACTGCATGCTGTGGGCGTAGGGGTCGGCCACCGCCAAGCCGGCGGCGGCGCGCGGCATGTAGCCGGCGGCGACGACGCGGAAGGTGCGCTCGAGGAAGCCGGGGTGGCGGTGGAGGTAGATGCCCGCCCCCATCGGCACCGACAGCCACTTGTGGGCGTCGATGGTGATCGAGTCGGCGCGCTCGATGCCGGCGAGCGCCGGCCGCAGCTCGGGCACCAGCGCCGCCGCGCCCCCCCAGGCGGCGTCGACGTGCAGCCAGAGCCCCTCCTCGTCCGCCACCTCGGCCAGCTCGGCGATCGGGTCGATGATGCCGGCGCTGGTGGTGCCGGCGGTGGCGACCACCAGGAACGGCGTGTGCCCGGCCTCGCGGTCCGCGGCGAGCCGCCGCCGGAGGTCGCCGACGCTCAGCCGCTGCCGCTCGTCGAGCCCCACCTCGCGCACCGCCTCGGTCCCCAGGCCCGAGAGGCGCGCCGCCTTGGCGAAGGAGTGGTGGGCCTCGGAGGAGACGTAGAGGAGCGGCTGGCTGCGCAGGGCGAGGAGGCCGCGCCGCCCGGCCTCGGGGAAGGCGCGCTGGAGGGCGACGAGGAGGGCGGTGTGGTTGGCCTCGGCGCCGCCGGAGCAGAAGGTGCCCTCGGCGCGCGCCGGGTCGTAGCCGAAGCGGCCGGCGAGGGCGCGCAGCAGGTGCTGCTCGACCTCGGCGGCGAACGGGTTGTGGCTCCAGGCGGCGAGCTGCGGGTTCCAGGCCGCGACCAGGGCGTCGGCGGCGATGCCCATCGTCGTCGGCGCCGGGTTGAAGAGCCCGAAGTAGCGCGGGTGCGGCGTGTGGACCTGGTGGCGGGTGAGCCCGGCGACCGCGAAGTCGAGCGCCGCCTCGGGGTCGAGCGGGCGGGCGAAGTCGAACGGCGCGAGGAGGCGCCGCAGCTCGCCCAGGTCGGCCGGCGGCGCCACCGGCAGGTCGTCCACCCCCTCGGCGTACCCCTCGATGGCCGCGACCAGGCGGCCCCAGAGCGCCTGCCGCGCCTCCGTCTCCAGCCGCAGCATGGGGCGGGATCATAGAGCAGGCGGTCGCGCGCGCCGTGCTAGATTTTCGCGCGTGCCTCGCCGCGCCCGCGCCCTGCTCCTCGCCGCCGGCCTGGCGGCCGGGTGCGGCGTCGTGAGCCCGCAGACCCCCCCGAGCGAGCGCACCGCCTCCCCTCCCCGGCCCGCGGCCACCGCGGCGCCCGCCGGCGCGACAGCGCCCGCGGTCGGCTCCCGCGGCATGGTCAGCTCGGCGCACCCGCTGGCCACCCGCGCTGGGCTGGAAGTGCTGGCGGCGGGCGGCAACGCCTTCGACGCCGCGGTCGCCATCGCCGCCACGCTCAACGTCGTCGAGCCCGAGATGTCCGGGCTCGGCGGGTACGGCACGATCCTCGTCTACGACGCCTCCGAGGGGCGCTCCTGGTTCCTGAACCCCAGCGGGCGCATCCCGCGCGGGGTCCGCCCCGACGCCTACCGCCCGCCGACGCCCGGCTACCTCGAGAACCGGATCGGCGCCAAGTCGGTCTCGACCCCCGGCAACCTCCACGCCTGGAAGGCGATGTCGGAGCGCTGGGGCGCCCTCCCCTGGGCGCGCCTCTTCGCGCCCGCCGTCCGCGCCGCGCGCGGCGGCTTCCCGCTCGGCGCGCGCACCGCCGAGGCCCTCGCCGGCGCCTTCGCCGCGATGCCGGAGCCGGCGCGCGCCGTCTTCGGGCGCGGCGGGCGGCCCCTCGCCGCCGGCGAGCCGCTGGTGCAGGAGGACCTGGCGCGCACCTTCGAGGCAATCGCCGCCGGCGGGCCGGAGGTCTTCTACTCCGGCGCCGTCGCCCGGGCCATCGACCGCGCGATGCGCGAGGCGGACGGCTTCCTCGCCCTGGCCGACCTCGAAGCCGACCGCGCCGAGTGGTGGGAGCCGATCTCGATCCGCTACCGCGGCCACGAGGTGGTCAGCGCCTCGCCGCCGGCCAACACCTTCGACATGCTGGTGCGGCTCGGCATCATGAGCCGCTTCGACGTCGCCGCCCTGGGGCACAACAGCGCCGACCACCTCCACCGCTTCGCCGAGGCGACGAAGCACGGCTTCTGGGTGCGCCTCGCCCACGCCGGCGACCCGGAGGTGGACCCGCCGCCGCTCGCCCGCCTCCTCTCGGAGGACTACTGGGAGGAGCAGGCGCGGGGGATCGACCCGGCGCGAGCCAAGCCGTTCGTGCCGCCGGGCGGCGATCCCGAGGCGGCGGCGGGCGCCGGCGCCGCGTCCCACACCACGCACTTCGTGGTCGCCGACGCGGCCGGCAACGTCGTCTCCGCCACCCAGACCCTCGGCAACCTCTTCGGCAGCCGGATCATGCCGGCAGGCACCGGGGTCTGGCTCAACAACTCCCTCGCCTACTGCACCTTCGAGCCGGCCGGCAACCCGATGGACGCCCACCCCGGCCGGCGCAAGCTCTCCGGCGACTGCCCCACCTTCGTGCTGCGCGACGGCCGCCCCTGGATCGCTCTCGGCACCCCGGGCGGCCACACGATCGGCCAGACGGTGCCGCAGATGGTGATGAACCTGCTCGACTTCGGCATGGACGTGGCCCGCGCCCTGGCGGCGCCGCGGGTCAGCTTCGCCGAGCCCGACCTGCTGCTCGTCGAGGAGGGCATTCCCCAGGCGGTGCGGGAGGAGCTGGCGCGCCGCGGCCATCGCCTCGAGCCGCGGCCGCGGCTGGGCAACGCCCACGCGCTGACCGTCGAGCGCGGCGCCGACGGCCGGCCGCTCCGCTTCACCGGCGCCGCCGACCCGCGCGGCGAAGGGCTGGCCGAGGGCTATTGAGCGCCGACCCGCGGCAGCTCGGGCTGTTCGACACGGCCGCGAGCGCCGCGCCGGCGCGGAGCTTCGACGAGCTGTTCGCCGTCTTGAACCGTCTCTTCCGCGGCCGCCTCGCCGCCCTGGTCCTCACCGACGCCCGCAGCCGCATGCTCTCGGTACGGCGTCTGCCGGACGAGTCGCCGCGCTACGCGCTCCGCCTCCACCGCTGCTTCGCCGCCGCCCCCGACGAGGGGCTCGCCGCCGTCGCGACGTGGGTCAAGGCCGGCCGCCGCAGCCCGCGGGCGCGGGAGGCGCTCGCCGTCCTCCGCCGGCACTTCGCGGCGAACCGCGGTGACGCCCCGGCGCCGCCGCGCCCGCGCGCCCCGCTCCGCCCGCAAGGGCGCACCCTCGACTTGAGGCCGCTCTGCGCCGACCTCGACCGACAATACTTTGGCGGCGAGCTCGGGGTGGACGTCACCTGGGGGCGCGGCGCCGCCTCGTGCGACCCGCTCGACGCCGATGGCCGCACCGGTGGCCGCGCCGCCCGCGGCCGCCGCCGGCGCTCCCGCCGCCCCACCCTCCAGCTCGGCAGCTACGACCACGATCTCCGCCTGGTCCGCATCCACCCGGTCCTCGACGCGCCTACCGTCCCCCGCTGGGTCGTCGCCTCGATCGTCTTCCACGAGCTGCTGCACGCTGCCCTGCCGCCGGTCGAGCGCGGCGGCCGGCGTCTCGTCCACACACCCGAGTTCCGGCGGCGCGAGCGCCTCTTCCCCGACCACGCCCGCGCCGAGCGCTGGATCGCCCGCCACCTCTCCGAGCTGCTCCGGCGTCGCTGACCCGCGCGGCAGAGGCTCCCTGCCGGATGATCGTTCATCTCCTCGACGGCACCTACGAGCTGTTCCGCCACTTCTACGGCCAGCGCCGCTTCAGCAAGGGCAAGGACCGGCCGTTCGGCGCGGTGGCCGGCGTGCTGCACACGGTGCTGGAGATGATCGAGACGGGGGCGACGCACCTCGCGGTGGCGACCGATCACGTCATCGAGTCTTTCCGCAACCGTCTCTGGCCCGGCTACAAGACGGGGGCCGGCGTCGAGCGGGCGCTCCTCGCGCAGTTCCATCCGCTCGAAGAGGCGCTCGCCGCGATGGGCGTGGCGGTCTGGCCCATGATCGAGCTGGAGGCCGACGACGCGCTCGCCGCCGCGGCGCGGATCGCCGCCGCGGAGGAGGGCGTGCAGAAGGTCTGCATCTGGACGCCCGACAAGGACCTGGCGCAGTGCGTCCGCGGCGACCGGGTCGTGCAGGTCGACCGCAAGGGGCGGAAGATCCTCGACGCGGCGGGGGTGCGCGGGAAGTTCGGGGTGGAGCCCGCCTTGATCCCCGACTACCTCGCCCTCGTCGGCGACGCGGCCGACGGCTACCCGGGCATACCGGGGATCGGCGCGACGACGGCGGCGCGCCTCGTCAACCGGCACGGCGCCCTCGAGGACTTCCCGCCTGCCGTCCTCGGCGACAGCCGCGACCTGGCGCTGCTCTTCAAGGACCTGGCGACGCTCAGGACCGACGCGCCCCTCTTCCAGGCCGCCGAAGAGCTGCGCTGGCACGGCCCCACCCGCGCCTTCGCCGCCTGGGCGGAGCGCCTGGGAGACGCCCGCCTGCTGGAGCGCTGCGCGAAGGCGCCTCTCGCCTAGAGCGACCGGTTCCTCGGCGCCGCCCGCCCGCGGCTGCCACGCCGCAGGCGGGCGGACGAGGGGCTCTTACTTCTTCTTGCTGCTCGTCTTGCGCCGCGGCTTGGCGTTTTGCCCGCGCGACCCCGTCCGCGGCTCCGCGGGCTCGGGGGAGAGGGCGGAGAGGTTGACCGCCCGGTTGGCGATGGCGGTCAGGGTCTTGTCGGCCTCGCCCTCCTCCTTGGCGGAGGCGTCGAGGAGCGCCACCGCCTGGCCGTCGCCGAGCAGCTCGGCGTAGGCGCGGACGGTGCCGTAGCCGGCGATCTCGTAGTGCTCGACGCGCTGGGCGGCGGCGATGATCCCGGCGTCGAGGACCTCGGGGTCGGCGTCCTCCTCCTCGAGCAGCTCGGCGCCCTCTTCGAGGAGGCCCTCCATCCCCTTGCACTTCTTGTTGCTGCGCGGGCTCTTGCCGAGGCTGGTGAAGATCTGGTCGAGGCGGGCGATCTGCTGCTCGGTGACCTGCAGGTGGTCGCGCAGGGCGGCGGCGAGCTCGCCGTTGGTGGCGGCGCGGATCAGCTTGGGCAGCGCCCGGGTGATCTGCTTCTCCGCGCTGTAGAGGTCCTTGAGCTGGTGTTCGTAGAGCGCCTGCAGAGTGGCGAGTTCCATGGTGTCCCTCCTTTGGTTGCGCCGCCATTCGGCGCCGCCGCCGGAGTGCAAGCCGTGTGCCGCGCGCCTTCAGCCGCCGAGGAGGTCGGGCGGCTGCTCGATCTCGCGCGGCGCGGTCAGCACCCTGTAGAAGCACCAGCCGGTCAGGCCCCAGACGAAGGCCAGCGAGGCGACGAGGAACACCCAGCCGAGGACGGTCATGGCGGTTCTCCCTCTCAGTCCTCGAGCGGCTTCTTGCCGTCGATGTCGAGCCCCGCGGCCCGCCAGCGTTTCTCGCCGACGCGCGTGCAGACGACGAGCAGGATCGTGGTGGCCAGGACGAGGAGCAGGGCCCCCTGGCGCAACGGCTCGTCAGCCACCGAGCGCACCCAGTCGCCGAGGTTGCGCCAGCAGAAGGCGGCGAAGACGATGAGCAGGTAGGTCGGCGTGACGTACTTCATGATCCAGCGGTAGTAGCCGGGAATCCGGATCAGCGCCCCCTCGTGCGCCACGGCGAGGCCGCGGTCGACGCCGAAGACCCACGAGAAGCAGATGATCTGCACCATCGCCAGGACGAAGATCAGGAAGGTCCCGACCCAGTCGTCGATCGTGGCCCAGAAGATCCCGTCCTTGCTGTAGTACATCACCAGGAACGAGCCGACGACGCAGAGCGAGACCATCAGGGTGGTGCCGGCCTTGCGCGTCCAGCCGAGCGACTCCTGGAAGAAGGCGAGCGCCGGCTGGTACATCGAGATCGAGCTGGTGATGGCGGCCAGGAAGAGCATCAGGAACCAGACCGCGCCGATGAAGTTCCCCAGGGCGCCCATGTGCGCGAAGACCACCGGCAGCGTCGTGAAGCCGAGGCCGAAGGTGCCGCCCTGGACGACGCCGATCATGTTGGCCGTGCCCATGAAGACGAAGGCCGCGGTGATGGTGATGAGGCCGCCGAAGCCGACCTCGAAGAGCTCGTTGGTGGCCGAGGCGGTGAGCCCCGAGAGGACGACGTCGTCCTTCTTCCGGAGGTAGGAGGCGTAGTTGATGATGACGCCGAAGCCGACCGAGAGCGAGAAGAAGATCTGCCCCGCCGCGGCGAGCCAGGTCTGCGGGTTGCTCAGGGCGGCGAAGTTGGGGTTCCACATGTAGCCCAGGCCGTTGATCACGTTCTGGTCCGGCAGCGCCGGGTCGGGCGTGCCCAGGGTCAAGACGCGCACCAGCACGATCAGGGCGCAGACCGCCATCAGCGGCATCGCCCAGCTCACGAACTTCTCGATCCCCTTGGAGATGCCGCGGAAGACGAGCCAGATGTTGACCGCGAAGGTGATGACCCAGAAGACCAGGGTCTGGAGCGACCCGCCGGCGATGACGCCGTTCTCGGCGCGGCCGGTGAAGTCGCTGTAGAACTGGCCGGCGCGCGCCGTCTGCTCGGCGATCGGCGCCGCGGCGTCGACGCCGATGCCGCCGGTCAGGTAGTGCCAGAAGTAGCCCAGACACCAGGCCTCGATGTAGGTGTAGTAGAAGGAGACGGCGAGCGGGATGAGGACGCCGATGATCCCGAAGTAGCGGGCGATCCCGCCCTTGCCGAAGACGCCGAGGATCGAGGGGGAGGAGTGCAGCCCCTTCAGCCCGCCGTACTTGCCCATCGTCCACTCCGCCCAGCCGATCGGGATGCCGAGGAAGAGCAGGGCGCAGAAGTACGGGATCATGAAGGCGCCGCCGCCGTTGGCGGCGGCCTGGCCGGGGAAGCGCAGGAAGTTGCCGAGCCCGACGGCGGAGCCGGCGACGGCGAGGATGACGCCGACGCGGGTCCCCCAGGCCTCGTGCGACGGGTGTTGCGCCATGGAGCAGCCCTCCTCTTCAGGACGAACGCGGCGGAGCCTACATCAGCGGGCGCCGGGCTCGCGCCGGACCCAAAAGCGGCGATAATGCGGCGATTTTTCCGCGAGGGAGGGCCGCTCATGGCTGAACCGAAGGCCGTCTCCGAAGGCGGGCTCCTGCGCGAGCTCGGCCTGCTCGACTCGACGATGATCGTGGCCGGGTCGATGATCGGCTCGGGGATCTTCATCGTCTCGGCCGACATCGCCCGCCTCGTCGGCTCGGCCGGCTGGCTGATCATGGTCTGGGTGGTGACCGGCCTGCTGACCGTCGCCGCCGCCCTCTCCTACGGCGAGCTGGCGGCGATGATGCCGCGCGCCGGCGGCCAGTACGTCTACCTCCGCGAGTCCTACTCGCCGCTCTGGGGGTTCCTCTACGGCTGGACGCTCTTCCTGGTCATCCAGACCGGGACGATCGCGGCGGTGGCGGTGGCCTTCGCCCGCTTTCTCGGGGTGCTGGCGCCGGCGATCTCGCCGACCTCCTGGATCGTGCCGCCGATCGACCTCTCGGACAGCTACGCGGTGTCGCTCTCGGTGCAGCAGCTGGTGGCGATCCTCTTGATCGTCTTCCTGACGCTCCTCAACACCCGCGGCCTCAAGGTCGGCAAGTGGATCCAGAACGTCTTCACCTCGACCAAGACCCTGGCGCTCCTCGGCCTGATCGTCCTCGGGATCTTCTTCGGCCGCGACGCCGCGGCGGTCGCCGCCAATTTCGCCGACGCCTGGACGCCGGGCGACGTGACGCCGATCCGCGCCGACATGCCCTGGGTGGCGGCGGTCTCGGCGGCGGCCGGCGCCTTCGGGCTGCTGGTCGCCTTCTGCGTCGCGCAGGTGGGGTCGCTCTTCTCCGCCGACGCCTGGAACAACATCACCTTCACCGCCGGCGAGGTCAAGAACCCGCGCCGCAACGTGCCGCTGTCGCTGGCGCTGGGCACGACGCTGGTCATCACCCTCTACGTGCTCGCCAACTTCGCCTACCTCTCGATGCTCACCCTGGGCGAGATCCAGACCGCGGCGGACGACCGCGTGGCCACCGCGGCGCTGGCCAAGGTGTTCGGACCGGCGGCGGCGGGCATCATGGCGGTCTTCATCATCATCTCGACCTTCGGCTGCAACAACGGGCTGGTGCTGGCCGGCGCGCGGGTCTACTACGCGATGGCTCGCGACGGCCTCTTCTTCCGCGCCACCGGCAAGCTCAACGACCGCCACGTGCCGTCGCGCGGCCTGCTCTTCCAGTGCATCTGGGCGTCGCTCCTGGTGCTGCCGCGGACACGCCTCTACGACGACGCCGGCCAGCTCCGGCTCGACGCCGCCACCGGCGAGCCGGTCTACGGCAACCTCTACGGGAACCTCCTCGACTACGTGGTCTTCTCGGTGCTGATCTTCTACATCCTGACGCTCGGCGGCATCTTCGTCCTGCGGCGCAAGCGGCCCGACGCCGAGCGGCCCTACCGCGCCTTCGGCTATCCGCTGGTGCCGGCGCTCTACATCGCCGCCGCCCTGGTCATCCTCGCCGTGCTCCTGGTCTACCGCACCTCGACCACCTGGCCGGGGCTCCTCATCGTCCTCACCGGCATCCCCGTCTACCTGCTCTGGCGGCGGGTGGGCGTGCCCACTCATTCGACGGAGGACTCATGGCAAGCCGACTCCTAGCCAAGAAGCCCCTCGGGCTGCTGCTCGAGGAGATGAAGAGCGACAACCGGCTGCGGCGCATCCTCGGCCCGGTCCAGCTCACCAGCCTCGGGGTGGGCGCCATCATCGGCGCCGGCATCTTCGTCGCCACCGGCGCCGCCGCGCACAACGTGGCGGGGCCGGCGCTGATGATGTCCTACGTCGCGGCCGGCATCACCTGCATCTTCGCCGCCCTCTGCTACGCCGAGTTCGCCTCGATGGTGCCGGTCGCGGGCTCGGCCTACACCTACGCCTACGCCACGCTCGGCGAGCTCTTCGCCTGGATCATCGGCTGGGACCTGGTGCTGGAGTACGCGGTCGGCTCGGCGACGGTGGCCAACGGCTGGTCGAGCTTCTTCCAGACGCTCTTGCCACGGATGGGGATCCACCTGCCGGAGGCGCTGGCCTCGGCGCCGATCGCCTACGACGCCGCGACCGGGTCCTTCGTCGCCACCAACGGCGTCGTCAACCTGCCGGCGATCATCATCACGGTGATCGTCACCGCGGTGCTGGTCAAGGGGATCCACGAGAGCGCCAACTTCAACGCCACCATGGTGGCGGTCAAGCTCGCCGCCGTCCTCTTCGTGATCCTGGTCGGCGCCTTCTACATCAACCCGGAGAACTGGCGGCCGTTCGCGCCCTACGGCTGGGGCGGGATCACCTTCTTCGGCAAGACCGTCATCGGGGAGTCGGTCGGCGGCACACCGGTCGGCATGCTCGCCGGCGCCGCGATCATCTTCTTCGCCTACATCGGCTTCGACTCGGTCTCGACCCACGCCGAAGAAGCGAAGCGGCCGAACCGCGACGTGCCGATCGGCATCGTCGCCTCGCTGCTCATCTGCACGGTGCTCTACATCGCGGTCGTGGCGGTCTTGACCGGCATGGTCAAGTACGACCGCATCGACACCGGCGCCGGGGTCTCGGTCGCCTTCAGCGAGGTCGGCCTCGAGTGGGCGGACGCCCTCATCGCCATCGCCGGTGTCGCCGGCATCACCTCGGTGCTCCTGGTCATGATGCTCTCGGGGCCGCGCGTCTTCCTGGCCATGGCGCGCGACGGCATGGTGCCGGCGGGGTTCTTCGGCGCGGTGCATCCGAAGTTCAGGACGCCTTGGAAGAGCACGCTCCTGATCGGCGCCTTCGTCGCCACCGCCACCGGCCTCTTGCCCATCGAGTACCTGCTCCAGATGACCAACATCGGGACGCTCTTTGCCTTCGCCGTGGTCTGCGCCGCGGTGCTCATCATGCGCCGCACCAACCCCCAGGCCGAGCGGCCGTTCCGCTGTCCGATGGTGCCGCTGGTGCCGATCCTGGGGATCGTCTGCTGCCTGATCCTGATGTTCTCGCTGCCGGCCGCCAACTGGTGGCGGCTGATCGGCTGGCTGGCGGTCGGCCTGTTGATCTACTTCCTCTACAGCCGCAAGCACACGGTCCTGACGCGCTACACCGCCGAGGAGCTGCGGCGCTTCGGCGCCTCGCCGGGCGAGACGGTCGACAAGGCGGTGGCGGGGTCGAACCCCTGGGACGACGTGCCGCCGAAGCCGTAGGAAGCTTCAATGCCCCTCGCCGAAGTTCTTCTCGCCGGCGGCGACGGCGATGGCCAGCTTGTTCTGGCGCGGCGGCAGCGGACAGGTGGCGTAGGGGGTGAAGGCGCAGGGCGGGTTGTAGGCCTTGTTGAAGTCGACGACGACGGTGCCGCCGGCGGGGGCCTCGGTGACGAGGAAGCGGCCGCCGCCGTAGGTCTCTTCGCCGTTGGTGCCGTCGCCGAAGATCAGGAAGAGCTCGCCCTGGTCGCCGCCCTCGAGGCCGTCGAGGCGGTAGGTCCGCCCGTCCCGCTCGAAGACCACCGCCGCCGGCGAGTCCTCGTCGTCGACCGTGCCGAGGATGTTGGGGACCGGCACCTTCTTCGGCGGGTCGTAGCGCTCAAGGCGCGCCTCGACGCGCCAGGAGGGATCGAAGGGGTAGCTCTCGACGCCGTGGAAGGCGGCGAGGACCGGGCTCTCGCGGTCGCGCACGCGGAGGCCGAGCCGGCCGCCGCGGTCGATGAGGTGGAAGCGGAGCGAGCCGAGCTCGAGGATCGTCGGCTTGCCCTCCTTGTCCGAGGTGAGGACGAGAGAGGTGACCGGCTTGCCGTCGACGGTGATCCCGGCCGCGGCCGGGGCTTCCAGGGTGACTTGGCCGTCCGTCAGGCGGAGGAGCCCGGCGCGCTCCGGCGCCCGGCCGGCGGGGAAGACGATGTGGTTCTCCTCGCCGCTGCCGATCGGGTTGTCCCCCTCCTCCAGCCAGTGGAGGCCGACGAGCGTCAGCCAACCGTCGGGGTTGCGCAGCCCCTTGTCGCGCTCCTGCCGCCAGGCCTCGAAGTCCGCGCGGGGCTCGGCGGGAGCGGCGCCGGTGGGAGCGGGAGCGGGAGCGGGAGCGGCGGACGCCGCGGCGGGTGCGGCGGCAGGCTGGGCGGCAGCCGCGGGGCCGGTGCTGGGGTCGGGCCGCACGGCGCAGGCGGCGAGCAGGAAAGGGATCGAGACGACGAGCGGGCGGGCGTAGCGATGCATGAGAGTCCTCCGGGGCGCTGGAGCATACCGCCCTGCACGGAAACCGCGATCCGAGGGTCTACACTTCCCGCTCGAGATGAGCGGCAAGGTCCTGGTCTACGACGGCGACTGCCCGATCTGCATCCGTGGCAGCGAGCGCTTCGTGCGCTGGGGGCTGGTGCCGGAGGAGCAGCGGCGGGAGTTCCAGAGCTACGAGGGGGAGCCCGCCGAGCGCCTGGCAGCCGCCGGCTTCCGCAACGAGATGGCGGTCTTCGAGCCTGCGAGCGGCGAGATCCGCACTGGCATCCCCGGGTTCCTCTGGCTGCTGCGCGACGGCCGGTTTGGCTCTCTCGCGCGGCTGCTCGACCGGCCGCTCTTCGTGAAGGTGCTCACCGGCGTCTACCACATGGTCTCTTATAACCGCCGTATCCTGGCCCCGCCGCGGAGCGCCATCCGCTGCGCCTGCGACCCGGACGACCGCCCCGGCTATCAGCTCGCGCTGCTCGTCCTGCTGCTCGCCTTCACGCTCGGTGTGGGCGTGCTCTTTGGCGCCGCCGTGGCCGCCGGGAGCGGCACGACGCCGCCCGGCGAGGGGGCGCTCCGAGGGCTCCTCGCGGTTGGTGCGAGCTGGGTGGTGCTAGCCGTCGCGGCGCTCGTCGCGGTTCCCGCCAACGTCCGCCTCCGCTTCCTGGCGCACCTCGCGGTCGTCGCGGCGATCGGGGCCGCGGTGCTCCTGCCGGCGACGCTCTTCGCGCCCTTCATCCACGGCGCGCCGCTCTGGCTCGTCGTCGCGCTCGCCGCCGGCGCCAGCCTCTGGGTGATGGCGCGCCAGCTCCCCCTGCGCCTCCGCTACCTCGGCCTCTGGCCCCGCCAACGCCCCGCCTAGCGTCTGCGGCTAAGCCGGCTGGGGGAGCGCCGTCTCTTCGACGGGCTGGGCGTGGGCGGGGCGGCGGAGCAAGGCGGTCTCGGCGCGCCAGCGGGCGGCGGGGTCCAAGTCGACGAGGAAGCGGGTGCGGCCGGCCTCGCGGGCGGCGATGGGGACGCCGTCGCGGTAGAGAAGGCGGTTGCCGGTCAGGGCCGGCAGACGGCCGCCCGGCGTGAGGACGCCGAGCAGGTTGAGCGGATCGGCGGCCGAGACTGCCACCATCTCGCCGGTCGGGGCGGCGCGGCGGAGGGCGCGGAGCTTGCCCACCGCTTCGGGGAGCCCGTACTGCTCGCCCGACGGCCCGGCCACGAAGCGGCCGCCGCGCAGCTCGCCGCGCGCCTCCAGCCGGCGGTAGACCCGCAGCAGGTCGCGCCAGGGCGGAAGCAGCGTCTCGCGGTCGAGGAGGCGCTTGAAGACCACGCCGTAGCGGCGGAGGAGGACCCGCGCTACCTCCTCGATCGTCTCCGGCGAAAGCTCTTCCTCCTTCTCGGCCGCCGTCCGCAGCACCGACCACCGCCCCGCCGCCTCCAGCGGCGACCCGGCCCCGCGGTAAGGCGCGCGCGGCCGTTTGTGCGCCGGGGTCAACAGCGCGCGCAGGCCCGCCGGCGCGTCGGCGGTCAAGAGGCCGGCAGCCACCAGCTCGGCGAGCGCGGCCTCGACCTGCGTCTCGAGAAGGCCGCTCCCCCGCGCCAGCTCGTCGAAGAAGCAGGCGCCGCGCGCGCGCAGCACGGCGAGCACCGCCGCCGCGCCGCTCGACAGGCGCTCCTCCTCCTCCGCCGCCGGCGGCGCCGGCGCCAGCTCCCCCCAGAGCGGCAGGTTGCCGCGCTGCAGGAAGGCCATCGGCGTGGCGCGCAGCGAGCCGCCGCGCGCGCCGGTCGAAGGCGAGGGCGCCGTCCGCCCCCAGACCCATCGCCCGGACAGACAGAGGGCGTCGAGCCAGGCCGGGTCGTAGCCGGCGATTCGCGCCGGCAGGATCTCCCGCTCCCAGGCGCCGGCGGGGGCGCTGTAGCCTTCGAGCTGCTCGAGGACCGCCGGCAGGCTACCGCCCCCCTCGCTCCGCTCGCTCGGCGCCGCCCGCTGCCAGGCGAGGAGGAAGCGCAGGAACTCGCCGGCGCTCACCGGCTCGATCTCGCGCCGCAACCGCTCGACGGTGGCGCGGTGGATGCGCGCCAGGAGGCGCCGCTCGCACCACTCCTCCTCGCCCGCGGGCAAATCGGGCGTGTAGCGGCCGCGCAGGACGAAGCCCTCCCCTTCCAGCGCGGCGAGGGCGGTCTCCGCGGCCGAGCGGGGCAGGGCGATCTCCCGCGCCAACCGTTGGGCCGTGACCGGCCCGAGCCCGCCGAGCCGTGCGCGCATCAGCTCGACCCGGGCCACGTCCGGCTCGACGTCCCGCGCGAGCCGCGGCGGCAGCGTCAGCTCCGGCTCGAGCCGCGCTTTCGGATGAAGGGCCACCAGCTCGGCCAACCGCTCGGCGGCGACCCAGAGCCGCGCTCCCACCTCTGACCCGCCCTGCGGCGCGACCACCGCCACCGTCGCCCGCCCCGCCGCCACCAGCGCCGCGAACAGCTCCTCCCACTTCCCTTCCTGTCCTTCGGCCTCGGTCAGGAACCCGAGCGTCACCAGCGCGTCGTGCAGCTCGTCGGCGTCCTGCGGCTCCGGCCAGGCCTCGGCACGCACCCGCTCGATCGCCGCGGCGTCGAGGGTGCCGAGCTCGGCGGCGCTGTCCACGTCCAGCCAGCGCCGGGTCATCACCGCCTGCGTGCGGCGCTCTTCTAGCGGCGCGTCGTCGAGGAACTCGTAGACCCGGGCGTTGAGGATCTCGTGGGCCAGGGGCGACGGCTCGGTCAGCTCGCGCGCCTCGACGGCCAGGTCGCCCGCCTCGACGCGCGCCAGCAGGCGCTCGAGCCCGGTCGCGTCCATCGCCTCTTCGAGGCAGTCGTGGACGGTCTGCCGCACCAGCGGGTGGTCGGGGACCTCGCGCTCGCCGACGATGTTCTCGAAGCAGGCGAGCTGGTCGGGGAAGAGGACGGCCGCCAGGTCCTCGGCCTGCTGACGCTGCAGGCGCGGCGGCACCCGCTTGCCGCCGCGGAAGCGCGGCAGGGCGAGCGAGCGCGAGGCGTTCCAGCGCCAGCGCACCGGGAAGAGCGGCGAGTCGAGCATCGCCTGGGTGAGGACGTCGCGCGCCGTCTCCGAGCGCAGGAAGCGGAAGACCTCCGGCAGTGGGAAGCTGTGGGTGGGGCCGAGCGAGAGCACCACCGCGTCGTCCGACGCCGCCGCCTGCAGCTCGAAGTTGAAGCTCTGACAGAAGCGCTTGCGCAGCGCCAAGCCGAGCGCACGGTTGATGCGGCTACCGAAGGTCGAGTGGAGGACGAGGTGCATGTCGCCGGCCTCGTCGAAGAAGCGCTCGGCCACCAGCGTCCGCTGGCTCGGCAGCAGGCCGAGCGCGGCCCAGCCGGCGGCGAGGTAGTCGGCGACCTGCCGCGCCGCCGCCGGCGTCAGCCCGACCTCGCCGGTGAGCCAGACGACGACCGCCTCGACCCCCTCCTCTGGCGATGGCGCCGCCGCCATGCGCGCCGCGATCTCCTCGCGCAGGCGCGACACCGCGGCCGACAGCTCCGCCGTCCGCGCCGGCGCCTCGCCGAGCCAGAAGGGGATCGACGGCGGCTGGCCGCGCGCGTCCTCGACGCGCAGCCGCCCGGGCTCGACCTTCAGGATCCGCCAGGACAGGTTGCCGAGCTGGAAGATGTCCCCCGCCAGGCTCTCGACCGCGAAGTCCTCGTTGACGGTGCCGATGAAGGTGGCGCTGGGCTCGAGGATGACGTCGTAGTCGGCGGTGTCGGGGATGGCGCCGCCGGAGGTGAGCGCCGTCATCCGCGCCCCGCGCCGTGCCCGCAGGCGCCCGTTCACCGCGTCCTGGTGGAGGTAGGCCGAGCGCCGGCCGCGCCGGGTGTGGAATCCCTGCGCGAGCATCGTCACGATCTCGTCGAACTCGGCGCGCTCGACGTTGCGGTACGGCCAGGCGCGGCGGACAAGCGCGTAAAGGTCGTCCTCCGTCCACTCCTCCGCCGCCACTGCGGCGACGATCTGCTGCGCCAGGACGTCGAGCGGCTTCTCCGGGATGTGCAACCGGTCCAGCTCGCCGCGGCGGACGGCGTCGAGGAGCGCCGTGACCTCGACCAGCTCGTCGCGGCTGGCCGGGAAGACCCGTCCCTTGGGCAGGCCGGCCAGGTGGTGCCCCGAGCGCCCGACGCGCTGGAGAAGCCCAGCGATCGAGCGCGTCGAGCCCACCTGGACGACCAGCTCGATGGCGCCGACGTCGATCCCGAGCTCGAGCGAGGAGGTGGCGACGATCGCCCGCAGCTCGCCGGCCTTGAGGCGACGCTCGGCTTCCAGGCGCTTCTCGCGCGACAGGCTCCCGTGGTGGGCGGCGACCGCCTCCTCGCCCAGCCGGTCGGCGAGGTGGCGCACCGTCCGCTCGGCGCGCCGGCGGGTGTTGACGAAGACCAGCGTCGTGCGGTGCTCGCGGATCAGCTCGGCGGTGCGGTCGTAGATCTCCTCCCAGACCTCGTTGGCCATCACCGCTTCGAGCGGCGAGGAGGGAAGCTCGATCGCGAGGTCGAGGCGGCGGGCGTGGCCGACGTCCACGATCGTGCACGGCGGCGCGCCGCCGTCGGCGCCGATCCCGACCAGCCAGCGCGCCACCTCCTCGATCGGCCGCTGCGTCGCCGAGAGGCCGACGCGGGTGAGTCCGCCGGCCGGTGTCCCGGGTGCGCCCGCGGCCGCGGGCGCTTGGGCCAGGGCCTCGAGCCGCGCCAACGAGAGCGCCAGGTGGGCGCCGCGCCGGTTGGGAGCGAGAGCATGGATCTCGTCGACGATCGCGGTGCGCACTGTGCGCAGCATGGCGCGGCCGCTCTCGCTGGTCAGCAGGAGGTAGAGCGACTCGGGTGTGGTGACCAGGATGTGCGGCGGCCGCTTCGCCATCGCCGTCCGCTCGGACGCCGGCGTGTCGCCGGTGCGCAGAGCGGTGCGGATCTCGATCTCCCCCAGCCCGCGCGCCGCCATCTCCGCCCGAATACCGGCCAGCGGCTCCTCCAGGTTGTTCTTGATGTCGTTCGACAGCGCCCGCAGCGGCGAGACATAGACGACCCGCGTCGCGTCCTCGAGGCGACCGGCGAGGGCGTCGCGGGCAAGCTCGTCGAGGGCGGCGAGGAACGCGGCGAGGGTTTTCCCCGAGCCGGTCGGCGCGGCGATCAGGGTGTGGGAGCCCGAGCGGATCGCCGGCCAGGCGAGCGCCTGCACCTCGGTCGGCGCGCCGAAGCGGCGCTCGAACCAGGCGGCGACGGCGGGGTGGAAGGGGGCGAGCGGCATCGGGAAACCGGGGCGCAATCCCGGCGTAAGGATAACACGCCGGAAGCGCGCCCTATTCTCTCCCGAACCACCCGCTCAGTGGTGGTCGTAGTGCCTTTGCGGAACCGGCGTCGCCGGGGGCTCCCTGGAGTTGACGCGCTTCTTCGCCAGCGGGCGGACGGTCAGCGTCGCGGTTGCCCGCCCGCCGCCGTAGACCGCCGAGATCGTGGCCGGCGCCGGCCCGGCGTGGGCGTGGTGCACGGCCACTTCGAAGGTCGCCTCGCTCTGCCCCGCCGCCACAGTGACGGTCGCCGGGACGACCGCCGCGCCGGGGTTGCTGCTCGCCAGGTGGACGACCGCGCCGCCGCGCGGCGCCGGGCCGGCGAGCCGCACGACGCCCTTGGTGAAGGAGTGCTCGGGGATGCGCGCGACGGCGAGCTCGACCGCCGCGAGGCGCGGGCAATCTGCGCAGGGGAGGGCGAGGTCGAAGCTCGCTCCCGCCGCCGCCAGACGCACGCCGGCCGCTCCGGGCGCCGTCTGGACAGTGAGCGTGTAAGTGCCGTCGCCGTGGTCCGTAATCCCGTCCGCCGCCACTCGGCAGGCCACTGCGGGAACGCAGGCGGCGGTGGTGAGGCGGCCCGGCCCCAGGAGATTGCCGAAGCGATCGGCCGGGCGCAGTCGCAGCCGCAGCCGCCAGCCGCCGTCCGCCGGTACCCGCTCGACGACCTCGAGCTTGCTCGCCCCGGGGTCGACGCGGACGTCGACGTAGGTCGTGTGCAAGATCTCCCGGTGCGTGGTGCAGCCGTTCTGGGTGAAGTCGAAGATGTAGCGCAGGTGGTAGGCGCCGTCGACGGCCCCCAGGCCGTGCAGGGTGCCGGTCCAGTAGGCGTTGTCGGGGTGGATGTCGCCGTGGGTTCCGTCGTCGTAGAGCGGAAAGCTGGCGCGGCCGGTCGGAATGACGACTTGGCTGAGCGCGTCCGCCCGCGCGTCCAGGAGCTCGCCGCGCACTTGCCGCCCCCGTTTGTCGCGCTGTTGGCCGGCGAGCGTGCCGGCGCCGATCCTCGGGTACTCGACCTCGACCCGCGCCTCCACCCGATCGAAGCCGCCGGCGGGAATGTAGGAAGGCAGGATGCGGGCGGAGGCCACGAGCTCGCCACCGGTGCGCTGCTCCAGCGACTGGTGGTGGACATCGAGCTTGGCGAGTCCCTTGCCGAGCACGTCCATGTACCAGCGCCGCTCTTGGCCGGGCTCCGCTCGCGCCAGGACGGCGAGCGTCTTACCGGCGTCGGCGGTGGCCTGCGGCCGAACCTGGGCAACGGTGGGGCGCAGGCCGTAGCTCGCCACCGGGTGGCCGGGGTTGACCAGGTCGAGGGCCCCGGAGAAAAGCCTGCCGTCGCCCTCCAAGCGGTCGAAGCCGACGCGCTGGTCGCGCAGCGCCCCGGCGCAGCGGAGGATCGCCTGCCCCGCCTCGCGGGTCTCGCTGACGATGGCGCGCCGGCCCCTGCACAGGGCGCTCGCGAGCCGCTGGTCGTAGGGCTCGGGCCCCTCGCTCCCCATCCGCGCGTAGACCAGGAGGTCCCAGCGGTCCGTGGCGAGCGCTTGGGCGAAGGCGTCGGCGTCGGCCGGCGCCTCGACCGCGCCGACGAGGCCCGTGGCCGCCTCCGCCTTCAGAGCACCCTCGTAGACCGAGACCGGCCCGCGCCGCTCCTTCTCGAAGTAGAGCACCCGACGGCAGCCGTCCGGGCAGAGCCGCTGGATCTGGCGCCGCACCAGGGTGACGCCCGCCGCGGCGTCGGCGAACGCGTCGGGCGTGAAGCCGTTGACGTAGACGCGGTGCGGCCGCACGAGCTGCGCCCGCCAGGTGCCGGTGCTGGCGCCGCGGTGAGGCAGCGAGACGCGGGCGAAGTCCCAGGTCGGGTGGCGGTCGGCCTCGACCCCGGGGGCGCCGCGCGCCACCAGGTCGCCGGCGGGGGTCGTCACCTGCAGGCGCAGCTCGCCGGGTGCCGCGGGGGTCTGCCAGCCCGAGGCGAAGGTGAGCCGGGCGTCGAAGCAGGAGCTGTACTCGACCGGCTCGGAGGCGGGGTCGGCGGCGGCGAGAGTCCCTTGCGGGTCGACGAGCACGAACTCGTCGGTCAGCTTGCCGAACGCCTTGGTGAAGAAGTGCTTGAGGTCGTCGCCGGGGGCGTTCGGGTTCTGCATGTAGATGCCGCCCTGCCGCTCGGTCATCAAGGTCAGCAGCTCGCCGTTGAGCGAGCCGGCGTTGCCGAAGCCGACAGCGACCGCCTGGGTGAACCCGAGGGTGTCGTAGGGGAACTGTGGGCCGAAGCACTGCGTGCCGCAGGCGGGGTTGGGTCCGGCGCCGGCCGGCTGCAAGCAGGGAGGCCGGTTCTCCAGGCCGTCGGTCAGCAGCAGGATGGCCTTGCGGTCGTTGTCGCCGGCGGCGGCGAAGCCGTCGCAGTCGCCGACGGGATCGCCGTCGGGGTCGAGCCCGCCCGTCGGGCAGAGCAGGCCGATCGCCTTGCTCAACCCCGCCCCGATCCCGGTGCAGCCGCCCGGCCCGCCCGCGCCGAGTGCCGCGAGGGCCAGCGGCAGCGGCTCCCCCGCGTCGCGCAGGGTCTCGTCGGCGTCGGTCAGCGGCAGGTCCACTGCGGCGCCGCTCGAGTAGGAGACGATGCCGATCCGGTTGACCGCGCCGTCGGCGCGCAGGTCTTCCAGCAGGGCGGCGAAGTTGTCGACGGCGGCGAGCGCGGCGGCGAACTTGGTGGTGCCGCTGGCGTCGGGGTCCTCCATGCTGCCCGAGCGGTCCACGACGACGACCACGTCGGCCGCCTTCTGGTCCTGCCAGGCGCGCACGACGTCGTCGAGCGCCTTGTGCAGGCGCCAGAACATCGGGTCGCGGGGCGAGCAGAGCGGATCGGCGTTGTCGCGGTTGTAGGCGTCGGGGTCGTCGGCGTTGGCGACCGCGTTGTGCATCAGGCCGTGGAACTGGCCGTCGAGGATCTTGGAGATGTCGTCGACATTCGGGAACTGCTCGAGGTGGGTGTGCGGGAAGCTCACCGAGCCATTGGGCGTCTCGCAGCCCGGGCTCGCCGCGCAGCCCGCGGGGCCGCCGCCTTCGATGAAGAGGCACTGCGCGAGCGCAACGCAGTCCGGACAGTCCACGTCGTCGGGCCGCGGCTCGCCTTGGCCGCAGTCCACCACGTGCTCGCCCGGGTCGAGCTCGGGTCCGGTGCCGACGGGCAGGTTCATGTCCGGGCACCAGTGCAGGGACTCGATGGGGTCGAACCCGATGGTGCGCCGCCACTGGTTGAAGTCGTGCTCGAACTGGCGGTGGAAGGCGTACCAGCGCTGGCCCCGGCCGGCGGGCGGGTTGGCGCCGCCGCGGTTGCCGAAGCAGGTATGCCAGCGGGTGTGCATGTCGAGGATCGTCTGCGACCCTGGAGCATCGGGGATCGTCGTGCAGTCCTGCGGATTGTTGTCGGGATCGCCGTAGGAGCAGGGCGGGTCGAGCGTCGCCTTCTGCACACAGATAAGCGGCGCCGGGGCCGCCACGGTGTCGGCGTAGACGAAGCAGGTCTGGGCGGCGGCGGGCGACGCCGGGCTGGCCGCGAGGGCGGTGAGCGCGGCGGCGAGACCGGAGCGGGCGGTGAGGCGGATGCGCATGGCGCTCTCCTTCCGGGGGGCGGCTGGAGAGATGGGCGCCGGAGCCTGCCGCAGCGTTACGCCGGAGTCACTGCCGGATCAGCCGCCAGCGGGCGAGCTGCACCAGCAGGAACGGGATGAGGTTGGTGTTGACCAGGTCCTTCAGGCTCGCCCCCCAGCCGAAGCCGTCGCGCAGGTCGAAGACCTCCATCGCCAGCGACACCACGAGTCCCGGCACCAGCGCCCAGTAGGAGGTAATCCGCCGGCGGAAGACGATCAGCGCCACCAGCAGCGCCGCGAAGCCGATGTAGATGTGGATGGCGTCCTTGGTGATCGGCAGCACCGAGAGCCAGAGCAGCTTGAAGTCCTGGTAGTCCGCCTGCATGGTCGAAGATCGAGCCTACCGCACCTCTACGTCAGCCGCCGGTGCTGCGCGACCGGCATGGCGCGGCGGATGCGCGCGATCCGGTCGCGCTCGACAAACCCGAGCGCCAGCCCCGGGCCGTCGGAGGCGCAGGCCACGACCTGCCCCCACGGATCGACGAGCATCGCGTGCCCCCAGCTCTCCTTGAGCCCCCGGTCGTCGTGGCGGCCGTGCTGCGCCGGCGCCAGGACGTAGCACTGGTTCTCGATGGCGCGAGCGCGCAGCAGCGGCTCCCAGTGGTCCTTGCCTGTGGTGAGGGTGAAGGCCGAGGGCACGGCGAGGAGCTCGGCGCCGGCGGCAGCCAGGCGGCAGTAGAGCTCGGGGAAGCGGAGGTCGTAGCAGATCGAGAGGCCGAGGCGGGCGAGCGGCGTCTCGACGACCACGGTCTCGGCGCCGGGGAGCACCGTGGCGGATTCGAAGAAGCGGAGGTCGTCCGAGACGTCGACGTCGAAGAGGTGGATCTTGCGGTAGACGGCGAGGACGGCGCCGTCCGGCCCGAAGAGGACGCTGGTGTTGTAGCAGCGGGCCGCGTCGCCGCTCGCCTCGTTGAAGGAGCCGAGGAGGAGGTGGATGCCGAGCCGGCGCGCCAGGTCGGCGAACCGCGTGCAGGTCGAGCCGCCGAGCGGCTCGGCGCGGCGCACCTTCTCCTCGTGCGGCCCCAGGTAGTTGGTGTTCTCCGGGGTGGCGACGAGCCGCGCGCCGTGGGCGGCGGCGCGCTCGACCAGCTCCCACGCCGCCTCCCAGTTCGCCTCGGCGTCGGAGGTCGAGGTCATCTGCACGGCGGCGGCGAGGAACATCGCTCTCCTCCTACGATCAGGCCCGCGCTGCGGCGCGGCGCTCTTCCAGCTCTTCGAGGGTGCGCGGCCAGTCGGTCTTGAGCAGGCGCGAGAGCACGCGGTCGGCGAGGAGCCGCCCGCCGGTCTGGCAGCGGGCGCAGTAGTTGGCCTCGTTCTCGGCGTACAGGACGCGCTGCACCGGCGCGCCGCAGTCCGGACAGGGCAGGCCGTAGCGGCCGTGCACCGCCATCTCCGGGCGGAAGGCGGTGACCTTCTCGGGGAACCGCTCCCCCACTTGGGCGCGCAGGCGCTCGGTCCATTCGAGAAGGGTCGAGCGCGTCGCGGCGAAGAGGCGCTCGATCTCGTCGTCCGCGAGCTCGGTCGAGCGCTTGAAGGGGGAGAGCTTGGCGCGGTGGAGGATCTCGTCGGAGTAGGCGTTGCCGATGCCGGAGAAGAGGCGCGGGTCGGTAAGGGCGCGCTTCAGGGTGTGGGTCTCGCGCGCTAGGGCGGCGCGGAAGGCGGGGAGGTCGGCCTCGAGGACTTCGAGGCCGCCGGGGTCGAGGGCGGCGAGGTCGGCGGCGCCGCGGACGAGGCGAAGGGAGGCTCGTTTTTTGGGGCTGGCTTCGGTCAGGAGGATGGTGGCTTCGGGGAAGTCGAAGGCGGCCAGGGCGGTCTTGCCGGCTAGCTTGGCGGCGGGGGGGCGGAGGTGGAAGCGACCGGCGATCATTAGGTGGAAGACGAGGTGGAGGTCGTCTTCTAGGGTCCAGACGATGCGTTTGCCTAGGCGGTGGAGGGAGGTGACTCGGCGGTTGGTGGCGGCGGTTAGTGGGGGGTCTACTGTGCGGAGGAGGAAGGGGCTCGCGAGGCGGATGGATTCCAGGGGTTTGTTTAAGACGATGGGGGCTAGGCGCTCTAGGTAGATGACGATGTCGGGGAGCTCGGGCATGGGCGGGCGGGGGCGATTGTATGGGCTGAAAAACAGGGGGGCGTCGTCGGGGGTTTCGGTGTGGGGGCTCGGAGGCTCTCCTCCGCGCCGGGCGCTCCTTTGTGTCCGCGCTTCGCGTGCTGGTTCAGGGGGGTGTTGCCGGCAGACACGGTGGTGGCTCCGGCGCTTCGCACGGTGGACTGCGCAAGGGAGCGGACGGAGCGCCCGGCGCTCCAGAGACCTCCGGGCCCCGGGACCGGGGGCGCCGTTGCGGAGTTGGCGCTTGATCGGGTGCGGCGTGCGTGGTAGGCAGCGCGCGGCGATGCGTGGGGTTCCCTACCTGTGTCTTCTGCTTGTGATTTGCGCTGGGCCGCTGCTCGCGGTCGAGGGGACTTGGGTGGTGAACGGGCCTTCTCGGGTGCGGTTGATCAGTCCTTATGTGGCGGCGGCTGAGGGGGAGCTGCGGCTCGGGCTGCACGTGCGGCTGGAGCCTGGGTGGCACATCTACTGGAAGAACAGCGGGGACGCTGGGTATCCGCCGGCGGTGACGCTGAGCGGGGCGGCGGTTTCGGAGGGGCGGGTGATGTGGCCGGCGCCGCGGCGGTTTGATCTGCCGGGTGGGCTGGTGGCGTTCGGGTACGAGGACGAGGTGGTGTATCCGCTGCGGGCGCGGCTGGGGGGGATGGGGGCGGAGCGGGTGGAGCTCGCGGCGGACGTGGATTACGTGGTGTGCGAGGTGGACTGCATCCCCTATCGGGCGCAGCTCGCGCTCGTTCAGCCGCTGGCGGAGGAGGCCGTGGCGGATGCGCGGACGGCACCGCTGCTGGCGCGGTGGGAGGCGCGGGTGCCGCGGGCGGTCGAGACGGTGGCGGAGGTCGAGACCGGGGGCGCGATCGTGCGGGAGAACGGGGCGGCGGCGCTGGAGGTCTGGTTCGACGGCGTCGAGCCTGCGCCGGCGGGGACGGGGCTCTTCTTTGAGCCGCAGGAGGTCCTCGAGCTGGGGCGGCCGCGGGCGCGGGCGACCGAGGACGGCGTTGCCTGGCGGGTGCCGCTGGCGCCGCTCCTGGCCGGGCGGTCGCTGCCGGAGCGCGCGGCGCTCGCCTGGACGGCGACCGGGCTGCGGCGCGACGGCCCGTTGCCGGCGTTGGAGGCGCGGCGCGAGGTCGGTGCCGGCCGCGGCGCCGGTGCGCGCTCCGGGCGGCGAGCGTCGGGCGCACCGCGCGCCCGCCGCGGGCTCTGGCTCGTGCTCGTCGCCGGGTTGCTCCTCAACCTCGCGCCGTCGGTCCTCGCCCTGCGCCTCGCGCAGTGGAGCGGCGGCGGGCCCGGGGGCGGCCGGCGCGGCGCCACGGCCGAGGTCGCCGGCACGCTCGCCGCCGTCGCCGGCGCCGCGGCCCTGGCGCCGCTCGCCGGCCACCCGCCGCTCGACGGCAGTTGGGGTCCGCCGATCGCCAACCCCGCGGTGAGCGCCTCGCTCGCCGTCCTCACCCTGGCACTCGCCCTCGACCTCTGGGGGATGGTCGGTTCGCCGCTCGCCGGGCCCCACGCGGCGCCGGGCAGGAAGGACTTCACGCTGCTCCGCCGGCGCGCGGTCACCGGGGCGTGGGCGGCCCTCCTCGCCCTCGCCTGGACGCCGCCCTGGCTGGGGCTGCTGCTCGCCGGCTCCGAGCTGCCGGCGCGATTGGCCGCCGCGGCGCTCCTCGCCCTCGGCGTCGCCCTCCCCGGCTTCGCCTTCGCCTGGTGGCGCCGCCGCCGCGAGCTGCGGGCCGGGGCGGCAACGGCGGAGCCGGCGCCGCGCCCGGCGCTGCAGGAGGCGCTCGGCTTCCTGGCGGCGGCCGGCGTCGTCTGGCTTCTCCACCTGCTGGCACGGCGGGTCGGGCCCGAGGCGCTCGCCGGCGTCGAGCTCGCCCTCCTCGGCCTCGCCCTCTGCGCCTGGCTCGGCCACCGCGCGCGGCGCGGCGGTATGCTTAGGGCCGCCCTTCTGTTGGGCCTCCTCGCCTGCGCGCTCGCCGCGCCCTGGCTAGCCTACCAAGGGCAGCTCTGAACGTTCTGACTTTTAGGAGACTCCCGATGCGCATCCGAACCCTACGCCTCCTCCCCTTCGCCGCGGCGCTCGCCGCCCTGCTCGCCGCCGCGCCGGCCTGCGCCAAGGGCGCGGCGGGTGAGGCCGCCCCGGCCTTCGCCCTCCCCGACCTGGCCGGCAAGACGCACAACCTCTCCGACTACGCCGGCAAGGTGGTCGTGCTCGAGTGGATCAACCCCAACTGCCCGTTCTCCGCCCGCCACGCTCGCGAGAAGACGATGAGCGAGCTGACGCAGCGCCACGGGAGGGTCGTCTGGCTGGCGATCAACAGCACCAGCGCTAGCCATCCCAACTACCTCGAGCCCGCCGAGCACTTGGCCTGGAGCCGGGAGAACGGCATCGATTACGCCGTCCTCTACGACCCCAAGGGGACCGTCGGTCAGGCCTACGGCGCCAAGACGACGCCGCACATGTACATCGTCGACGAGCAGGGGAAGATCGCCTACAACGGCGCCATCGACGACGACCCGAGCGGCCGCAAGGCGAAGCCGCAGCGGATGAATTACGTCGACCTCGGCCTGACCGCCGAGCAGGCGGGCCGGCAGCCCGATCCGGCGGCGACCAAGCCGTACGGCTGCAGCGTCAAGTATTAGCTCCCGCCGCGACGCGCGGGGCCGCGCCTGCGGCCCCGCGTTCCCGCCCTTTCGCTTTCCTCACCGCTTATTGCAACCTTTCGATTAGACTCCGCCGGAGTGCGGCGGTACAATTCGAAGGTTTTTCCTGGCCAGGGAAATCGAATGTTTTCTTGAGGTTGGGCCGTGTGGGTCCACCCTGAGCGACAAAGGGTTCTTTGAACGTAAACGTCTGGTAGGGAGAATCCTCATGCCGACACAAGAGGAAGTGTTCGCCGACATCATCAGCGCGGTTGAAGCCGGGGCCAAGAGCGAAGGCAAGGAGCTCGAGCAGGAGGCCAGGGACGCGATCAGGAAGCGGTACTTCGACTGGATCGTCGAGCCGGGCAAGAACACGGAAGGCAAGCCCGTGGAGCCGACGCCGCAGGACGTGTGGGACAAGCCGGAGGGTGCGATGCTGCGGGAGAAGTTCGAAGAGATCGGCCGGCGGGCGGCGCAGGGGGACGGCAAGGTGGACGACGTGAAGACGGACAGCGCGGCGCTAGGGGTGCAGGGCGAGAACGACTGCCCCTGGTGCCGTTGATCGATCCGCTCGCTACAGTCTGAACGAGAGTTCTTTTCTTCTGCTGAGAGCGCGTAAACTCGCGCCAGGTTGATCTCCAGGCCCTGGAACCGCGCGCTGCTCTTGGTTTGCGCCCTGCAGGTGGTGGGTGCGGTGGCGGGGCTCGTCTTCGGCGAGCCCGCCGCCGTCCGTGTCGCGTTCAAGGGGCTCATTCCCTCGCGCCAGATGACAATGCTCATCCTGACGGCGCTCGCGACGGCGGGCGCCGCGCTGCTGGTCACCGGCCGGAACGACCGCCGCGCGACCCACCTCGGCACTTTCTACCTTCTCCTCGCGACCTCGTTCACCAACCGCTGGCTGCTGGTCCTGGTCGGCTCGGCGCCGCGCGCCCTCGCCGAGCCGGCGCTCCTCCTGCGCAGCCTGCACGTGGACGCCTTCTTCCCGTACTTCTTCTGGCTCTTCGCGCGCGACTTCCCGCTGACCGCGGCCTCCTACCGCATACGCCGGTGGCTGCGCTGGGGCGCGCGGGCGGCGCTCGTCGTGGGTTTCACGCTTTTCGCCTGGCAGTTGGTGCGCCTGGCGCGCGCGCTCGGCGGCCTCTCCGGCGCCGCGAGCCACGCCGCCGCGGCGCCCGCCAAGCCGAGCTACGAGCAGTACATCCCGCTGATGGTGTTGACCATCCTCGGCCTCGCCACGCTCCTCTGGAAGGCGCGGAAGGCCACCGGCGACGAGCGCCGCCGTGCACTCCTCTTCGCCGCCGCCATCGCCGTCGCGTTGCTTCCGGTCTTCCTGCACATCGTCGCCTTCCTCGTGCCGCCCCTGCGGCCGTTCCTCGCCCCGGAGGCCGTCGGGCCGGTGCAGGCGGCGTTCGTCCAGGTCTGCTTCCTCTCCCTCCCCTTCACTACCGCCTACGCCGTGTTGGTGTACAAGGTGCTCAACGTCAAACTCCTCGCCCGCGGCGCCGTCCAGTACGCCCTGGCGCGCGGCACGGCGCTGGCGGTGATCTCCCTGCCGCTCGCCGCCCTCCTCGTCTACTTCTACCTGCACAGCGAGGAGCCGCTGCGCGAGTCGTTGACCGGCAACCGTCTCCTCCTCCTCCTCTGCTCGCTGGCGGGTGTCGCCGCCCTGGTCTACGGCGCAGCGCTCCTCGAGGCCATCGACCGCCGCTTCTTCCGCGAGCAGTATCACGCGCGCAAGATCCTCACCCAGCTGGCCGACCGCATCCGTTGGGCCCACGACGCCAAGGAGCTGGCCGAGCTGACCTGCCGCGAGGTGGACCGCGCCCTCCACCTCGGAGCCTGCTCCGTGCTGATCGAGGAGCAGCGCACGGCCCAATACGTCGACCCCCTCGACCGCCGGCGCCGGCTCGACGCCTCCTCGCCGCTCGCCCTGCTGATCGCCGAGAGCTTCGAGCCGCTGGAGATCGACCTCGAAGAGCCCGGCGCCGCGGCGAGCCGCCTGCCCGAAACCGACCGCCGCTGGCTGGCCGAGAACCGGGTGCGCCTGATCGCGCCGATCCCGGCGCGGGACGGAACCCTCTTCGGGGCCATCGTGCTAGGGGGCAAGAAGAGCGGCGTACCCTTCCTCAAGGAGGACAAGCACCTGTTGCGCGAGATCGCCCATTCGGTGGTGGAACCACCTCTCCCGCCGCCCCCGCCGTTGGCGGCCGAGAACGCGCGCGAGTGCCCGAAGTGCGGCCGGGTCTTCCTCTCCCACACCGTCTTCTGCAGCGAGGACAGCCGGCGGCTGGAGGAGGCGCACGTCCCCTACGTCCTGCCGCCCAACAAGTTCCGCTTCGAGCGGCGGATCGGTGTCGGCGGCATGGGGTTGGTCTACCGCGCCTGCGACCTGTCGCTCGGCCGCACGGTGGCGATCAAGACCCTGCGCCGCATCTCCCCCGACCACGCGCTCCTCCTGCGGCAAGAGGCGCGCGCCGCCGCCAAGGTGGTGCACCCGCACCTCGCCGGGATCTACGGCGTGGACACTTGGCAGGGGAACCCGATCCTGATCCTCGAGCTGCTCGAAGGCGGCACCCTCGGGCAGCGGATCGAGCAGGGGGCCCTGGCGCCGTGCGAGACCCTGGAGCTGGGGATCGCCATGGCCGGCGCGCTCGAGCGCCTCCACGCCGCCGGCATCCTGCACCGCGACGTCAAGCCCAACAACATCGGCTTCACCAGGGACGGCGTGCCCAAGCTGATGGACTTCGGCATCGCCCGGAGGAGGCTCGACACGCGCACCGACGACAGCTCCGCCTCCAGTCCCTCCGCCGTGTGGCTGGAGGAAACCGAGCAGGACCCGACCTTGATCGAGGGGGAACCGGACAGCCTGACGACCCCCACCCACCGGCTCGTCGGCACCCTCTCCTACCTCTCGCCCGAGGCGCTGCAAAAGGAGCCGGCGTCGCCGGCCTTCGATCTCTGGAGCCTCTGTGTCGTCCTCTACGAGTGCCTGATCGGCGGCAAGCTCTTCCGCGGCGCGGAGGTCAAGCAGGTGACGGCGAAGATCCTCATGGGACGGGTGCCGGATCTGACCGCGGGGCGGCCCGACGCGCCCGAGCCGCTCGTCCGCTTCTTCCGCGCCGCCCTGCACCGCGACGCCAACCGCCGGCCCGCCGACGCGGCGGCGCTGCGCGAGCGGCTGACAGCGGTGCGCAGCGAGCTGGCGACCTGAGCTAATTGGAGCCCGGCGCGCCTTCGCGCCTAGAACGGCCCGCCCATCTCGGTCATCACCGGCTTCGTCTTGGTCGCCAGCCCGACACCGTCGCCGAGGGGCAGCACGACGGCCCGCAGCTGCGGATGGATCATCAGGTAGGGGTTGAAGGCGCGGAGGGCCTCGGCGTCCGGGTCGTCCTCGTCCTCCTCGGACGGCTCCGCCACCTCGCCCCCCCAGAGCAGGTTGTCGATCACCACCAAGCCGCCGACACGCAGGCGCGGCAGCAGCAGGTCGAGGCAGCGCCGGTACTCGGTCTTGAGCGCGTCGAGGTAGGCGAGGTCGATCCCCGCCGGCAGGCGCGGCAGGACGTCGAGCGCCGCCCCTTCCACCAGCTCCACCCGCTCGGCGACGCCGGCCCGCTCGAGGTACGCGCGGGCGCGGGCGAGGCGCGCCGGGTCGGTGTCGATCGTCACCACCCGCGCCTCCGGCGCGCCGCGCGCCAGGCAGAGGGCGCCGTAGCCGATCGCGGTCCCCACCTCGACGATGGCGCGCGCCCCGGTGGCGCGCGCCAGGATCTCCAGGAGGCGACCGACTTCGGGGTCGGAGATCGGCACTCGGTCGCGAGCCGCCTCGGCCTCCATCTCGGCGAGCAGCGGATCGCGCGGCGGCAGCAGGCGCTCGAGGTACTCCTCCTGCGGCAGGCGGAGGATGCGGCCGCGGGAGCGCTTCATGCCTGTATCATTCCGCTCATGTCGTCGTCCCTCGCACGCGTGCTGTCATTCGTCGTTCTCTTCGCCGCCGCGGCCGCCGGCGCCCAGCCGCCGGCCCCCGCCCCGCCCCCCTCGCCGCTCGGGCTCGAGGAGGTGGCGATCGAGCCGGCCGCGCCGGCCGCCGACACCCTCTGCAAGCTGCGGGTCAAGGTCCGGAACGGCGGCGACCGCATCGCCTCGCGCCTCGCCTTCGCGGTCAAGCTCAACGGCCAGGCGCTCCCCGTCTACGCCAACCAGCTCTACCTCCAGAACCTGCCCCCCGGCCAGGTCTCCGAGGTCCGGCTCTACAACTTCTGGACCACCGAGAGCGGCCGCCCCGCGCCGGCGGACGGCAAGCTCACCGTCGAGGTCGCGCTCGCGGAAGCCACCTGGGTCGAGGTCAAGACGGAGGAGGGGGTCGAGGTCTCCCGCCCGCTCGGCCCGGTGCCTGGGCTGCCGGTGGCGAAGAGCCTGACCGTCCAGCTCAAGCCGAAGTAGCTTCTAGTTGCACGTGAAGGTGTGGGTGTAGCTGGTCCAGTCCGCGCCGGTGTTGGCCCTGAAGAAAGAGACCTTGCGGGGGTTGTCGTAGACGAAGGGCTCGCCGTCGAGATAGTCGAACCTCTCGTCGATGATCTCCTTCTCGACGGCGTCGGGCTGACCTTCGCCGCTCCAGAACAGGTTGAGGTCCTTGTTCTCGGCGTAGAAATACACGTTGGCGCTGATCGACCTCGCATCGGTCGGCGCGGTCTGCCCCGGCTCGACCCGCCACCACCCCCTGGCCACCCAGTGATTGTCGAGGTCCTGGTAGTGAATGGCGGCGAACAGCGGCGCGTGGCAGCCATTGGCGATGGCCAGCGTGTTGTAGAAGCGCTGACCCTGGGCCTCCTGCTGCGCCGCGACGGCCGCGAGGCGATCGCTGCGCAGCGCCATGCGCTCGGTGTGGAGCCGCAGCGCCTCGGCCCTGGCGGCACGGTTCCGCTCGTCAACCACCTGACCTTCGATGAAATTCAGCATGTTCCCTTCGACGGGGTCGACGTCGGGCGCCGGGCGCGTGTCCACGTAAGGCCCCGGCTCCGGTTGGGGAGGCTCGGTGCGCTCGAAGAGGCCGAGCTGGTTCAGGGTGACGAGCAGGGCGGACACGGCCCCGATCAGGCCGGTGATCGCGGTGAGACAGCCGGGCATCGTGTGGAAGAAGCTCGGCTTCGAGGGCTCGCTCATGCCTGACTCCGGCCGTCGGTCGGCTCAGCCTGCTGGTTCCCAGGCGAGCCCCTCGAGAGCCACCATGTGGCGGTGCGGCGAGCCCGCGCTCTCCAAGCCGAAGTTGCCGTCGAAACGGATCTCGCAAGGCGCGGCGCCCTCCCGCACCGGCAGGCGCACCTCGTGCGGTCCCGGGCCGGTGATGCCGATCTCCTCGCCGCCGCAGGTCGAGGAGACCAGGACCCCCGGCGCCGCGGCGCCCGGCTCAAGCACCAGCCTCTCCCCCGCTCCCGTCCCTTCCGGGATGCGCAGCACCAGCCACAGCTCCCCCGCCCCCGGCGCCGACGGCACCTGCAGCGCGCCGTCGCCGGTCAGCCAGCGCCGGGCCAGCATCTGCACGTCCGCGCCCGGCTCGATCGGCAGCCAGGGGCCGGCGAAGGCGAAGGCCGGCACGCCCTCGCCGGGCGGCGGCACCTCGACCTCGGCGACGGCGTACTCGCGCTTGCCGACCTCCTTGCCCGCCGTCTCCAGCGGCCAGCGCCGGCCGCCGGCCTGGTAGAGCCCGACCGTCAGCTGGTAGCGGCCGGCGGGCAGCGGCTCGCCGAGGGCCGACTGGTAGAGCTCCACCTCGTAGCGCACCGGCGTGCCGGGGTGCCAGTGCTGCGGGAAGGTGTGGTCGAAGGTGCGCAGGACGATGCCGGGACGCTCCAGGAGGTGGACGAAGACGAGCGGCTCCCCCTCCCCCTCGCGGCCGTACAGGTCGCGCGCCGGCGTCCAGGTGAGGACCAGCGGGCGGACGCCGCCGTGAGGCAGGCTGAGGCGAGTCGGCGTCACCTCCAGCCGGCCGGCGACGGGGTCCTCCCCACCGCAGCCGGCGAAGGCCGCGGCGAGAACCAGCGCGGGCGCGAGGCGCCGAGTTCGCATCGGGATGGCGGAGAAGCTAGCGGCGAGGCGGCGGGGTGTCAAGGACGGTAGGTGGCGGCGCAGTCCGGCCCTTCCCAGACGGTCACCGCGGCGAGCGGCGCGCCGGGGAGGCGGGCGGCCAGCTCGCCGTGGAACCAGGCGGCGATCCGCTCGGTCGTGGGGCTCTCGCCGGCGAAGGCGGGCAGGGCATTGAGGTCGCGGTGGTCGAGCGCGGCGGCCAATGCGTCGAGCGCTCCCTTGACCGCCACGAAGTCGTAAGCCATCCCTTCGCCGTCCAGCCCCTCGGTCTCGAGCACCGCCTCGACGCGCCAGGAGTGGCCGTGCACCGGCTCGGGCGCGCCGCGGTAGGACGTGAGGTGATGCGCGGCCTCGAAGCGCGAGCGCACGCGCAGCGTGTACACGGCCATCAAGCGGCGCCCCCGCCGAGGAGCTGCTCGACCCGCGCCACCACCATCTCCAGGGCCACGCGATTTTCCCCGCCCTCTGGAATGATGATGTCCGCCCACCTTTTCGACGGCTCCACGAACTCCAAGTGCATCGGCCGCACCGTCTCGGCGTACTGGCGCAGCACGTCGTCCACCGCCCGCCCGCGCTCGGACATGTCGCGCCTCAACCGGCGGATGAGCCGCAGGTCGGGGTCGGTGTCGACGAAGATCTTGAAGTCGAGGAGGGCGCGCAGCTCCGGCTCGACGAAGAGAAGGATCCCCTCGAGCAGCACCACCGGCCGCGGCTCGACGCGGCGGGTGCGGTCGGTGCGGCGGTGGCGGACGAAGTCGTAGATCGGCACCTCGACCGCCCGCCCCTCCTTGAGCGCCGCCACGTGCTCGACGAGCAGGTCGTCGTCGAGCGCGTCCGGGTGGTCGAAGTTGTGGCGCAGGAGCTGGGCGTCGCTCTGCCACTCGATGTCGCGGTAGTAGCTGTCCTGTTCGAGGAAGGCGATGCGCTCGCGGCCGACGGTCTCGAGGATGGTGCGCGCGACCGTCGTCTTGCCGGAGCCGCTGCCGCCGGCCACCCCGAGCACGCAAGGGCGCGGCGCGTCGGGGAGGGCGGACATCCGCCGGATTCTAGTCGGAGAGGAAGGAAGGGCCGGGGCGGAGGAGGGAGACTCCGCCCCGGGTTGCGGAGGAAGGAACCTTGGCGGGACCTTCGGCCTCGCGGCCGCGAGGGCGGGGACTCACGCCGGCCCGTCCTCACCGGAACCGGGATTCCAAGAGCTGTGCCAGGGCCGGCGGCGGCGGTAAGTCGTGGCACGGCCGTGATTTCCGATTTCAGTGCGCCGGCGTGCGCCACGCCCCGCGTCCCCCGCGGTGGACGGGCGCGTTGCCTGCGCGGGTCACACCAGCCGGCTGACGATCGAGATCTCCGAGGTCAGCGTGCGGTGGACCGGGCAGCGGTCGGCGATCTCGAGCAGGCGCTGCCGCTGCTCGGGCGCGAGCTGGCCGAGCAGCTCGATGTCGCGCTCGATGCGGTCCACCTTCCCCTCCTTGGTCTCGCAGGCGGCGCAGTCGGCGCCGTGGATCCGGCCGTGGCGCAGGCGCACCCGCACCCCTTCGAGCGGCAGCCCCTTACGGTCGGCGTAGAGGCGCAGCGTCATGCCGGTGCAGGCGCCGAGGGCGGTGACCAGCAGGTCGTACGGCGTGGGGCCGGTGTCGGTGCCCCCCACCGTCTCCGGCTCGTCGGCGCGCAGGCGGTGGCGGCGCGCGACGATCTGCTGTGCCAGGCCGCGCGGCCCAGCGACGACCAGCACCCCTTCTTGCGCCCCGGCGTCCACGCCCGGGATCTCTTCCTCCACCTCGACGTAGCGCGCCGCCCAGGCGGCCAGCACTTCGCCGGCGTAGCGCGCGTCGCGGGCGCGGGAGAGGGCGTGGTCGGCGTTGTCGAGCGAGACGAAGCTCTTCGGCTGCTTGGCGGCGTCGAGGAGGCGCCAGGCGCTCTCGATCGCCACCGCCTCGTCAAGCGGCGAGTGGAAGACGAGGAGCGGGCGGTGGAGCTCGGCGGCGGCGGCGCGCAAGGTCTCCAAAGAAAGCTCCGGCGTCGCGCTGGGGGCGCCGAGCGTCGCAACGGCAACGACCTCCGGCAGCTCCCGCGCCGCGGCGAGGGCCGCCGCGCCGGCGGCGCCGTGGCCGACCAGCAGCAGGGCCGGCGCGCCGGCCTGGCCGCGCAGCGCCGCGGCGGCGGCGAGGAGGTCGCCCGGTGCCGCGGCCTCGACGCGGCGGACGGCGATCCCGCGCTCGGCCAGTGCCGCGCCGATCCAGCCGGCGGCCTCGGGGTGGAGCGTGCCGCCCGGCTCGTGAGCGAAGAGGGCGTAGGCGGTGGCGGGGGGCGGCTCGTCGCGTCGCATGCGGCGATCCTAGCCGCGGTCTCGCGGGCACCGCCCATAATCCGGCGTTCACTTCATAAAAAGATCTACGGACGAAGCGCCGGCCGCGACGCTCCGCGGCCGCCGCCGGCCCGCAGGACACGCAGCGCCGCGCTGGTACGCGCCTTGCGGAACGCGGGCTTCCTCGGAGTCCCGAAAACGGACAGTTTGGAGGAAGCTATGTTCATTCGCCTGTGTGGTGTCGTCTGTGTCTTGACCCTCGTCGCCGCGCCGGCTCTGGCGGGCGGCGCGTGGGTGCCGGCGGCGGGCGCCGGCGACGTGCAGTTCGGCTACAGCGAGAAGACGGCGCGGGCCTCGTGGGACCCCTACGGGAACACCCGGGTGAGCAGGAGCTGGCACATCTTCCGGTACGGCTACTCGGGGGGCGAAGTGGGCGTCGGCCACGACACCTCCGTCCGCTACCTGGTGCTCTACCTAGACGGCCTCGAGGGGCAGCGCACCGACATGGAGCGCAACCGCGGCTTCTCCGAGCTCTTCCTCGGCCTCAAGCGGCAGTTGAAGGAGGGCACTTGGCCGATGGCGGTGGCCCTCAACATCCGCACCTCCTACCTCTACGACCTCACCGGCCCCTACGACCGGCACGTCTTCGACGAGGACGGGGAGTTCAAGGGCGAGAGCCCCGAGTGGCGCGGCCTGCTGGGCGAGGACTACGGCCTGACTTATCTCGTGAGCCGCTCGCTCGCCGAGAGCGGCTGGTTCAACCTCGAGGTCGGCTACACCTACCGCACCACCAACCTGGCCGACGAGATCCCGCTCTTCATCGAGGTCGGCTACCCGCTCCCCTGGCAGAAGCTGATCGCCAAGGGAACCTACAGCTGGATCCACGGCATCGGCAACGAGTCGGAGCGCAAGGTAGACGACCGCTTCGGCTGCTCGGTCACCAACTGCTTCCCCGACGCCAGCCGCATGGTCGTCGGCGCCGCCCTCTTCCGCAACTTCGGCGAGCGCCAGCGCTGGTGGGCCGAGGCCGGCTACAACCAGTGGATCTGGGGCCGCTCGTCGCGGAAGTACGAGGAGCCGTACCTGTCGCTGGGTCGGAGGTTCTGAGGGGGCGCTAGCATGGGCGCATGCTGGAGCTGATCCAGGCGCTCTTCCGCTACAACTCCCGCTCGACCGCGCAGCTCCTCGACGCGGTCGAGCGGCTGACGCCCGAGCAATACACCGCGCCCGGCTGCAGCGGGCACGGCTCGATCCGCGACACGCTGGCGCACCTCCTCGCCGTCGAGTGGGGATGGATCTCCGAGCTGGACGGCTCGATGACGCCGGCGGAGGCCGAGACGCTCGACGTCACGGGCGAGGAGGTGGCCTCGCTCGCCGAGGCCCGCCGGCGCTGGGCGGAGATCGACGCGCAGACCAGCCGCTGCATCGCCGGCCTCAGCGAGGAGGCGCTGCAGGCCGGGTGGACCTTGGACGTGCCCGGACGGGCCGCATTCACCCTTCCCTACTGGCAGGTGCTCCTCCACGTCGCCAACCACGGCACGCACACCCGCGCGCAGATCGTCGCCGCGATCCGCCGCGCCGGCCACGCGCCCGGAAGCTACGAGTTCGTGCGCTTCGCGCTGCGAGAGGCCAGCGCCGCCGGCTGAGACGGGTCCCGTGAACAGCGCCCAGCTTCTCCCTAGCGTCGCCTGCGGGATCTCCCGCACAGTCGGTTCCAATCTGTCCCTGGCAGCACACAATCCCGGAGGTACGGCACGACTACGGCAGCGTCCAAATCCGGATCGGCGACGCCCAGCGATCCGAAGATTTCTCTTCGCATTGCCTGATAGATCGCGGCGTCCGTTCTCTTCTCTTCCTCGTCAGGGCAAACCGAAAATCGGTGACCGTTCTCGTCGACTGCGTAGTGGGCCCAGTACCTCGCCATCGAACACACGACATCGCCGGATCCCATCAAGAGGATCTTCAGCCTGGCCTGATCTATCAGTGGATCCCCTTCCTTCTTCTTCCCCTGCCGGAGTAGGGTTTGACCTTTGAGGAAGCTCGAGTACTCCTCGATCCTCAGGTCGAAGTGCTTCTCCTCCAGCGCGCGGCTCCTCGTCCAATAGTGCGTAACGCTGGCGCTGAGCACGGCGCTGAGGATCCCCACCATGGCGATGACGAGCGCGAGGTGTCTCTCCAGCCATGATTTCTCGGTTGCATCCATGCCATGCGGCAGCCTATGGCGCTCTCCCTGGGGTGTCAAAAGACGCTCGCGCCCGCTTCGCGTTCGGCTAGACTGCCGGCGGCCGCGTGCCGCAAGCCATGGAGCCGGGGGAGACGACGCTCGAGGCGGTGGGGGTGCGCAAGGAGTACCCCGACGGCACCGTCGCGCTGGCGGGGGTGGACCTGGCGGTGCGCCGCGGCGAGACGGTGGCGCTGGTGGGCGAGAGCGGCAGCGGCAAGACCACTCTGCTGCGCTGCTTCAACCGCATGGCCGAGCCCTCCGCCGGCGCGGTGCGCGTGGAGGGGCGGCCGGTCGACTCCTTCGACCCGATCGAGCTGCGCCGCCGCACCGGCTACGTGCCGCAGGAGGGCGGGCTCCTCCCCCACTGGACGGTGGCGCGCAACGTCGAGCTGGTGCCGCGCCTCCTCGGCTGGGACGAGGCGCGCCGCAACGCCCGGACGCGCGAGTCGCTGACGCTCGTCGGGCTCGACCCCGACCGCCACGGCCCGCGCTACCCGCTCGAGCTCTCCGGCGGCCAGCGCCAGCGCGCCGCCTTCGCCCGCGCCCTGGCCGGCGACCCGCCGGTGCTCCTCCTCGACGAGCCGTTCGGCGCCCTCGACCCGCTGACGCGGCTGGAGCTGCAGCGGCAGTTCCTGGAGCTGAAATCCCGGGTAGGGAAGACCATGCTCCTGGTGACGCACGACCTGGCCGAGGCGTTCCGGCTGGTCGACCGGGTCGGGGTGATGCGCCGCGGGCGGCTCCTGCAGCTCGCGCCGCCGGCGCAGCTCGCGGCGCGGCCGGCCGACCCGTACGTGCGCGACCTGCTGGCGCTGCTCGAAGCGCCCCCGACGGCCGCGGCCGGCGCACCGCGGGCGGTGGCCGTCTCGTGACCGCCCGCCGCTTCGCCGCCGCCGCGCTCCTCGCCGCTCTCGCCGCTCCGCTCTTCCCCGCCCGGCTCTCCGCCGCCGCCGCCGGCCGCGTCGTCGTCGGCTCGAAGAACTTCGAGGAGAGCCGCCTCCTGGCCGAGATGTTCGCGCAGCTTCTGGAGGCCCGCACCGATCTCGACGTCGAGCGGCGGCTCGGCCTCGCCGGCACGCAGGTCTGCTTCGAGGCGCTCAAGAGCGGGGCGATCGACCTCTACCCCGAGTACACCGGCACCGGCCTCGTCACCCTGCTCGGCGAGAAGCCGCGCGGCGGCCGGGCCGAGACGCTGGCGCGCGTCCGCCGCGCCTTCGCCGAGCGCTGGGACCTCGTCTGGCTGCCGGGCCTCGGCTTCGAGAACGCCTTCGAGGTGGCAGTGCGCGGCGACGTGGCGCGCGCCCACAGGCTGCGCACGATCTCCGACCTGGCGCGCGTCGCCCCCGGCCTCTCCGCCGCGTTCGGCTACGAGTTCGTCGAGCGGGAGGACGGCCTCCCCGGCCTGGCGCGCCTCTACGGCCTCCGCTTCGCTTCCGTGCGCCCGATGCAACACGCTCTCAAGTACGGCGCCGCGGAAGCCGGCGAGGTCGAGGCGCTCGACGTCTACACGACCGACGGCCGCCTCGCGGTGCAGGACCTCGTCGTGCTGGAGGACGACCGCGGCCTCTTCCCGCCTTACGAGGCGGCGCCGCTCGCGCGCGGCACGACGCTGCGCCGCTACCCGGAGGCGGCGGCTGCCCTCGGCCTCCTCGCCGGCGTCCTCGACGAGACGCGCATGCGCCGCCTCAACTTCCGCCTGCAGGAGGGGAAGGAGAGCGAGGAGGAGGTGGCGCGCGACGCCCTGCGCGCGCTCGGGCTCGTGGACGAAGGCGCGCCGGCCACGCGCGCGGCGGCACCGGGCGCGCCCGGCCTCCTCGGCTACCTCTGGAGCGAGCGGCGGTCGATCGCGCGCCGCACCGGCGAGCACCTGGGGCTCTCGGCCATCGCGCTCCTCCTCGGCGCCGCGGTGGCGGTGCCGCTCGGCCTCGGGCTGGAGCGCCGGCGGCGCCTCGCCGAGCCGCTGATCCGCGTCCTCGGCATGACCCAAACCGTGCCCTCGCTCGCCCTCCTCGCCTTCATGATCCCGCTCCTCGGCGTGGGCGCCTTGCCGGCGATCGTGGCGCTCTGGGTCTACTCCCTCTTCCCCATCGTGCGCAACACCTTCACCGGCGTGCGCGACGCCGACCCGCGCGCCGTCGAGGCCGCCACCGCGCTCGGCATGACGCCCGGCCAGGTGCTGCGCCAGGTGCGGCTGCCGCTCGCCGCGCCGGTGCTGCTGGCCGGCGTGCGCACGGCGGCGGTCCTCACCGTCGGCACCGCCACCCTCGCCGCCTTCATCGGCGCCGGCGGGCTCGGCGAGCCGATCGTCACCGGCCTCCAGCTCGCCAGCACGCCGCGCATCCTCTCGGGGGCGATCCCGGCGGCGCTCCTGGCGCTCGTCGTGGACGGCGCGCTCGGCCTCGTCGAGCGCGGCGTGCGGCCGCGGGGGCTGGCGTGAGCACGGCCGCCGGCGAGTCGCCGCGCATCACGATCGAGGACCGCAGCGGCGAGCGGGGCCGGCAGCGCGACCTCGAGGACCTCCGCCGCGGCCTCGCGCAGCGGCCGCTCTCGATCTCCAGCCGCTTCTTCTACGACGACCGCGGCTCGGCGCTCTTCGAGCGGATCACCACGCTCCCCGAGTACTACCAGACGCGCACCGAGGCGGCGCTGCTCGAGCGGATCGGGCCGGAGGTGGGGGGGCACACCAAGGCGCGCACGCTGGTCGAGCTGGGCTCGGGGGCGGCGACCAAGACGCGGCACCTGCTCGGCCCGTTGCGCGCCGCCGGCACGCTCGAGCTCTATGTGCCCTTCGACGTCGCCGAGGGCACGCTGCGGCGGGTGGCCGAGGAGCTGGTCGCGGCCTACCCGGGGCTCGCGGTGCACGGCGTCGTCGGCGACTTCCTAGGCCGGCTGGCGCCGCTGCCGGGCGAGACGCCGCGGCTGGTCATCTTCCTCGGCGGTACGATCGGCAACCTCCTGCCCGACGAGCGGGCGGCGTTCCTGGCCCGGCTGGCGGCGGCGATGGCGCCGGGAGACCACTTCCTCCTCGGCGTGGACCTGGTGAAGCCGATCGCGCGGGTCGAGGCGGCCTACAACGACGCCCAGGGGGTGACGGCGGAGTTCAACCGCAACATCCTGCGGGTGGTCAACGAGCTGACCGGCGGCGACTTCGCGCCGGAGGCCTTCGGCCACCGCGCCTTCTACGACCCCGAGAAGGACTGGATCGAGGCGCGGCTCGTCGCCCGCGGGCCGCAGACGGTGCAGCTCCCGGGGCTCGACCTGACGCTGGAGATCGCGCCCGGCGAGGAGATCCACACCGAGATCAGCGCCAAGTTCGACCGCCCGCGGACCGAAGCCATGCTCCGCGGGGCCGGTCTCGAGCTGCTGGCCTGGTGGACGGACGACGAGGAGCTCTTCGGCCTGGCCCTGGCGCGGCGTTAGCGAGGCCGGAAGATGTTTCCTCCGCTCCAGGAATTGTTTCCTCCGGGCCAGGAATTGTTTCCTCGTGGCTGGAGGATGTTTCCTCAGCACTAGAGGATGTTTCCTCTGGTCCGGAGGATGTTTCCTCCGGTCCAGAAATTGTTTCCCCCGGGCCAGGAATTGTTTCCTCGAAGCCTAAGGATGTTTCCTCCGCTCTAGAGGATGTTTCCTCGAAGCCAGAGGATGTTTCCTCCAGGTGCGATTCAACATCTCCAGCGCCGGCCAAATCGTTGCCGGCGTTCAGTTTTCTCTCCGCAGCCGTTGGAGAAGGCCACTCCGGACTCTCGACCCCTTGACGCGCTCGGGGGATGATGTCATTATTTTGACATCTTGAGGACCGAGACGCATGCAGCCACCGCCGACGGCGCGGGATTCAGCCGGCGGGAGCGCCAGCTCATGGACATCGTCTACCGGCTCGGGCAGGCGACGGCGGCGGAGATCCACCGCGACCTGCCGGACGCGCCGACCTACACCGCGGTGCGCGGCCTGCTGCGCGTGCTGGTCGAGAAGGGCCACCTGGAGGTGGAGCGCGACGGCCAGCGCTACGTCTACCGCCCGCACACCCCGCGCGACGCCGCCGGGGCCTCGCTGCTGACCCACGTGGTCGAGACCTTCTTCGGCGGCTCGGCCGCCAAGGCGATGGCGGCGCTGGTCGGCTCGCCCGCGGTGCGCCTGTCGCCCGAGGAGCTGGAGCGGCTGGCGGCGATCGTCGAGCGGGCCCAGAAGGGCGAGTAGGGATGGCGCTCGGCTTCCTGGCGGGTTTCGCGGTGAAGGGGGCGCTGGTCCTCGCCGGTGGCGCGCTCGGAGCGCGGCTCCTCGCGCGGCGCTCGGCGGCGCTCCGGCACCTCCACTGGAGCCTGGTGCTCGCGGCGGCGCTGCTCGTAGGCCCTCTGTCGTACTTGCTCCCGCGGCTCGAGGTCTCGCCACCGCTGGCGCGCGAGCTCTTCCAGGCGGAGGCGGGAGGGAGGGGCGAGCTCCCGCAGGGCTGGCCCGACGTCGCCACGCTCCCCGCCGCCTCCACACCCGCCGCGCGAGATCGCGCTCTACGCCTCGCCGGCCGCTTGGTCATCGGCCTATGGGCCGCCGGCACGTTCCTGCTGCTCGCGCGCACCGCCGCCGGCCGGTGGCGCCTCTGCCGCCTGCGCGCCGGCGCCCGGCCGGCCCCGGCCTGGATCGCCGCCGAGGCCGCGGAGCTGGCCCGCGCCGCCGGCTGCCGCCGCCCCGTCGCGCTCCTTGTCGATCCGCGGATCGCCACCCCCGCCGCCTTCGGCGTCCTGCGGCCGGCGCTCGCCCTGCCGCCCGCCTGCGCGGCCTGGCCGGCCGCGACCCGCCGCCTCGTCCTCCTCCACGAGCTGGCGCACCTGGCGCGGCGCGACCCCGCGACGCAGCTCCTCGCCGAGCTGGCCTGCGCCGTCCACTGGTTCGATCCCCTCGCCTGGCACGCGGCGCGGCGGCTGGCCGAGGAGCGCGAGCGTGCCTGCGACGACCGCGTGCTCGCCGCCGGCGCCGCGCCGGCCGCCTACGCCGGCGCCATCGTCGAGCTGGCGCGCGAGCTGGGGCGCGGCCCCGCCGCGGCTGGCGCGCTCGGCATGGGCTTCGACCAGCTCGCCACCCGCCTCCGCGCCCTTCTCGACCCCGGCGTGGCCCGCGCCCTGCCGAGCCGCCGCGAACGGCTGCGCGTCGGCGCCGTCCTCGCGCTCCTCGCCGGCGTCGTCGCCGCCCTGGGCGCCGCGCCGCCGACGGTCTCGGCACTGCCGTTCGAGACCGCGATCGACCACCCGCTGAGCGAGCTCGTGCCCGCCGGGAACCTGCGCGCGCTCTGGCCGAGCGCGGCGGAGGTGCGGAGCGCGCCCGACCGCGCGGCGATCGAGCGCCTGCAGGCCGCGGCGGCGCACGTCAAGACCTGGGAGGGCGACCTCGTGCGCGAGCGCGCCGAGTGGGCGCTGGCCCAGGTGCGCGGCGGCGAGGTGGTGCGGCCGCTCGTCGCCGCCCTCGGCGACCCCGACTGGCGGGTGCAGGCCTACGCCGCCTGGGGGCTGGCGGTGGCCGGCGACGCCCGCGGCGTCGAGCCGGTGCGAGACCTCCTCGACCACCCGGTGTGGCGGGTGCGCGCGCAGGCGGTCCAGACGCTGCGCCACCTCGGCGCCGAGGTGCCGGTGGAGGCGCTGGAGCGGCTGGCGGCGGACCCGGCCTGGCAGGTGCGGATCGGCGTCGTCGAGCTGCTCGAGCGCGACGGCGGGAGCGGCGAGGCGCGGCGGCTGGCAGTGCTGAGGAAGCTCGCCGCCGACCCGCACGGCGGCACGCGCACCACCGCGCAGGCGGCGCTCGCCGGCGCCCGCTGATCGCGACCCTTTTTTTACGCCGAGATGTCAAAAAACTGACACGTAAAGGAGCCCCGATGCGCCGTCGCCCTCTCGCCCCGAACCGGACCCTCTTCACCTGGTCCGTCTTCTTGCTGTGCGCCGCCGCGGCGCACGCCAACGGCACGCCCGCCGCGCCGTCCGGCCTCACCCCGGAGGTCGACGCCTACCTGAGCAAAGCCCTCGCCGACTGGCAGATCCCGGGTATGGCCGTCGCCGTCGTGCGGCCGGACCGCGTCGTCTTCGCCAAGGGCTACGGCGTGCGCGAGCTGGGCAAGCCCGAGCCGGTGGACGAGCACACGGTCTTCGACGCCGCGTCGCTCACTAAGTCCTTCACCGGCACGCTGGCGGCAATCCTGGTCGAGGAGGGGAAGCTTGCCTGGGACGACCCGGTGCACAAGCACCTGCCCGGGCTGCGCTTCCCCGACGCTTACCTGGACGAGCACCTCACGGTGCGCGACCTCCTCGCCCACCGCACCGGCCTCCACCCGGCGAACATGATGTGGGTGCTGACCGACGTCGACCGCGCCGAGGTGCTGCGGCGGGCACGCTGCCTGCCCGCGACGGCCGGCCTCCGCGCCGACATGGTGTACTCGAACGTCGGCTACAGCATCGCTGGCGAGGCGCTCGCCGCCGCCGGCGGGGCGAGCTGGGAGCGGCTGGTCCGCGAGCGGCTGCTCGAGCCGCTCGGGCTGCGCGACACGACGGCGAGCTACGAGGAGGCCGGGCGGCTGGCGAACCGGGCGACCTCGCACACGCTGATCGACGGCGTCCAGCGGCCGATCCGGCGCGAGACCCAGCGCCACTCGATCGCGGCGGCCGGCGACGTGCAGTCGAGCGCCCACGACCTCGCGCGCTGGCTGCGCCTGCACTTGAACGGCGGCACGCTCGACGGCAAGCGCCTGGTCGGCGAGGAGGCGCTGCGCGACATCCAGTCGCCGCAGGCGATCATCGCGACGACGCCGGCGATGCGCGCGGCGCGGCAGGTGGAGTTCTTCGCCGCCTACGGCCTGGGCTGGCAGGTCATGGACTACCGCGGCCGGCCGCTCCTCTGGCACACCGGCAGCGGCAACGGCCAGATCGCCTTCGCGGCGCTGCTGCCGAAGGACGGCCTCGGCGTCGTCGTCCTGGTCAACACCTGGGCCGCGCCGTTCGTCCACGCTGCGCTGGTCAACTACCTCCTCGACGCCTACCTCGGCGAGACGCCGCGCGACTGGAGCGCCGAAGGGCTGGCGCGGGTGCCCGGCATCCTCGCCGAGGAGCGCAAGCAGCGCGAGAAGACGATGGAGGGGACGGGCGAGGGCACCGTCCCGGCGCGCCCCTTCGCCGCCTACGCCGGCACCTACGACGACTGCCTCTACGGCCCCATCCACGTCCGCGCCGCCGCCGGCGACGGCCTGGAGCTGCAGATGGGCGGCGGCCAGACCGCCGACCTCCTCCCCGCCGGCGGCGACGTCTTCGTCGTCCGCTGGCGCGACCCCTTCTACCGAGAAACCCGCCTCGCCCGCGTCACCTTCGAGCCAGCCCCCGACGGCACCGCCGCCCGCCTGGCGATGGACCTCGGCCGGGACGCGATCCGGGCGGTGAGGAAGAGCACGAAGGAGTAGAATTCGGCCGTGCCGACCGACGTCGTCCAACTCTTCCGGGAGGCCTCGGAGCTCTCCGAGGAGGACCGCGCCACGCTGGCCGGGCTCCTCATCGAGAGCCTCGAGAGCGAGCGCGACGATGGGGCGTCACGGCGCGTCATTGCCGGGAACCAGGTAGGAAGGTTGAACGGTCTGTATGCGCAGCTCGCGCCCGAGCGGAGCCTCAGTGAAGAGCTGATCCGGGAGCGCCGCCAGCAGGCCCAACGCGAGAGGAAGCGTTGAGCGCTCGACCTCGCAAGGCTGCTCAGGTTCCCGCGCGGAGCTTCTTGTAGTCGTAGTCCGGGTCCAGCTCGACCTTCCCCACAAGGTCCAGCAAGCTCTTCCGGCGCTTGCTCTCGACGGCGTTCATCGGCACCGATCCTAGCTCCTGCCGAACGTCTCTCGCCACCCCCGGGTCTTCTTCAGCAAGGCCAGCGCCCGCCGCAGGCGCTTCTGGTTTTCGGGTTGGTTGAGCCAGGTGCTGCGGCCGGAGGGGTGCGGGAGCGGGACGACCTCGAAGGTGCGGCCGTCGCGCTCGGCGGTGAAGACGCGGCCGACGCGGTCGGCGAGGGGGGCGGGCGGCAAGAAGCGGCTGATGCCGAGCTGGCCCAGGGCGATGATCGTCAGCGGCTGGAGCAGCCGCAGCTCGCGCTCCAGCCAGGGGGCGCAGTTGGCGACCTCCTGCGGCGAGGGGACGCGGTCGCCGCCCTGCGGCGCGCGGCCGGGGAAGCAGCGGATCGCCGCCGCGATCCAGATGCGGGCGCGGGCCTCCTCCTCCGGCACGCCCAGCTCGGCGAACCAAGAGAAGAGGCGGGTGCCGGCGGTGTGGGCGAAGAGGCGCTCGCGGTCGGCCTCGCGCGGGCCGGGCGCCTGGCCGACGACCATCAGGCGCGGGCGGCCGAGCGGCAGCGCCGCCACCGGCGGCGGAACCACCGTCGGGCAGCGGCGGCAGCGGACCAGCTCCTCGACGTGAGCGGCGAGCTCGGGATCGACGGCGCCGCGCACGCGGGTCAGGCGGCGGGCGGCGCCGGGGGCGCGGGGGGCGGGGGCGGCGGCGGGAGCACCTCGACGGCCGGCTCCCACCACTCCTCGCCGGGCTCGAAGCGGTCCCCCTCGTGGGCGCAGGGCGCGGCGATGTGGTCGCGGCCGTAGACCGGGCGGCCGCTGTGGCGGGCGCGCTGCTCGGGGTAGACCGTGCCGCAGACCAGGCAGAAGCGGCCGACGACGCGGCCGCGCCGCTCCTCCGGCACCTGGCTCAGCGGCGCGGCCTGCGGGTTGCGATAGACCATCGCCTTCAGCCTACCGCGCCCCGAGCAGCTCGGCCTGGGAAAAGAAGAAGGCGATCTCGCGCGCCGCGTTCTCGGGCGAGTCGCTGCCGTGGATGGCGTTGCGCTCGATCGAGGTGCCGTAGAGGGCGCGCACGGTGCCCGGCGCCGCCTTGGCGACGTCGGTCGCGCCCATCGCCTCGCGCAGTGCGGCGACGGCGTTCTCGCCTTCGAGGACGACCGGCACCACCGGCCCTCCGGTCATGAACTCCACCAGGCCGGCGTAGAACGGCCGCTCCTTGTGCACCTCGTAGAAGGCGCGCGCCTGGTCGGTGGTGAGCCGCACCATCTTGAGGGCGCGGATGGTGAAACCCTTCTCCTGCAGGTGGGCCAAGATCTTGCCGGCGTGGCCGGCGGCAATGCTGTCGGGCTTGAGGATCGCGAGCGTCTGCTCCATCGAAGATCTCCTTACGGCGCGAAGGCTTTCGCGCCGGGCTCCTTGGTCACTCCATGACTTCCAGGTCGCCGTCGGCGCCGCGCAGGCGGAACGCCGTCCCCGCCACCTCGACCGCACCCTCCGGCCCGAGCAGCAGCGCCGCGCCGGCCGGGATGCCGAGCCCGACCTCCACCCCCGGCGCCGCCATCAGCTTGCGCAGCCGGCGGTCGTGGCCGGGGTCGAAGTTGGGCTCGACGGCGGCGTCGGGCAGCCAGCCGAGCCCCGGCACCGTGCCGCCGCCGAAGATGCTGCGCGCCACCCGCCCGGCGCACTGGGCCGCTGCGGCGATGGCGGCCACGACGCCGCCGTCGCGGAGCTTGCCGGCCAGCGCCTCGGCGGCCGGCGAGCCGGCGAGCGCCTCGAGTAGGTGGTCGGTGACGCCGCCGCCCAAGTAGACCGCGGCGACCGCGGCGATCCGCTCGGCGTTGCGGCCGCGCCGGGCGTCGCGCGGGCGGTAGATCGGGATCGTCTCGACGGCGCGCCCGAAGCCCTCGAAGTACTCGGCGAGGTGGACGCCGTAGTCCGAGGAGCCGCTGGCGGCGGGGACGAAGCCGATCGGCCCCGGCGGCGCTTTCGCCAGCCAGGCGCGGTCGGCGTCGAGGGTCTCGCCGAAGCTGAACTCGCCGCCGCCGAGCAAGGCCAGCCAGCCGGTGCCGGGAAGGCGATCGATCGATCCCTCGCTCACGCCCGGGACGACAGGGCCTTGGCGACCGTCGCGCCCATCTCGGCCGGCGACTCGACGACCTGGATGCCGGCGGCGCGCAGCGCTTCCATCTTCTCGGCCGCCGTCCCCTTGCCGCCGGCGACGATCGCCCCGGCGTGCCCCATCCGCCGGCCCGGCGGCGCCGTGCGCCCGGCGATGAAGCCGATGACCGGCCGGTCGAAGTGCTCCTCGACCCAGGCCGCGGCCTCCTCCTCGGCGCTGCCGCCGATCTCGCCGATCAGGATGACCGCCTCGGTCTCGGGGTCGGCGGCGAAGGCGGCGAGGCAGTCGATGAAGTTGGTGCCGTTGACCGGGTCGCCGCCGATGCCGACGCAGGTCGACTGCCCGAGCCCGAGGTTGGTGAGCTGCCAGACCGCCTCGTAAGTGAGCGTGCCCGAGCGGCTGACGACGCCGACGTGCCCGGGCCGGTGGATGTGCCCGGGCATGATGCCGATCTTCGCCATGCCCGGCGAGATCACCCCCGGGCAGTTGGGGCCGACGAGCCGCGTCGGGTGGTCGCGCAGGAAGGTCTTGACCTTCAGCATGTCGGCGACCGGGATGCCCTCGGTGATGCAGACCACTAGCTCGATCCCCGCCGCCGCGGCCTCCATCACCGCGTCGGCGGCGAACGGGGGCGGTACGAAGATCATCGTGGCGTTGCAGCCGGTCGCCTCCCGCGCCTCGGCGACGGTGTCGAAGACCGGGATGCCCTCGACCGTCTCGCCGCCCTTGCCGGGGGTGACGCCAGCGACCACGCGCGTGCCGTAGTCGCGGCAGCCGAGGGCGTGGAAGGTCCCCTCCTTGCCGGTGATCCCCTGCACCAGGAGGCGCGTGTCGTTGTTCACCCAGATCGCCATCAGCGCGCCCCTCCGGCGGCGGCGGCCACGACCTTCTTCGCCGCGTCGGCCATGTCCTCGGCGACGATGAACTGAAAGGGCGCCTCACGCAGGATGCGCCGCCCCTCCTCGACGTTGGTGCCTTCGAGGCGCACCACGACCGGCGTCCGCACCTCGCCCAGCTCGCCGAGCGCCGCGACGACGCCGTTGGCGATGCGGTCGGTGCGGGCGATGCCGCCGAAGATGTTGATCAGGACGGCGCGCACGCCGGGGTCGGAGACCAGGAGGCGGAAGGCGTTCTTGACCGTGTCCTGGCTGGCCGACCCGCCGACGTCGAGGAAGTTGGCCGGCGCGCCGCCGTGGAGCTTGATGATGTCCATCGTCGCCATCGCCAGGCCGGCGCCGTTGACCATGCAACCGATGTTGCCGTCGAGATGGATGTAGTTGAGCGAGAACTTCGACGCTTCGACTTCGAGCGGGTCCTCTTCAGCGGTATCGCGCAGCTCGCGCACGTCGGAGTGGCGGTAGAGCGCGTTGTCGTCGAAGTTCATCTTCGCGTCGAGGGCGAGGAGAACGCCCGAGCCGGTGACGACCAGCGGGTTGATCTCGACGAGTGACGCGTCGGTGGCGACGAAGGCGTCGTAGAGCGCCGCCATCAGCTTGACCGCCTTGCTCACCTGCCCGCCGTCGAGGCCGATCGCGAAGCCGATCTGACGCGCCGCGAAGGGCACCAGGCCGACGCCCGGCTCGATGTAGACCTTC
>DATLOC010000039.1:0-37046 GCA_035536455.1 Thermoanaerobaculia bacterium | reverse complement strand
TACCGCTCCTTCACCCCTTCGAGGATCTGCAGCGTCTCATCCTCGGTCGGCGGATTCACGATGATCGCCTGGAAGCGGCGCAGCAGCGAGCGGTCCTTCTCGATGTACTTGCGGTACTCCTTGAGCGTCGTCGCGCCGATGCAGGAGATCTCCCCCCGCGACAGCGCCGGCTTCAGGATGTTGGCCGCGTCGAGCGAGCCCTCGGCCGAGCCGGCGCCGATCAGCGAGTGGATCTCGTCGATGAAGACGATCAGCTCGCGGCTCTCCTTGAGCTCCTTCAGAATCCCCTTCAGGCGCTCCTCGAACTGGCCGCGGTACTTGGTGCCGGCGACGATGAGCGAGAGATCGAGGGCGACGATCCGCTTCTGGGCCAGGAAGATCGGCACCCGCCCTTCGACGATGCGCTGCGCCAGCCCCTCGACGATGGCCGTCTTCCCCACCCCCGGCTCGCCGAGCAGGATCGGGTTGTTCTTGGTGCGGCGCGAGAGGATCTGGACGATGCGGTCCACCTCGTCGTCGCGGCCGATCAGCGGGTCGAAGGAGGCCTCGGCGGCGAGCCCCGTCAAGTCGCGCCCGTACTCGGAGAGGAACGGCAGCTCCTTCTTCTGCTGCGACGCCTCGCGCTCCTTGGCGATCGCCAGGACCTCTTCGCGCACCGTGTAGACGTCGAAACCGTGCTGGGCGAGGATGCGCATCGCCAGGCACCCTTCGACGCGCAGGATGCCGATCAGCAGGTGCTCGGAGCCCACCGTCGAGTGCAGCATGCTGTCCGCCTCGTGCGAGGCGTAGGCGAGGATCTTCTTGGACTCTTCGGAGAGCGGCAGCTCGGCGGTCGAGGAGATGCGCTCGACGAACATCCGCTCGCCCTCGATCTCGCGGCGGACGTCCTCGGGCTTGGCCTGGAGGCGGCGGAAGATCTCGGTGACGGTCTCCTCGCCCTCGCGCAGGATGCCGAGCAGGATGTGCTCGGACTCGATGACCCGGCTGCCCAGCTTGCTCGCCTCGTAGCGGGCGAAGAAAAGGGCCCTGCGGGCCTTCTCGTTGTACTTCTCGAACATTCTCTAGGTCTCGACTGCCCGTGAGTCTAGCATCCTGAATGGAGAACGCGGGCGGGGCGAGGGTCCATTTCACCCCCTCGCTCCCGCCCGCGCGGTGCTGCCGAGGGGCTACCGCTCCTCGATCGACACTTTCCGGACGCTGACGAACGGCCCGCTGCCGGCCGTTGCCGTCAGCGCCTGCTCGCCGTGACCCGGGACGAAGCTCACGTCGAGCTCGCCCGTCCACTGCCCGGCGGCCCTCAGCGCCGCCACCTCGTCGGTGACGTCGAAGCTGCGGGTCGTCTCCGCCGCGTGCGCGGGGTGGTCGAAGAGCGCCACCGTGCCGACGTAGTTCGGGCTCTTGGGGTCCGGCGTCGCGCCCGCCGGGAGGTTCAGGTAGACCTCGTAGTGCGAGCCGTGGCGGAGGAGCTTCACCCCCTCGAGCACCAGGCGCACGCGGCCGGGGTCGGGCCCGGAGAGGGTGAGGATGCGCTGGCTGGCCGCCTGCGGCAGCGCCACCTTGACCGACGTCCGCCGCACGCCGAGCCTGGTCTCGGCGGCCGCGCCGGCGACCAGCGTCTTGGGCGCCGCCGGCGGCGGGCCTCCGGCCTCGCCGGTGAGCGGGCCGCCCTCGTCGCAGAGGACGACGTTGTTCACCGGCAGCCCTTCGTACTGGTAGTCGAGCTGGGTGGCCATGTTGAGGACCTGGCAGCCGGTCAGGGTCTGCGCCGTCCCGGTCTCGTCGAAGAAGGTGAACGTCTGGGTCCGCCACTCGTTGTTGGTGGTGTTGGCCCGCCCGCCGCCCTGGTTGAGCCACACCTGCCAGAGGCGGTCGATGTTGGCGTGGTGGAGCCAGAAGATCGGATCGCGCGCCGCGCACGCCGGGTCGCTCATCCAGCCGCCGGCGCCGACCGCGACGTGCACCGCGTTGTGGGGCTGGAACTCGAGCTCGCCGGTGCCGCTGCCGAAGTGCACGGGCTGCGCCGTGAAATTGCCGCCGAAGGTCTCGTCGGAGCGGCGGTTGGCGACGCACCCCGCGGCGCAAGTCGCCGTGCGGCAGCCGCAAAAGTCGGTGTGCTGCGGGTCCATCGCGTCGTCGTCCGAGGCCTCGGCGTCCGAGATGCACGGGTTGCCGGCGACGACGTTGTTGCAGTTCGAGGCCCGGGCCGAGACGAAGAGCGAGTTCGAGGCGTCGGCCGGGCTGCGGAACGGCTCCGGCAGGTCGCGGTTGGCGGGGTTCTCGTAGTCCCAGTACGGCAGCGCGAAGTCGGCGGTGGGATCGCCGCTCGCCTCGCGCACCGCGGCGCGCAGGACGCGCTCGAAGTAGTAGACGTACATGCGGTGCCAGGCGAGGAAGAAGAAGCTGGCGTGCTGGCAGGTGCCCCAGGCCTCCGGCGGGTCCGGCCCGGAGAAGGGCGTGGCGGGGCAGGTGCCGTCGTCCTCCGGGAAGTCGTGCATGTTGGCCTGGTAGAGCCAGCTCGTCGGGCTGGTGGCGGCCCGCGACTGCATCAACGCCACCCCCGCCTTGTAGCGGCTGATCTCCTCCGCCGAGAGGGTGTGGATCTCGCGCCGGGTGAAGACGGTCTCCGCCGGCGGCTCGGTCGTCGAGGGCTCGGTCGTGGCGGTGGTGTCGGCGGTGTCGGTCCCGTCGCCGTTGTCGCCGCCGTTGCAGCCGGCCAGCAGCAGGACCGCGAAGGGCACGGCCGCCCACAGCCAGCTCCGTCGGGCACGTCGCTTGCGCATGGCAGCTCCTCCTCCCTGAAAGGGGATTCTCCAGAAAAGAATGAACCACTCGGGCGCCCATTGCTAGTCCCCCCGCGGCGGGGGCTTCTAGCGCGTGTAGAGGACGAGGCGCCGGAAGCGGAGGAACGGGCCGGCGGCCGCGGCGACCTTGTCCCCGTCGGCCGGTACGAGGGTCACCTTGACCTCGCCCGGCCAGCGGCCCCGCTCGCGCAGGGCCTGCACGGCGGGGGCGAGGTCGAAGCTGCGCGTCGTCTCGGCGGGGTCGCCGGCGGGGGCGTAGAGCGCGACGAGGCCCAGGAAGTGCGGGCCCTTCGGGTCCGGCGCCGCGCCCTCGGGGAGGTTCAGATAGACCTCGTAGGCGCGGCCGGGGCGGAGCAGTTGGAGACCCTCGATCGCCAGCCGCAGGCGGCCGGGCTCGGCCGCGGCCTGGAGCAACCGCTCGTTGTCCTCCGGCCGCAGCGGCACCGCGACCGTCACCGGCTCGGCGCCCAGCTCGATCCGGGCCGGTTCGCTCGCGGCCATCACCTTCGTCTCGCTCACCTCGCCGCCGGGCGCCGCGGCGCCGCCCGCCGCGGGCGGCTGGCAGCCGGCGAGGGCCAAGCAAAGGAGGAAGGGCGCCGCGACCGAGGCGCGGCGGTGGGGAGAGCTGCACACGACACCGCCATCTTACGCCCCTCAGCCCGGTTGCAACACGCCCCCCTCCAGCCGCAGCACCCGGCCGCAGCGGGCGGCGATCGCGGGGTTGTGGGTGACCAGGACGCCGGTCGTCGCGTGGCGGGCCTGGAGCTCCAGGAAGAGATCGAAGACCTGCTCGCCGCTCTCGGGGTCGAGGTTGCCGGTCGGCTCGTCGGCGAGCAGCAGCGGCGGCTCGAGGGCAAGGGCGCGGCAGATCGCCACCCGCTGCCGCTCGCCGCCGGAGAGCTGGCTCGGGAAGTGGTCGAGCCGGTCGGCGAGCCCCACCTCTTCGAGCAGCGCCCGCGCCCGCGCCAGCACCTGCTCCGGGTCCTGGCCGGCGATGCGGCCGGGGAGCATGACGTTCTCGAGGGCGTCGAAGTCGGCGAGGAGCTGGTGGAACTGGAAGACGAAGCCGATCGTGCGGTTGCGGAAGCGGGCGAGGCGGCGGGGCGAGAGGTCGGTGAGCGCGGTGCCGCCGATCCAGATGGCGCCGGTGTCGGGGCGGTCGAGGGCGCCGAGCAGGTGGAGGAGGGTCGATTTCCCCGAGCCCGAAGGGCCGACCACCGCGACCAGCTCCCCGGGCGCGACTTCGAGATCGGCGCCGCGCAGCACCTCGACCCGCCGCACGCCGTCGACGTAGGCCTTGTGCACGTCGCGGGCGACGACCAGCACACTCACCGGCGCATCGCCTCGATCGGGTCCATCGCCGCCGCGCGGCGGGCGGTGTAGTAGGAGGAGACGAGGGCCAGGAAGAGCGTCAGCGCCAGCACCACGACGAGGTCCTGCCAGCGCACCAGGAACGGCACGTAGTCGAGGAAGTAGACCTGCCCCGGCACCGGCAGCAGCTCGTAGCGGTCGAGCGCCCAGGCGCCGGCGACGCCGAGGACGGCGCCGGCGAAGGTCCCCAGCCCGCCGACCAGCGCGCCCAGCCAGAGGAACGCGCGGCGCAGCTCGCCGGGCGTCGCCCCCATGGCGCCGAGCATGCCGATCTCCGGCCGCTTGCTGGAGGTGACGAGGGCGAGGTCGGCGACCAGCGCCAGCGCCGCCACCAGGACGATCAGGAAGACGGCGACGAAGAGCACCACCTTCTCGAGCCGCAGTGCGAAGAGGAGCGGGCGGTTCAAGTCGCGCCAGGTGCGCACCTCGGCGCCGGGCGGCAGCGCCGCCGGCAGGCGGTCGGCGACGCGCAGCGCCTCGTCGAGGTCGGCGGCGGTGACCTCGAGGAGATGCCGCGAGGAGCCCACCAGGCTCTCGGCGGCGCGCAGCGGCAGCGCCACGCGCTCCCGCTCCTGCTGCGTGCGCCCGCTCTCGTAGAAGCCGGTGAGCGGCAGGCTGCGCACCCGCGGCTGCGGGCCGAACGGCGTCAGGGTGGGGCGCGGCGACGCGATGCGGAGCGGCTGCCCGCGGTGGAGCGCCCAGCGCTCGCCGAGCGCGCGCGGCACGTAGAGCCCCTCGGGGCGGCCGGCGGCGCCGGGGAAGGAGCGCGGCACCGCGCCTTCGATCCCGACCAGCTCGACCGGCTGCACCTTCCCCTCGGCGACGATCCAGCCGCCGCCGCGCACCTGGAGCTGCGCCGCGCGGACGCCGGGGACGGCGAGCACCGCGCGCCGCGCCGCCGCCGCGTCGGCGCCGGGCGGCAGCTCCACCTCGACCTGCGGCGTGCGCCCCAGGATCTCGGAGCGCAGGGCGTCCTGGAAGCCGGAGATGACGGCGAGCGAGAGGATGAGCGCCGCGACGCCCAGAGCGATCCCCCCCGCCGCCACCGCCGAGAGGAAGCTGGCGAAGGCGTCCTTGCGGGTGCTCTTGAGGTAGCGGAGGGCGAGGACGGCGGGGAACGGGAGGCGGGACAGCAGGAGGCGCCGCACTAGCCCTCCTCCCCCTCCGGGCGGAGCAGCGGGAAGAGGATGACGTCGCGGATCGACGGGCGGTCGGTCAAGAGCATCGTCAGCCGGTCGATGCCGATCCCCTCGCCGCCCGCCGGCGGCATGCCGTGCTCGAGGGCGCGCACGTAGTCGTGGTCGTAGACGTGCGCCTCCTGGTCGCCGCGCTCGCGGGCGGCGAGCTGGCCGCGGAAGCGCTCGGCCTGGACGTCCGGGTCGTTGAGCTCGGAGAAGCCGTTGGCGATCTCCATGCCGCCGATGTAGAGCTCGAAGCGCTCGGTGAAGCCGGGGTTGTCGGGGTCGTCCTTGGAGAGCGGCGAGACCTCGAACGGGTACTCGGTGATGAAGACGGGCTGCGTGAGGTGGGGCTCGGCAGTCTCCTCGAAGAGGGTCATCAGCATGTGCCCGTAGGTGCCGCCCGGCGGCGCCTCGACGCCGCGCGCCGCGAGCTCGGCGCGCACGCCGTCGGCGCCGCGCAGGCGTTCGGGCTCGATCCCGGCGTGGCGCGCGATCGCCTCCTTGATCGTGAGGCGCGGCCAGGGCCGGGTGAAATCGAGCGCCGTCCCCTGCCAGACCAGCTCTTCCTTGCCCAGGATCTTCTTCGCCTCGCCTGCCAGCTCGACCAGCAGCTCCTCCGTCAGCTCCATCAGCGCCTGGTAGTCCACGTACGCCCAGTAGAACTCGAGCATCGTGAACTCCGGGTTGTGGCGGGTCGAGATCCCCTCGTTGCGGAAGTTGCGGTTGATCTCGTAGACCCGTGGCAGGTTGCCGACGAGGAGGCGCTTGAGGAACAGCTCGGGCGCGATCCGCAGGTAGAGGTCGAGGTCGAGCGCGTTGTGGTGGGTCTTGAAGGGGCGCGCGGTGGCGCCGCCGGGAACGAGCTGCATCATCGGCGTCTCGACCTCGAGGAAGCCGCGCGCGTCGAAGAAGCGGCGGATGCCGCACACCAGCGCCGCGCGCACCTCGAAGACTTGCCGCGACTCGGGGTTGGTGGCGAGGTCGAGGTAGCGCTGGCGATAGCGCGTCTCGACGTCGGCCAGGCCGTGCCACTTCTCAGGTAGTGGGCGGAGGGCCTTGGCGAGGAGGGTGAGGTCCTCCGCAACCAGGGACAGCTCGCCGGTGCGCGTGCGGGTCAGCTTGCCGGCGGCGCCAACGAGGTCGCCGAGGTCCAAGTTCTCGAGAACCGGCAAGGAAGCCGGCGGCAGCTCGCCGGGGCGGATCAGGAGCTGGAGCTTCTCGCGGCCGTCCCAGAGATCGACGAAGACGGTCTTGCCGTGGCCGCGGATCGCGCGCACGCGGCCCGGAACGCGCAGCGTTTCTCCCTTGCCCAGCTCTTCGAGAGGCACGCTCCCGAACTTGGCGTGCACCCCCGCCGGCTCGAGGTCGTGGTCGAAGCGGTGCGGGTAGGTCAGCACGCCCGCCTCGGCCAGCCGCTGCCGCTTGGCGCGACGGTTCTGGATCTGTTCGTCGAGCTCGGACACGGAGCGGCGATTCTAGATGAACGCGCCTGCTACGATCCGCGCTCGTGACCGCGCGCGATCCCGACGACCACCTGGCCGACGCGCTCGACGACAGCGTGCGGCAGTGGGACCAGATGGGCTGGCCGCGGCCGGCGGCGATGCTGGTCTCCGGCTCCGGCCTCGCCGTCGATCTCGACGCCGCGCGCGGGCCGGTGGCGCTGCAGGACCTCCTGCCGTTCGAGGTCCACCCGATCGCCGGCCATCCGCACGAGCTCGAGCTGCTCGAGCCGCTCCCGGACCGATCCGTCCTCTACCAGCGCGGGCGCCTCCACCCCTACCAGGGCTACACGCCGCACGAAACGGTCTTCCCGATCCGCCTCGGCGCGCTGCTCGGCGCCAAGGTGCTCGTGATGACCAACGCCGCCGGCGGCCTGCGCCCCGACCTCGACCCCGGCGACCTGGTGCTGATCCGCGACCAGATCAACCTCTCCGGCATGAACCCGCTCCGCGGCCAGCTCCCCGAGAGCTGGGGCTCGCGCTTCCCCGACATGACCACCACCTACGACCCGGCGTTGCGCGCGCTGACCCACCGCCATGCGGAAGAGCTGAGGATCGCGGTGACGGAAGGGGTCTACGCAGGAGTGGCCGGCCCGAGCTACGAGACGCCGGCCGAGGTGCGCATGGTGCGCACCCTGGGCGGCGACGTGACCGGAATGTCGACGGTGCTGGAGGTGATCGCGGCCCGCCAGATCGGGATGCGTGTCCTGGTGCTGTCCCTGGTCAGCAACCCCGCGGCCGGCGTCCAGGAAACACCCCTCGTCCACGAGGAGGTCCTGGCCGCCGCCGCAGCAGCGCACGACGACATCCGCCGGTTGCTCACCGCCCTGCTGCGGGACCCCGAACTCATCTAAGCGGAGTCGGCGCTCAGCGACTCGGCAGCCGCTAAGTTTCGGACCTCCCGCAACGTCGCCTCGCCAGTGTGCCGGCGTGGATTGCCGCACATCCAGCATGAGCAGAGCTTGGGCGTCTCGGCGAGCATGCCCGCGAACTTCACCCGTCGCTGTGCGTCCGGATGGCAGGCAATCATCCGGGACAGCTCGCGCCGCGCCCAACGCTTGCGCCGGGACGCCTGGTGCCTGCGCTCGGCCCGCTTCAGGTTCTTGGTCATCGCCGAGTCTCGGACCGCGATCCGCTTAGCTTCCTTAGGCCGTGACTCGCACGTTGTCGTGCAGGAACTCCGGCGCGATGTCCGCGCCGTTCGGCCAGACGAGGGTGTGGAACTCGGGGTGAAGCGTGAACTGCCTGAACACGGCTGGGTCGGTCAACGGCGCGAATACCGGCCCGTTGAGCGCTGGCGTCAGGTCGATCTCCCCGGTCGTGCCGTCGCGGAAGCGCAGCCAGACGACGTGGCCTTCGACATATCGTGCCTCGACAACGTGGTAATCCATGCTTTCACTCCAGAGGTGCGATGAGCTTGAGCGGCCGGCCTTCTCTCGCGAGCTGCCAGTTCTCGAGCAACTCCTGCCGGTGAAGCTGTGCCCACTCGAGCACCAGACGCTGAGCTCGCGCGGGGAATCTACCGTGAACCGTCGCCGCCTCGATCTCGACCGAGATTTCATGGTCGCCGTATACCGCGTGGAAATGCGGCACCCCATGCTCGCTGTAGAACATGCCAATGACGATACCAAGGAAGCGAGAGATCTCAGGCATTTAACCGGCTCAGGCCGGCATCATCGGCCGCCGCGGCATCAGTGGCTTGTAGGCTAGGAGCCAGAGCCCGGCGTAGTCGCGCATCAGGCGCATCTGGAGGAGCTGGAGCTCGCGGCCGTCTTCGACGGCGGCGCCGGTCAAGGCCTCGGCGAGGAGGTGGTGGAAGCGCCACATGAACTCGTTGGCGGCGCTGGCGGCCTGGCGGGCGCGGTCGAAGATCGGCGCGTCGCCGGTCACCGAGGTCTCGTCGAGGATGTCGGTGATCTCCTGCGCCTCCTCGTTGAGCAGGATGCGCAGGGCCGCAGCCTCGCAGAGGAAGAGCTCGAGGTCGCGGTCGCACAGCTCCTTGCTGTGCAGGCGCCGGCAGGCCACCACCTCGCGGGGTTCGATGCGCAGCGGGAAGATCGACGGCTTCAGCACCAGGATCTCCGGCCGCTGCTCGGGGTCCTCGTCGAGCAGCACCGCGACCAGCCGCTGGAAGGGCTCGGCCAGCAGCTCCTGATAGCGGCTGGGCCGCGTCAGCATCATCACCTCGCCGGTGTCGACCTCGACGCGGCGGATGGCGCCGGTCAGGGTCTTCGCCGCCTCCTCCTCGGCGCCGTGTCCGGAGTCCATCGCCGCCGTCAGCCGCGGCACGAGGGACCGCACCCACTGGCGGATCTGCGCCAGGTGTTCGAGCCGCACGTCGTCGCGCTGCAGCTCCTGCTCGAAGCGCTCGACGTCCTGGCGGAACTGCATCAGCTCCTGGTCGAGCTGCACGTCCACCGGCACCTCGCGCTCGAGCTCGAAGACCCGCTGGTACTCGTCGACGATGCGCTGCTCCTCCTGCTTGTAGAGCCTCTGCACCCGCCCCTTGAAGACGAGGTTGGTCTCGAGCACCGCCACCAGCAGCTCGGGCTCGAAGAAGAGGACGCCGAGCCCGTGCTTGAGGTCGCGGTAGCGACGGATCAGGCCGCGGTCGTTGAGCTGGTCGAGGTCCTCGACCGCGAGCGCCTCCTGGCGCACCGCTTCGATCGCGTCGCGCCGCTGCCGCACCTCTTCGACCGAAGGCGAGCCGGCGCCGGCCAGGGCCCAGAGGCCGCGGTAGATCTCGCCCAGGTGCTTGCGGTCGCGCAGCGCCAGCCGCCCGCTGCGCTCGTCCTCCTCGCCGGAGAGGCGGGTCAAGAGGAAGTCGACCTTGTCAAGCCGGTCGGGGGGCCAGTCGGCCGGGTGGGCGTAGAGGTAGAACTTGACGAGCTGCGTGAGGATCTTCTCGTCGTACTGCTTGACCCGCTGGAAGAACTGCCGCAGGGCCTGGGGGGGGAGTCTGTTATCCTCCACGGCCAGCGCCGCGACGAGGATGCCGAGGCGCGACTCGATGGCGTCGAGGCGGGTGCGCACGCGCTCGCTCTCGGCGGCGGAGAGCTTCTCCGAGACCTCCTTCAGCTCGCTGTACAGGCTCTGGAAGTCGGCCGCGAGGTCGGTGGCCGTGCCGTAGATGGCGCTCTTGGCGAGGCTCTGCAGGAACTGGTGGAAGGTCCAGGCCGAGCGGAAGAGGTGGGAGAGGTCGGCGTAGCGGCGGTGGAGTGCCGAGAGCTCCTGGACAGTGCTCATCGCGACGGGTCCTCCGGGACCTGCCAGAGAGATAAAGCGAATGATCTACGCGAGAGTCTAGCCGATGGCGAGCGGCAAGGGCAGCGGACGGGTGCGGGAGCTGGTGAGCGAGGAGGCGATCGAGCGGCGCGTGGCGGAGATCGCGGCGCAGCTCGACGCCGACTACGGGCCGCTCGTCTCGGAGGCCGAGCCGCTGGTGGCGATCGGTGTGCTCAAGGGGTCGGTCTTCTTCCTCGTCGATCTCTTGAAGCGGGTCAAGGTGCCGGTTTCGTTCGACTTCTTCCAGACCTCCAGCTACGGCAGCCGCATGGTGCGCGGCGAGGTGCACATCCGCAAGGACGTGGACCTCTCGATCCGCGGCCGCCACGTGCTGCTGGTCGAGGACATCGTCGACACCGGCTACACGCTGCGCACGATCGTCGACCTGCTGCGCTTCCGCGGCGCCGCCAGCGTCAAGCTCTGCGCCCTCCTCGACAAGCAGGCGGCGCGCGAGATCGAGGTCCAGATCGACTACCGCGGCTTCGAGATCGACCCGCTCTTCGTCGTCGGCTACGGGCTCGACTTCGACGAGCGCTTCCGCAACCTGCCCTACATCGGCGTCTGGGAGCCCGACGAGGCGCTGGCGCCGGAAGGAGCCTGAGGCGATGGACTTCCACCACAGCGACGGCGCGCCCAAGGCCATCGGCCCCTACTCGCAGGCCGTGTCGGCCGACGGCTGGCTCTTCACCTCCGGGCAGATCGCCCTCGACCCGGTGAGCGGCGAGATCGTCGCCGGCGGCTTCGAGGCGCAGGCGCGGCGGGTGCTCGAGAACCTGCGGGCGGTGCTCGCGAGCGCCGGCTGCGGCTTCGGCGACGTGGTGCGGGCGACGGTCTACGTCGTCGACCTCGCCGACTTCCCCAAGCTCAACGCCCTCTACGGTGAGGCGATGGGCGACCACCGCCCGGCGCGCTCGACGGTGCAGGTCGCGGCGCTGCCCAAGGGGGCGCTGGTCGAGATCGACTTCGTCGCGCGCATCCCCGGCTAGGCCGCCGCCGCGGCGGCCACCTCCCGCACCCGTTCCAACGCCTGCTCGACGTCGGCGCGCGAGACGTCGCGGTGGGTGACGAAGCGGACGGCGTGGGGACCGACCGGGACGCCGAGGACGCCGCGCTCGCGCAGGCCGGCGAGGAGCTCGGCGGCGGGGCCCGCCACGCGGAAGATCACGATGTTCGTGCGCACGGCGGCCGGGTCGAGATCGATCCCCGGCAGCCCGGCGAGACCGCGGGCGAGGAACGCGGCGTTCTCGTGGTCCTCGCCGAGGCGCGCCGGGCCCTTGCGCAGCGCCACGAGACCCGCGGCCGCCAGCACCCCGACCTGCCGCATCCCGCCGCCGAACATCTTGCGCACCCGCCGCGCCTCGGCGATGAAGCCGCGCCCGCCGCAGACCAGCGACCCGACCGGCGCGCCCAGCCCCTTCGAGAGGCAGAACATCACCGAGTCGCAGCCGGCGGCGAGCGCCGCGGCGGTCGTGCCGAGCGCGGCGGCGGCGTTGAAGATGCGCGCGCCGTCGAGGTGGACGGGGAGGCGGTGGCGGCGCGCCAGGTCGAGGAGGGCCTCGACGCGCGGCCGGTCGTACAGCGTGCCGCCGGCCATGTTGTGGCTGTTCTCGATCGCCACGAGCCCGGTGCGGGCGCGGTAGGAGACGTCGGGCGCGATCGCCGCCTCGACCGCCGCCGGCTCGAGCAGCCCGTTCGGCGAGGGGAGCATGCGCGGCAGGAGCCCCGAGAGCGCCGCCATCGCCGCCATCTCGTACGTCACGATGTGGCACGCCGCGTCGCAGATCACCTCGCTGCCCGGCGGGGCGTGGAGGTGGAGGGCGATCTGGTTGCCCATCGTGCCGGAGGGGACGAAGAGCGCGGCCTCGGTCCCGACGGCGGCGGCGGCCTCCTCTTCCAGGACGGCGACGGTCGGGTCCTCGCCGAAGACGTCGTCGCCGACCTCGGCCTCCGCCATCGCGCGGCGCATCTCGGCGTCGGGGCGGGTGACGGTGTCGGAGCGCAGGTCGATCGGGGGCACGGCGAGCGATCCTACGACGGCGCCAGATAGGCGGCGCGGAGGTCGCCGAGCGCCGTCCCCTCCCCGCCCGCCAGCGCCTCCTCCACCACCTGCCGCCCGAGCGCGTCGAGCCACGGCAGCACGCCCAGGTTCCCTTCGCGCGCCAGCGCCTCGGCGTCGCGCTCGCTGCGGTCGAGGTGGCGCGCCGCGGTGTAGAGCGCCTCCCCCTGCCGCTCGGCGCGCCCGAGGCGGAGCCAGAGCTCCGCCGCCAGCGCCAGGGCGGCGGCGGCGCGGCGGTTGGCACGCAGGCCGCGCGGCCCGGGCGGCAGCGGCCGCGGCGGGAAGGGGTCGAGCCCGTGGCGGGCGGCCGCGCGGTCGAAGGCGCGCTCGGCCGGCGCGGCGCGGTGGAAGAGGGCCTCGTAGACCGCGGCGTCGCGCCCTTCGGCGAGCGCGCGCCGGTCCTGCGGCGCCAGGCGCACGGACACCGCCTGCGCGTGGCGCACGCCGGCGGCGGCGAGACGGGCGCAGCCGTCGTCCCAGAGGCGCGGCTCGTCGGTCAGGCCGGGGAGGAGCGGCCAGACGGCCACAGCCTGGGGTGGGACGCGGGCGAGAGGCTCGAGGTCGCCGGCGAGGAGCGGCGCCAGGAGATCGGCGGCGAGGAGCGCCGCCCCCGCGCCGCCGAGGTCGGGCGCCGGCTCGCCGGCGACGACCTGCACGAGCACCGGCGTCCCCTCCCCGGCGCAGCGCCGGGCGAGTCGGTCGCGGGCGGCGGCGAAGGACGGCGCGGCGGGCGGCAGATAGAGAAGGTCGTCGAGCCCGCCGCCGTCGAGCGCCAGCTCCGGCGCGCTCGACTGCATCGGCGCGAGGTCCCGCCGCGACTCCCCGAGCGTGCCGCGCGCGAGATCGAGCCAGGCGCCGTCCGGCCCCGGCCAGGCGCGCGGCGCGTGGCGGATCCAGAAGCGGCCGGGGTCGGGGAGGCGCTCCTCCAGCCGCACCCGGAAAGGCGGGATCACGCCGGCAGCCCGCGCGCCGCGAGCGCCTGGTGGACGTACTTGGCGAGCACGTCCACCTCCAGGTTCACCCGGTCGCCGGCGCGGAGGCGGTGGAGGGTCGTCACTTCCAGCGTGTGCGGGATGAGCGCCACCTCGAAGCGATCCGCGGCGAGGGCGGAGATCGTCAGGCTCACCCCGTCGAGCGTTACCGACCCCTTCTCGACCAAGTAGAGGGCGAGCGCTGAAGGGAGCTCGAACGCCACCACCGCATGGTCGCCGAGGTCGCGGCGGTCGAGGACAGCGACGGTGCCGTCCACGTGCCCCTGCACCCAGTGCCCGCCGAGCGGATCCCCGGCCCGCAGCGCCGGCTCGAGATTCACTTCGTCGCCGCGGTGGAGGCCGCCGAGGGTCGTGCGCGCCAGGGTCTCGGGTGAAAGCTCGACCTCGGTGTGCCCGGGCACGGCGGCCACGACGGTGAGGCAGACACCGGAGACGGCGAGGCTGGCGCCGAGGGGCAGCCGCTCGGAGAGCGCGGCGCCATGGCCGATAGCGAGGCGCGCTCCCCCTTGCGCCGAAGGCGCCGGCTCTTCCAGCAGCGATCCGCGCTCGACCACCAACCCCGTGAACATGGCCGGCGAGGCTACAGGAAATCCGCTCCGCGCCCTCTGCTCCTCGGGCTGTCCTTATCCGCGCGCAGGCCGCGTCAAAAACGCTTTGTCGGGCGCGTGGCCGTCGTCCTCATCCGCTTCGCGACCGCCTCTTGGGTCAGACCCGCTTGAGATCGACCGCCGAGCAATTCTTGGGCGAGGGCATACTCGTCCCCCAGCTCTTCGTAGGCCTTCTGGAAGCCCTTGCGCTTCCGCGCCTTTTCGAGGAAGGCCTCCTGATCGTGGGGGACAGGGCCGTGCTTCAGCTCAGTCATCTCGCACCTCGTTCATCTCTTCCGGGCGATTCGCAGATCGCGCTCTGGGGCCGTCGTGTCTCGAAGGCGTGCAAGGATCACGACGCGGGCGCTACGAGCCAGGCGCAGTGCGCGCTGCGCCCAGCAGATCTACGGAGGTACCGGGACAGTCACGCCTGACTGCACGATCTCTTCAACCACAGTGGCATACCAGACCTCCGCGAGGTCGTATCCTAGTTTCTCCTGCACGATTAGATTCTCCAACTCAACCGGGGGCGGTTTTATCAACTTGGCACTAGAGAGTACACCGAGGAAGGCATAGTGCTTCCGCTCGGACGTGAAGAACTGCCCATCCTCGAGCGCAAAGTTTTGTGGCTTGGACACCACCAAGCTTCCGGAAGAACCAGGAAAGAGCTTGGCGTCAATCAAAAACCTCGGCTGGCCGTTAAAGTTGGCGCCCCACTTAGTCGCAATAATGCCAGCCTTGACCACCGGATAGAGGTTGGCTTGGTCGTAGAAGTCCCGAGGATAGCCAATGACAATAACGTCGTCCGCCACTTCGATGCTGATTTTGTTCTCGCCGGCAAAGAACTCCCGGCCAACTGACCGAAATTGAAGCAAGTCAGTTCGCGCCTTCAGTTCCGCCTTGACCAAGTCAAGCACATCGACGGCTGCTACGTCGACGACCGGATTAGAATGCAGCCGAAGGCGCTTGAGCAAGGTCGCTCGATCAAGGGTGATGGGATGCCAGGTTAGGGCTCCGTCCGCGTTCGTGCGGCGGAGAAAGAAGGTGAGCGACACCGGCAGGAGTTCCTTGCCTTCCCTACGGGGCAGCGCCACATGGCGGTTGGTGATTAGCCACAGGTTCTGGATCATCCGCCATTGAGTTTCCTTGGCCGGGTCCTTCGGGCCAAGCTGGTGATAGAAGAAGCCCGTGCCCAACGCGTCTCCGGAGTCAGCGACGACATGGACACGCGTGCTGATGAGCTGGAAGTCGTCATTGACGCTCGCCGCTTTCACCTCCCCAACTATCATAGGAAGCAAGGCTGTCGCAGCCAGGAGTGCCTTTCTCAATCGCTTCGCCTCGTAGGTCGTATCATTGTCCGATGTTTGTCGGCTGCAACGAAGGTTACACCTCACGGTCCCGACCTTCCAGGTACTCTCCAACACGATCCGGAGCCACACCAGACTCAAGACTTTCTTGGAGAGCCGCAAAGTAAGTCTCCGGAGACAGGCGCCTGCTGAGCAGGAGATATCGGCTGCTCTGGAAACCTTTGATAAAGTCGGGCGGAGGGACCGCTGTCTCTTGAAGTGTGGAGATGAACGCTTGAAGCGAACCCGTGACATCTACGGCTTCGGCCGTCTCAAACGCGCGAGTGATGTCACAGACGAGATTGGCAATTGCAACCGGTTCAAGTTGTAGGGCAGTTGAAAGAGTATCGACTGCGCTCAAGGCAGCGGGGAATAGCCTCTCGTCGATGCGCCTAAAGGCAAGAACGCTGATCACCTCGGCCTTGTCCTTGCCGCCGATCAAGAAGCCCTTGTAGGCGTCCGCGACCCGCCGGAGCCGCCGTTCGGCAGCCTTGATTGCCGCAGCGTCGCTGTGTCCCGCCAGCGCTCCCGCCGCGGCAAGAAAGATTGCCTCTACATCGGCAGCGACCTTAATGCTGGAGGCCAGGAGGGCTACGCTGGAGAAAGTGAGCCACACGGCAATGAAGGCGATGAATCTGCGCGGTGTCCATGTAACGCTATAGACAGTCAGGAGACCAGCAGCCAGGGCGAGAGCTGCCTCGCCGTAGTTCCACGTACTGATGTAGAGGAGGATCGCGATACTCAGGACGATGAACAAGACGACCGTCATCATCAACGGTGTAGACCAGACCGTAACCACCACCACGAGTGCCGCCACAAGGACCATAACGACAACGGCGGCTGGCGCGAGGTTATAGGAGGCCTTGACTACCGCGCGGAGGCTCCAAAGAACCTGCTGTGTCGACTGAGCGATTCGCTTGCCACTCATGTTTGTCGTGACGCCAACCTCGGGTTCTACGACTCGCCCCCAATCAACCTGGGCAGCATAGCCGCCGGTGAACCGCCTTAACGGCGAAGCATCGGGGCTGGGGCACAAGCTGTGCCTCTTTAGCAGCATACCAAGAGGAGGCGAGGGCTTAGCAGTGAGGCTACGCCGCTATGCGATGGATGGTTCGAGGCAATTCAAAGCGTACAGGCGGCGAATAGGCAGCGAAGCCGGGCTCGCGGAGTGAACAGGGTCGCGTGTCGGCTCGCCGGCGGGCTAGTGGAGTCAGATCCCTCGCTACGCTCGGGATGACATTGCTAGGTCATCCCGCGCGCAGTTCCTCGCGAATGACCCTCCTCAGGGTCTCCTCCAAGGGCTCTCGCCTTCGGTCGATGTACTCCCTCAAGGCGGTGTTGATGAGACTCTGATAGTTGCCGCCTCCAGCGGCATGGACCTGGTGCTTGAACCACTCCAGGATGTCTTCGTCGAGGCGGATCGTGATCCGCGTCTTCCCCTGCGGCACGGGCACCGCAGGGCCCCGTTCGGCTTCGCTGAAGTCGTACTCTTTTCTCATCTCTTCCCCCGTAGCGACAGCTGCAGCGTATGCACAGGTGTGCAGCCCCGTCAAACAGCAGCTCACGGAGCATTCCCCACGAGCCGGGACATCCTCCCCGCGAGCTGGGGAACGTACCCCACCGACCGGGGAGCGCTCCCCCGGACCCGGGGAGTCCTCCCCATGAGATGGGGAGCACTCCCCACTGGTCGGGGAGTGTTCCCCGCCGGCTGGGGAGTACTCCCCATCGCCCGGGGAGTGCTCCCCATCGCTCGGGGAGCGTTCCCCAAGAGCGTTCCCCACCGCCGGGGGTGCGTTCCCCACGACGCGGGGAGTCTTCCCCACGAGATGGGGCGGCTTCCCGGCATCTCCGGAAGTTCGTCCGGATAGCCGGTACGGTCGCCCTGTCTCCTCGGGAGGTCGTTCCGAGCGCCGGAAACTCTCCCCGAGGCGCGGGGGAGCTTGTACGAGGCGTCCGTACAGTCGCCCCGCGCGGTAGTACCGACTCCCTGCGCGTTGGGGAGGCTGTACTGAGCACCGGGGAGCTCTTACCGGCCGCTCGGGAGCTTGTCCGGACGGCCGGGGAACTTTCCCCGAACGACCGGACGGCTGTACCGGGCCTCCGGGAGCGTGTACGAAGTGCCGGGGAGCTTTCCCGGAGGCGTGGGGAGCCTTTCCCGAGCGTCGGGGAGTCTGTCCCGAGCGCTGCCCCATGTTCCCGCTCTTCCCCCGCCCAGATCCCTCGCTGCGCTCGGGATGACCTGGCTTGTGCTCGGGATGACATGGCTTCAGGTTGGCGTGCCGTGCAAGCGGCCCCGCGCCGGCGGTTCGCTATGATCGTCACTAAGGAACAACGACAAAGGACCCATCCCTGAGCTTCGTCGGCACTCTCGAAGAGATCGGCTTTCCGGACCTGCTGCAGGCCTTAGGGTCGGGGCACAAGAGCGGGCGGCTGACGCTCTCCGGGCGGCAGGGGTACGGGGTCGTCGTGCTGCGCGGCGGGCGGATCGTCTACGCGGCCAGCAACTCGGCGCGGGAGACGCTCGGGAAGCTCCTGGTCGGGCGCCACCTGATTACCGAGGAGGTGCTCCAGGAGGCGCTGGAGATCCAGCACCGCTTCAAGGAGAAGCGGCGGCTGGGCCAGATCCTCCTCGCGCAGGGCTTCGTCCGCGAGGAGGACCTGGCCGACGTGCTGCGGCAGCAGGTCGAGGCGGTGCTCTCGGAGCTGCTGGGCTGGAAGGAGGGATTCTTCAAGTTCGAGCCGCTGGACGTGCCGGCGCACACCGCGGGCGAGCCGGAGGTGGACATCACGGACTTCCTGCTTCACGAGGGCGCCTCGACCCACTCGCTGATGCTGGAGGCGGCGCGGCTGCTCGACGAGGCGACTCGGCCGGCGCGCCGCGCCAGCCCGGCGGCCCACCAGCTCGCCACCCTCAAGGCGATCCTCGCCGGCCTGCGCGCGCCGGCGGTGACCAACGAGGTGAGCCAGCAGCTGCTGGCGCTGGCGCGCGGCGTGTTCGGCCGCGCGGTGCTCTTCGCCGTCCGCGCCGACGGCTTCCGCGGGCTCGGACAGACCGGCCTGGCGACGACGCACGACGGGGACCCGGACGACGCGGTCCGCTTCCTGCTGCTGCCCTGGGAGCAGTCCGTCCTCACCCAGGTCGCCGAGCGCCAGGAGACGTTCCGCGGCCGGCTGGAGCGCAACGCCGGCAACCAGGCGCTCCTCGCCGCGCTCGGCGGCGGCGAGCCGGGGGAGGCGGTGGCGCTGCCGCTCCTCGTCGGCGGCTCGACGGCCCTCCTCGTCTACGGCGACGACCTGCCGCACCGGCGGCCGATCGGCGACCTGGACGGCCTCGAGCTGCTGGCGTTGCAGGTGGGGCTGGCGCTCGAGAAGAACCTGCTAGAGCTCAAGCTGCGAGCGCTGGAGGCGAAGCTGGACTCGCCGGCCGCAGCGGGCGAGTTCTAGATCCGCGCCAGCCGTGTGTGATTTAATCTTACAATGCGAGAGACACTGACCGTCAGTCTGCCGGGCAAGACCAAGCAGCTCATCGAGCGGGCGGCGAGCGAGAGCGGGTTGACCACCAGCGAGTACGTGCGCTTGGCCATTTTCCGAAAGCTGTGGCAGGACGCCGCCGCGGAATCGCGTCGCAACGCCGTGCCGCGCGCCCGCCGCAAAGGAGTCTTCACGGACGAGGACGTCTTCAGTCTCATCTCGTGAGGGTCGTCTTCGACACCAACGTGGTCGTGGCGGGTCTCGTTGCCGAGGGGCTTTGCCGGGAGATCGTCGAAATCCACCTGCCGCAGCACACCGCGCTCCTGTCGCCCTGGCTCTGGGAGGAGCTGGTGACGAAGCTGCGCGAGAAGTTCGATCTCGGGCTCGACGAGCTGCCGCTGCTTCACATCTATCGGCGACACGCCCTCTGGGTCGAAGCGGCGGCACTCGAACAACCCGCCTGCAGGGACCCCGACGACGACTGGGTCCTCGCTACCGCCGTTGCCGGCGAGGCGGAAGTCATCGTCACGGGCGACGGCGACCTGCTCGACCTGCGCAGCTACCGAGGGATCGCCATCCTCAGCCCGCGCGCCTTCCTCGAACGTCTCTCCTGACCTTCGCGCCGCGACCGTAACGGAGACCCAGGCCGCTCTGGTCCAGCGCAACGAGGGGCTAGCCGTTCGGCCCCACACGTTCCGGGTCAAGCGGATCGACAGGCCCCAGACCGGTAGACGGGCGGAAGTTCATGTTGTGTAGGAAGTTCCTGAAGCAGTCGGAGGGGTCTACACGATTCAGATCTAACCGCTCGAAGGTCGCCCGCGGGATGAAGGCGGATAGTAGTGCCTGAGGCTCGAGGTGTCCGGTTGTCGAGTTGAGGACCATGTCGGTTGCAGTGACTGTTACTGCCTCAACGGGCGTAAGGGCGAACAACTCTCTAGCCACTCGTAGCACTGCACTGCAGACGTAATCCTGATGCAAGCGGTAGTAATCACCCTTGGGCAGTTTCTTTGTGCTGGCGCGGCCGCTCTTGAGAAGGGTGAGAGCTTGCCGTGGTATGCAGTCCTCGCCATGTATTTGCAATTCGGCGGCCATGCGAAGATTTGGCAGCGCCCTAATCTGCACGGAAGATCCGAGAGCAGAAATAGCGGAGAACAAGTTGAACTCCCGTATCACTTCCATGAGCGCTTCGACGTCGCCAGCCAATAGGCGCTCGGCGAGTTCGCGCTGCTCATGGTAATCAGCCAAAGCCTCCTGGTAACGACGCTCCGCAGCGGCGCTGTCGGCAGCGTCGTTCTTGCGAGCTTCGTCTAACTCGCTGGCGAGGCGCTCCTTCCTCGTTTCACCCAGGCCGAGCCAGCGAGCTAGAGAGGTTGGGTTGTAGGAGTCCAAGGCCAGTCGAGCCGAGACCTCGCGATGTGTCGTTCTGACAGGAGGAGTAGGGGCTGATTGCCCAGCGCGTGTCCTCCAGTTTATGGGATCGGACCCACCCTTATGGATCGAGAGAAGACTTGCGACATATTCTTCATACTCTTGAACAGCCTCGGCGGCTTGCTGCAACTCCGTGGCACGCCCCACCGCGGCAAGGTACCTCTGCCGAGCTTTCGCTCGACGCTGGGCGTCCCGCTCTGCAGCGCGGGCTGCGGCAGCCATCGACCGCAGTGCTCCTCTCCAGCCCACGGCTAGCGCTTCACTCTCCGTGGAGTAGCCGACGACCCGGCCACTGAGTCGCCCTTTCCCACTTAACTCGGAGGCGATCGGCGATGCCGTTTGACCGCCGTCAAGACACATGCCACCACCGCCAGCCCGAGGGCCACCGATACGCGCTTCGGTCCAGGCTTAGGTGACTTCTTCGGTGGTTTTGAAGGCGTAGAACGATCTTTGAACGACGGTTGCGGGCGGTAGAGTTCCATGCGCACGAACTTGACAGGTTTTCCCTGGACCGGCTCCTCGATTTCGCCACACACTTTGAAGCCGACCCGGGCGTAGACCTTCCGGGCGCCGTACCAATCCCGGACCTTGAGGTGGATGCGGTTGAGTCGGTGCTCTTGGAAGCCGCGCCGGACCGTTTGCGCCGTCCCCTCCTGCCCCAGCTTGTTACGGGTCTTGCCGGCGTGAAGGGCGATGTAGAACTCCGCCGACCCGTCCTTGACGTCCGTCAGCAGCGAAAACCCGACCAATTCGCCCTTCTGCCAGATCCCGTAGCGTACGTTGGTCGGGGACTCCGGGTACTGGTCCAACCAGCCGCCCGGCCGGAGCGCGTAGTCCAACACGTCCATGGGCTCCGGGTAGGGCGGCCAGTTGCGGATCGCGGAGACGTCTTTCTCCGTCAGCGGCTCGAGCGTGACGATCGCGTCAAGAGCCTCGGACATATGCCTCTTGAACCACAGCAGGTACGCAACCATCACGACGAGGACAGCCCAGCGGGCGTAATACAACGCCGCGTCCGGCTCCGCCGCGCGCCACGCCACCGCCGCCATCAGGGCGAAGACCAGCATCAGGACGGGCTGGAGCCATTTCACCCACCGGTAGTGCCACATGACGCGGTGGATACCTAGGAGCCAGTTCCAGAAGACTAGGTTGACCATGTAGAGAGCAAGCAGCCCCCAGAACAGCGCCTCCGGACTCCACCCCGTTTTGCGGACGACGGCAGCCAAGACTGCCGTCACGTCAACCTCGAACATGTCGTTCGTGGTCGGGTTCAAGATCACGACGGCGAAGCTCAACAGGATGAAGCTCGAGAGGTCGAGAAGCTTCATCTTATGGGTGTAGGGATGTTTCTTCCCCTCGATCACCAAAGCGGTGTAGATCGTGTCGCTGAATACCAGCACCGACAGGGTCGCGGCAAGGCAGAAGAGCTTCCAATCGGGCCCCTTGGCGAGAGCGAAAATCACTTCACGGAAGGCGCCGATGAACAGCAGACCAAAAACGATGTTGTAAAAGGTCATAAGTCGATCAGTAAGTATACCAGCGGGAGGCGTTTAGCTTCGCTCGAGGCGCGTAAGAAGCTCGTCGAGCACGCCCTCCCGGAAGCCTGAAAGGACCAGGTCCTCGCCGCGACGGCGGACGATGAGGTTTTCCAAGTGGGGGGCGGCGGCGAGCGCCGGCGCACCGCTGCCGCCGATGGGGCCCGGCGCCTCGCGCCCGCCGATGAGGAGCGGGGCGCAGGCCACCTCCACCCGGTCCCAGAGGCCGCTCGCGACGAAGGCGGCGTGGGCTTCGGCGCCGCCCTCGACGAGGACGCTCTGCACGCCGCGGGCGTGGAGCGCCGCGAGGACCGGCGCCGGCTCGACGCTCTCCAACCGTTCCACCCGCGCTCCCCGCTCTTCGAGCTCCACCCTCCGCTTCCCGTCGCCCGACTCGGTGAAGACCAGCACCTCCCCCTCCTCACCCAGCATCTTCGCCGCCGCCGGCAGCCGTAGCCGCCGGTCCAGCACGACGCGCAGGATCGGCCCGGCCGCCAGCCCCAGCCGCCGGGTGAGCAGCGGGTCGTCGGCGAGCGCCGTGCCGCTGCCGACCAGAATCGCGTCGTGCTCCTCGCGCAGCTCGAGCGCCCACTTCCGCCCCGCCTGCGAGGAGATCCAGCGGCTTTCGCCGGCGGCGGTGGCGATCTTGCCGTCGAGGCTCATCGCCCACTTGAGCGTCACCGCCGGGCGGCCGAGCGTCTTCGCCGTCAGGAACGGCAGGTTGAGCGCCGCCGCCTCGCGCGCCAGCGCACCCACCTCGACCTCCACCCCCGCTTCGCGCAGCCGCGCGAAGCCGCGGCCGCCGACCCGCGGGTCGGGGTCGCGGTGGCTCGCCACTACCCGCGCCACGCCGGCGGCGAGGAGGGCGTCGGTGCACGGCGGCGTGCGGCCGTGGTGGCAGCAGGGCTCCAGGTTTGTGTAGAGCGTGGCGCCGCGGGCGCGCTCGCCGGCGGCGGCGAGGGCCTCGCCCTCGGCGTGCGGCCCGCCGACCCGGCGGTGCCACCCCTCCCCCACCACCGCGCCGTCGCGCACCAGGACGGCGCCGACGCGCGGGTTGGGAGCGGTGCGGTAGCGCCCGCGGGCGGCCAGGCGGAGCGCGCGCCGCAGGTGTGCGTGTTCTTGGCCCGGGCTAGCCAAGAAGCGCTGAGGCGAATTCTTGGGGCTGAAAGTCCACCAGGTCGTCGGCCGACTCGCCGACCCCGAGGTAGAGGACGGGGAGCTTCAGCTCGCGTGCCACCGCCACCGCCATCCCGCCCTTCGCCGTGCCGTCGAGCTTGGCGAGGAGGATGCCGTCCACCTGCGCCACCTGAGTGAAGGTGCGGGCCTGGGCGATGGCGTTCTGGCCGGTCGTGGCGTCGAGCACCAGGAGCGTGCGCTGCTCCCAGCCGGCGGCCTCGCGCTCGATGACCCGCCGGATCTTCGACAGCTCGGCCATCAGGTGGTCCTTGGTGTGGAGGCGGCCGGCGGTGTCGACGAGGAGGTGCGTCGCGCCGCGGGCGCGGGCGGCGTGGAGGGCGTCGTAGACCAGGGCCGCGGGGTCGGTGCCCGGCTGCGCCCGCACCACCTCGACTCCGAGGCGCTCGCCCCAGACGGCGAGCTGCTCGATGGCGGCGGCGCGGAAAGTGTCGGCGGCGGCGATCAACACCCGCTCGCCTTGCCGCTGGAGGCGGCGGGCGAGCTTGGCGATCGAGGTCGTCTTGCCGACACCGTTGATGCCGACGACGAGCGTCACCGTCGGCTTGCCGCTCGGGGCCGGCGGCCGCGGCGCTTCGGCGAGGAGACGCCCCATCTCCTCGACCAGCTTGCCGCGCAGGATCGCGAAGTCGGCCGGCTCGTCGCGCCGCACCCCTTTGCGCAGCCGCTCGACCAGCTCGAGCGACGTCTCGACCCCGAGGTCGGCGGCGATCAGCGCCTCCTCGACCTGCTCGAGCGTCGCCTCGTCGAGCACCCGCTTGCCCTGCGCCGCGGCCGAGATCCGCTCGAGGATCTCGGTGTGGGTCATAAAGAGGGCGCGGTTGAGCTTCGTCAGGAAGCCCGCGCGCGGCGCCTCGACGGGCGCCTCCAGCTTCACCTCGTCGGCGAGCTCCAGGTACTCGCGCGCCGGCGTGCGCTCCTCGGCCATGGGGCGATGATAGCGGCTCGTCGAGCCGCCTCAGAAGATCTCTTGGCGGAGCTGCTCGGCGGCGTCGAGGAGGCTGGCGCGGGCCTGGGCGACGAGGCCGGGCTGGTGCTGCACCAGGGCAAGGCAGTAGCCGTCGGGAAGGGGGATGGCGTAGATGTGCGCCGCCTGCTGCGCGATGTGGATGAGGCGCGGCTCGCCGAGCTCGTAGCCGGCGAAGAGGCGGTCGAGCTGGCGCAGGTAGATGCCCAGGTAGGCGCCGAGGACGCGCAGCTCGTAGGGGGTGATGGCGGCGCAGGCGTAGCCGACGGTCTCGCCGCCGGCGTCGAGGAAGAGCGCGCCGGCGGCGCGGTCGTTGCGGGCGAGGAGGTTTTCGAGGACGGCGCTGAAGGGCATCGGGGTAGGCCGCGGCAGGTCGTCGCGGCGCGGGCGGGGAGTCTAGCTCGCCTTGGCCTGGAGGGGCTGCGGCGCGGCGGCCGGGCGCGGCGCCGCCATCCGCACCTCGCCGGCCTCGAAGGCGCGCAGGAAGGCGGTCACCACCTTGGCGTCGAAGCGGCTGCCGGTGAGCTTGGTGATCGTCTCGACCGCGAACTTCAGGCTGTAGGCCTGCTGGTAGGGGCGGTTGGTGGTGATCGCGTCGAAGCAGTCGGCCACCGCCACGACGCGCGCGATGAGCGGGATCTGCTCCCCCTTGAGGCCGTCCGGGTAGCCGCGCCCGTTCCACGCCTCGTGGTGCCAGCGCACCGCCGGGATCACCTCGCGGAGCTGCTCGATGGGCGAGAGGATCTCCGCCCCCTTGAGGGTGTGCAGCTTCATCTGCTCGTACTCGTCGGGGCTGAGCACGCCGGCCTTGGTCAGGATGCGGTCCTCGACGCCGATCTTGCCGACGTCGTGGAGGAGGGCGCCGATCCAGACCTTGTGCTGCAGCTCCTCGGCGAGGCCGAGGTGGCGGGCGATGGTGCGCGCCAGCGTCGCCACGCGCTCGGAGTGGCCGCGGGTGTAGGGGTCCTTGGCGTCGATCGCCGCGGCGAAGGCGCGCAGCGAGCCGATGAAGAGGTCGCGGTTGGCCTGCGCCGCGTCGCGGAGCTGCTGCACCTGGCTCGCCACCTGGCCGCTCATGCGGTTGAAGTTGGCGGCGAGGTCGGAGAGCTCGAAGGCGAGGCCGTGGCTCTCGACCCGGCCGCCGAAGCTGCCGGCGGCGATCTGCGAGCTGGTGTCGGCGAGGCGCTGGATCGGCTCCCCCACCCGGCGCGCGACCCAGTAGGCGAAGAGCAGCGCCAGGGCAACGAGCGGCACCGCGGCGACCGCGGCGTTGCCGAACATGCGGTCCACCAGCTCGAAGGCCTCGGAGACCGGCTTCTGCGCCACCACTCCCCAGCCGCTCGCCTCGACCGGGCTGACCTGCGCCAGCATCTCGGTGCGCTCGCCGCCGCGCTCGCCGCCGTACTGCGTCGTCAGGCTGAGCGGCATGGCGACGAAGGAGCGCACGACCTGTGAGGCGAGGAGCGCCCGCTCGGCCTCCCTGTCCGCGCCCTGCGACCAGAGCAGGCGGCCGTCGCGGTCGAGCAGGAAGACCTCGACGCCGCCGCGCGCCTCGCTGGCGACCAGCCCGTGGATCGGCCGCAGGGTGTAGACCGCTTCGGCCACCAGCCGCGGGCGGCCGTCGGCCCCGACCGCCGGCACCGCCAGCACGGCCGCCGGGCCCTCCGGCAGCTCGACGAAGCGGTAGACCGGAGCGGTGCCGCTGCGCGCCGTGGCGAAGGCGGCGTCGAGCGCGGCGAGGGCGGCGGGGCCGGCGTCCTGCGCGCTCGAGCGCGGCCCGGCGCCGTCGAGGTCGAGAAGGCGCAGGTCGAGCACCCCCGGCGTGTCGGCGACGAAGCGCTCCAGGCTCTCCCGCACCCAGGGCGCGCGCAGGCGCGCCGCGACGGCGCCGCCCGCGGACGGGGCGAGGACGCCGCCGCCGAGCTGCGCCAGCTGCCGCCGCAGGGCCTGAAGCTCGCCGTCGAGCTCGCGCGACAGGGCGAGCGCGGAGGTGACGAGCTGCTCGCGCTGCTCGTCGCGCAGGATCTGCCGGTTCTGACGCACCAGCAGCCAGCTGCTGACCGCCAGCGGCAGGGTCCCGGCGAGCAGGAGGACCGCGAAGAGGACGTGGCGCAGCCGGGCGCGTGCGAGGAGGTTCCGGGCGCTCAGCATCGGCTACGGCGGGAGGAGGGCACTGCGTGGGCTCGCTGTAAGTCTTTCTACCATTATATCTGATCGCTCCCGATGAAACGTTTCACAACGGGGCGAAGGGATCGGCGAGGAACGGGCCGAGGGCGTCCCGGACCTCCTCCGGTGGCACCCCGGCGACGACCCGCCCGCTCCCGAGGGCGGCCGGCAGGACCCACACGAGCCCGTCCTCGCGCGCCTTCTTGTCGCGGGCCAGGATCGGCAGGAGGACGTCGGGGTCGAGCGGCGGCAGCGGCGGCAGGTCGAGGCGGGCGAGGAGGGCGCGGGTTCGGGCGGCGGCCTCGGCCGCGCCGTCGAGGCGCTGGGCCAACCGCAGGGCGAAGAGGATTCCGTAGGCGACGGCCTCGCCGTGCCGCAGCCCGGTGTAGCCGAGCGCGGCCTCGATGGCGTGGCCGAGGGTGTGGCCGTAGTTGAGGAGGCGGCGCTCGTCGCGCTCCGCCGGGTCGCGCTCGACGACGCCGATCTTGGCCGCAGCGGCCCGCGCCACGACCGGCGCCAGCGCGGCGGGGTCGCCGGCGAGGAGGCGGTCGAGGTCGGCCTCGACGGCGGCGAAGAGACCGGCGTCGAGGAGCGCGCCCATCTTGATCACCTCGACCAGCCCGGAGCGCAGCTCGGCGCGCGGCAGGGTGGCGAGGACGGCGGTGTCGGCAAGGACGAAATCGGGGTGGTGGAAGAGGCCGACCGTGTTCTTGCCGCCGGGGAGGTCGACGCCGGTCTTGCCGCCGAGCGCGGCATCCACCTGGGCGAGGAGGGTGGTGGGGAGCTGCGCGTAGGCGATGCCGCGCAGGAAGCACCCCGCGACGAAGCCGCCGAGGTCGCCGGCGCTGCCGCCGCCAAAGGCGAGCAATCGGCTGTCCCGCTTGCCGCCGCCGGCGAGCATCTCGCTCCACAGCCGTTCCGCCGTGGCGGCGGTCTTGGCGGCCTCGCCCTCCTCGGCGGTGAGCACGACCCAGCGGCCGGCAGCGCGCCGGAGCGGCTCGAGCCGCTCGCCATGGAGGACGAGGACGCGGGGCGTCGAAAGCAGGAAGACAGTCCGCCCGGCCAGCCAGGCCGCCAGCTCCCCAGCCCCCTCCTCCAGCGCTCCGGACCCCACCAGGACGGGCGTCTCCCCCGCCGGATGGCGGAGCGCGAGGCGATGGAAGGGACTCTCGGCGGCGGGAGGGTGCACGTGGGAGAGCAGTCTACTCCCGCGTTCCGGTGAGCCCGGAGAGGTCGAGGGCTTGCGCGGCGAAGGCGCGCCAGCGGGTGCGGAGGGAGGCGGCGCGATCGGCGGGCCAGGCGGGGTCGCGGCGGAGGCGGGCGGGCGGTGCGGCGGCTAGGTCGATGTCGATCCCGGAGGCGCCGGCTGCGAGGCGGGCGGCGCCGAGGAGGCCTGTCTCCTCCTGCTCCGCTACCTCGACGGCAATCTGCCCGGCGTCGGCGATCAACCCGACCAGCCCCGCCAGCCGCGCCAGCTTCCCCGAGACCCGCAGCGCCGCCGGCGCGAGCCCCGCTTCGCGCAGCGCCTCGACACAGTCGAGGACACGCATCGCGACGCCCGCGAGCACGCCGCCCACCAGCTCCTCGCCGGTCGTCGCCAGCCCCAGGCCGGCCGCCACGCCGGACGCCTCCGCCCGCCACCAGGGCGCGCCGGCGCCCGCCAGCGCCGGCAGCACCCACGGCAGCCGCTCCGGCTCCAGCTCGCGCTCGGCCCAGGCGGCGAGCGGCACGCCGGTGAGGCGGCAGGCCCAGTCCACCGCGCTGCCGGCGCTGTTGACCGTCCCTTCGAGCTGGAAGCGGCGCCCGTCGGCCGTGGACGCCAGAACCGCCGAGAGCAGCGCCGGGTGCCGCCGCAGGGCGCCGCCCGTGGACGCCAGCACGAACGCCCCCGTCCCGAAGTGCGCCGCGGCCACCCCCTCCGCCCAGCCGCCGTGCCCGAGGAGCGCTGCCTGCTGGTCGCCGAGCACGGCGCGGAGCGGCACGCCCTCCGCCTCTCCCCAATCGCCGCCGCTCGGCCGCAGCGCCGGCAACGCCGCCTCCGGCACGCCCCAGAGCGAGCACAGCTCCGGCGACCAACGGTCGGCTTCCAGGTCGTAGAGGAGCGTCCGCCCCGCGTGCCCGGGCTCGGTGGCGTCCGTCCCGGTCAGCCGCCCGACCAGCCAGGCGTCGAGCGTGCCGGCCGCGAGCTCGCCGGCGCGCGCCCGCTTCATCCCGTCCGGCAGCGCCGCCAACAGCCCGGCGAGCTTGGGCGCGGCGTAGTGCGGCGAGAGCCGCAGCCCGGTGCGGCGCGCGATCTCCTCCGCCTGCGCCGCCATCCCGCGCACCCGTTCGGCCTCCCGCCGGTCCTGCCACGACACCGCCGGGGTGAGCGGCCGCCCGCTCGCCCGCTCCCAGACCAGGCAGGTCGAGCGCTGGCAGGCGAGCCCGAGCGCCGCCGGCTCCCCGTGCCGCCGGAGCTCACCCAGCACCTCGCGCACGCTCGCCAGGAGCGCCTCGGGGTCGTGCTCGAACCGGGCCCCCTCGACGCGCCGCGCGACCGCGACCGCGGCCGTTGCAACCTCTCGCCCGTCCGGCGCGAAGAGCGCGCCTTTCGTAGCCGTCGAGCCCTGATCGATCGCGGCGATCGGTGTCATCCGTGGCCCAGGGTACACTCCGCGCTCCCCGAGAACGAGCGCGGCTTCCGCGGGCTGTTGACGGATCTCCGCCCGACCGTTATGCTCAGGATGAGTTTAAATCAGTTGAGGGGTCGCTCCGATGCTGACTGAAGCGCTACTCACCTCTCTCCCCGAAACCACGCCGGCGGTGCTGGAGCAGCTGGGCGTCCGCCGCACGGTCTACGGCTTCCTCTATCCCGAGACCCGTGCGCTGGTCGATTCGCTCTGGGCCGAGCGCCCGCACGCGCTCTACGCCGAGCCTTACCGCGACCGGCAGGACGCGCTTCACCTGCCGTTCCTCGAGGCCTGGGAGCGTTGGAGCGCGCCGGCGCTCCGCCTCGACCGCGCCGCGCTGCCATGCGCCTACGCCACCCACGGCTCGACCGAAGCGATCCGCGAGACCCTCGCCCTCCACGCCCTGGCCCGCTACGCCGCGGGCAGCGTCCCCCGCATCCACGTCTTTGCCGGCGAGTACGAAGGGTACGCGGCGCAGGCTGCCGGCTACGGCATCGAGGTCGTCCAGCACGACCGCGGGAGCTACGCGGAATCGCTCCGCCGGCAGGCGCGCGCCGGCGACCGCATGTACCTCAGCGAGCCGAGCGCCATCGACGGCAATCACTGGGACGGCTACGGCCCCTTCCTCCGCTTCCTGGCCGCCGAGCTGCCGGAGGTCGAGCTGATGCTCGACCTCTGCTACGTGGGGTGTGTGGCTCGCGAGTACTGCCTCGACCTCCGCTCACCCAACCTCGGCGCCGTCTTCTTCAGCCTGAGCAAAGCCTTCGGCGTCTATTACCACCGCATCGGCGGTGTCCTCAGCCGCGCACCCTTGCCGGGGCTCGAGGGGAATCGCTGGTTCAAGAACGTCTTCAGCCTGGCGCTCGGCACGCTCCTGCTCGGGCGCTTCGGCGTGCGCGAGCTGCCAGGACGCTACCGCGAGCGGCAGCGGCGTGCCGTGGAGCGGGTGGCCGAACGCACGGGCCTGCCTCTGGCCCCGAGCGACGCCCTGCTACTCGCCCACCATCCGCTCCGGCCGGAGCACCCCGAGGCGGCTCAGCTGCTCGCCCGGGGCAGGGCCGGAGACCGCGTCGCCCGCTACTGCCTGACGCCGCTGCTGGAGGAGCTGGCGTGAGAGACCTGATCCTCCTTCGCCGCCGAGAGGAGATCGAGGGCTTCCTGCGCGCGCTGTGGCGCACCGGCGAGTTCCGCGGTTCGCACGACGATCCCTGCGGCTACGTTCGCCACTGGGCCGCGCGCTTCGCCGCGACGCCGCGCATCTTCTTCACGATGACGCACCCCGAGGTCGAGCGCAGTCACTTCACCCCCTGGTTCAACGCCCTCCATTTCCGCGACTATGCGAACCCCGCGGTGCACGACCTCTTCTGTCTGCACGAGATCGTGCACGCCGTCACCATGACCTACGACGCCGACCTGCCCTTCGCGGCCTGGCTGGAGAAGATGGCCGAGAACGAGATGCGCACCTCCCTCGAGTCGGAGGTGATGGTGTACTTCGAGCTTCCGGGGCTGCGCGCCAAGAGCTTCCCCGGCGCGATCTGGGCGGACCGCTTCCTCGGCGGGCCGACGCCGGAGCGCGCCGTGCTCTTCGCCCGGCGGCTGGAGGCCATGCTGCGTCCGACCGATGCCGTCGAGCGGGCGATGTCCTTCTACCCCCGCCAGAACGTCGAGTGGGCCGAGGTCTGGCGGCGGCGGTATCCCGAAGTGGAGCGGCGGATGGCGAGCTTTCTGGCCGAGGTCGACCGGGACCCCGGCGCGGCGCTCGAACGCCACGCCGCCTGGCTGCTCGAAGAGACGGGGATGAGCCGCGAGCGCCCTTACCCCTTCCCCGACGAGGCCGAGGCCTTCGCGGCGATCTACCACCGCAACAAGCGGGGGCTCCCCACGGCCGGCGCGACGGCGCTCGTCTCCCGACCGGCACCGCGCCGAGCGACCCCGGCGCCGACGGTCTCGCCGGGTCCGCGGTAGAATCCGCCGGTTTCGGCCTCATCGCCCGCTCGCCGGGCGTCCCTCTTCCCGTCTACGGAGAACCCGCTTTTGGCCCGCAAGATGCTGATCAACGCGCAGCGCCCCGAGGAGCTGCGCGTCGCCATCGTTTCCGGCTCCCACCTCGAGAGCTACCAGGTCGAGGTCGCCACGTCGGGGCTCACCCGCGGCAACATCTACCGCGGCCTCATCGCCAACGTCCAGCCGTCCTTAAACGCCGCTTTCATCGACTACGGCAGCGACCGCCACGGCTTCCTCGCCATCCAGGACGTCGTCCCCGAGGCCTACTACCACTCGCCGCGCGGCGGCGGCAAAGCGCGCATCGAGGAGGTGCTCGAGAAAGGTAAGCCGATCGTCGTCCAGGTGACGCGCGAGGCCGAGGGGGGGAAGGGCGGGGCCCTCACCACCAACCTCTCCCTCGCCGGCCGCTACCTCGTCCTCACCCCCTTCGACGACACCCGCGGCGTCTCGCGCAAGGTCGAGGACGAGGACGCCCGGCGCCAGCTCAAGGAGCTGGCCGGGAAGCTCGACCTCCCCGCCGGCTGCGGCGTCATCCTGCGCACCAACGCCCTCGCCCAGACCAAGGCGACGCTGGGGCGCGACCTCGCCGCCCTGCTGCGCATCTGGAAGCGGGTGCAGGCCGAGGCGCGGGAAGGGAAGGGAACGCGCCTCCTCTACAGCGACCAGGGGCTGATCCTGCAGGCGCTGCGCGACCACCTCGACAGCTCGATCGACGAGGTGCTGGTGGACGACGACGACGCCCACGAGGAGGCGCTCGCCTACCTGCAGGGGTTCGCGCCGCGCACCCGCACCCGCCTCCAGCGCTACACCGAGCGGGTGCCGCTCTTCTCGCGCTACGGCGTCGAGCCGCAGATCGACCGCATCTACGACCGCACGGTGCAGCTCCCGGGCGGCGGCTCGATCGTCATCGACCGCACCGAGGCGCTGACCGCGATCGACGTCAACTCCGGCCGCGGCTCGCGCGGCGCCACCCAGGAGGACACGGCCCTCCAGACCAACCTCGAGGCCGCCCGCGAGGTGGCGCGCCAGCTCCGGCTGCGCGACCTCGGCGGCCTGATCGTCGTCGACTTCATCGACATGCGCAGCAGCAAGTACCAGCGCAGCGTCGAGAAGGAGCTCAAGGAGGCGATGAAGGCCGACCGGGCGCGCTCGACGGTCGGCCGGCTGAGCCCCAACGGCCTGCTCGAGGTCAACCGCCAGCGCGTGCAGCAGGCGCTGCAGATGCGCACCCACCGCCCCTGCCCCACCTGCGCCGGCACCGGCCGGATCGCCAGCCCGGAGATGGTGGGGCTCAACCTCCTGCGCCGGGTCGAGGAGCGGGCGGCGGCCGGCTCGGTCGGCGGCGTGCGGATCGCCCTCCACCCCGAGCTCGCCGACGCCTTCCAGAACAGCCGCCGGCGCGAGATCGCCGAGCTCGAGGAGGAGTTCGGGATCCGCGTCGAGGTGATCGCCTCGCCGCGCCTCCACCGGCCGCAGGAAGAGGTGGAGTGGCTGCCGCGCGACGCTTCGGCGCCGCCGCCGAAGCCGCGGGCGCTGCGCCCGGCGGTGACGGCGGCGGAGCTGGCCGAGCCGGAGCCGGAGGCGGCCGTTGGGCCGGCGGCGGACGAAGCGCACGAAGGGGAGAACGGCGAGACCGCGGCGGAGCGCGAGAAGCGCGGCCGCAAGCGGCGGCGCGGCGGGCGGGGGCGGAAGAAGAAAGAGCCGGTGGAGGAGATCAGAGAGGCGGCCGCCGCGCCGCAAGCCGACGCCGAGGCCGCAGCGACCGAGCCCGGCGGCGACGAGGCGTCCGAAACGGCCGAGCCCGGCCGCCCGAAGCGCCGCCGCGGCCGCCGCGGCGGCCGGGGACGCCGGAAGGGGAACGGCGCGCAGCCGGCGCAGGAGGGGAACGAGGCGCCGGCCGCTCCTGCCGAAGAGGCCCTTCTACCAGTTCATTTTCATTCCGAGCAGAGCGAGGACTGAGCCATGCCCCACCGCTTCCCGCAGGAGGCCTTTCTGCGCGACGGCCGCCGCCTGCTGATCCGCCCCTTCGGCGCCAACGACGTCGACGCCCTCTACGACCTCTTCCAGCGCCTGCCGCTCGAGGTGCGCCGCTTCGCCTGGGACAAGCTCGACCACCGCGCGCTGGTCGAGGAGTGGGGCCGCGAGCTCGACTACGCGAGGGTCTTCCCACTGCTGGCCCTGGACGGCGCCAAGGTCGTGGCCGACGCCACGCTCCACCGCCGCGACGGCAGCCCGCTGCGTCTGGTCGGACGGATCAAGTGGCTGATCGACCCCGCCTACCGCGGCGCCGGCCTCGGCACCGTGCTGGTCAACAACTTCATCTCGATGGCGCGCGACAACGGCCTGCGCCACCTCACCTGCATGCTGGTCTCCGACTTCGAGGCCGACGCCGTCGAGGTCCTCCGCGGCCTCGGCTTCACCGGCTACACCATCCCCGGGTACGGCACCGACCCCGACGGCAACCAGCACGACATGATCAAAATGGTGCTCAAGCTGTAGCGGCGCCCTTCAGCGCGGCAGCCGCGGCACCTCGGTGCCGTAGACGTAGCGCTCGAACCAGGGCTGCCAGTCGCCGCCGGTGATCTCGTGGAGGGTGGCGACCAGGCCGGCCGTCGTGCCCCAGCCGAGGTGGTTGCGCTTGAGGAAGGCGCGCAGCAGGGCGAGCGCCCGGGCCGAGCTCGGCCGCGGCCTGCACCCACTGCCGGACGATCCCTTCGAAGGCCTGGCCGCCGCCGCGCTCCTCGCCGCGCAGCCGCCAGAGCGCCAGCGCCGCCGTGTAGTCCGAGAAGGCCTCGATCAGCCAGGCCTCCTCGAAGGCGTCCATCTTGACCACGTGCCCCCACCAGCCGTGGGCGATCTCGTGGAGGAAGCGCTCCTCGAGGCCCGAGAAGAAGACGCGCGTCCGCCGCTCGACCGGCGCGGTGTAGAACTCCCGCGTCAGGAAGAGGATCCCCGGCGGCGCCTGGCCGAAGCCCCAGGAGTTGATCTCGACGATCGAGAAGTTGCGGAAGGGGTAGGGGACGTCGAAGAGCTCCTCGAAGAGACGGCGGGCGGGGAAGAACTGCGCGATCAGCTCGCGCGCCGCCTTCTCCTTGAGCAGGGCGTAAGTCGCGGCGCGGCAGGTGACGTCGTCCTGCGTCTCCTCGATCACCTTGTACTTCCCGGCGGTGACGACCGCGAACTGCATCGGCTGCTCGAGGCGGGTGACCAGCCGCCGGCGGCCCCCGGCCGTCGTGCGCGAGACCTCCGCGCCCGAGGCGAACGGCGTCAGCGCCTCGGGGACGTCCACCTCGATCTCCATCGTCGCCCGCTCCCCCGCCAGCTCCTGGCGCGGGTACCAGGGCCAGGTGCCGAGGAGCCAGTAGGAGTGGCCGGACGGCCGCTGCGCGAGCTGGCCTTCGAGGGCGACCTCCACCTCGACCGCGTCGCCGAGGGCGAGCGTGCGGCCGAGCACCACCACCAGCTCGCCGTTGTCGTGGAGGAACTCGGCGGGGCGGCCGTCGACCTGGACGCCGCGCACCGTCACCGGCCGCTGCCGGCCGAGCGGGTCGTCGAAGGCGCGATCGACGAGCTGCGCCTGCCAGACCCCGACGCCGGCGCGATTGGCCCGCAGGCGCGAGCGGCTGGCGACGCGGATCTGCTCGCCGGCGGGGTTCTCGACCCGCAGCGCTTCGTGCTCCGCCGTCAGCTCGGCGGGCGGCCGCACCCACCAGGGACGGCCGATCGGTTGCGCGGCGAGGGGCGCGGCCCGCACGCCTTCGCGGAAGGTCGTGCCGGGGTCCGTGGCGCGCGCCAGCCGGTAGAGGTTCTCCCCGCCCGCGGCGGGATCGACGTGGAGCAGGAGGTCCTCCCGCCGGCCGAAGAGGAGCGCGTAGCGGAGGCCGGCGCTGCCGTTCGCCTCGGCGGCCAGGAGGTCGTGCGAGGGCGGGGTGAAGCGGCGCGCGGCGAGGAGCTTCGCGGCCCACGCGGGCAGGGCGCCGCCGGGCGCCGCGGGCGCCGGCGTCGCGGCGGCCTCGCCGGCAGGAACCAAGCCCCATCCCCAGACCACCGCCCCGGTCAGCTCCTCGTTGACCTCGAGCGCGGCTTCCGATCGCGCCGGGGCGAGGGACGAGACCCGCTTCAGGTTGCGCTCCGCCACCGGCACCGAGAAACGGTCCTCGACGCGGTAGCGGAACCGGGCGGGGCCGTCGACGAGCAGGCCGCAGGGAACCCCTTGCGCGAGGAGCGGGTGGACGCGGGCTCCCGGCGCGACGGAGATCTCGCCGCGGCCGACGGCGAGGGGAGCGGCGAGCGCGATCGGGGCGCCGACCCGCGGCCCGTCGATCGCCGCCGCGCGGTCGGCGAGCGGGCCGCCGCGGCCGGGCGCCGCGCCGGCGAGCGCCAGGGCCCCGCCGAGCACGGCACGTTTCCACGGCGCGGCCCTCACCCTCCGATCATCCTCCGTCCTGCCGCTGCAGCACCACGACCGCCCGCCCCTCGACCGCCACCTCTTCGCCCACCCCGAGCTCGCGCCCCTCCTCGGGCAGCGGCTTGGCGGTGTCCAGCACCTCGATCCAGCGCCCGCTCCAGGAGGCCTCCGGCACCCGGAAGCCGACCGGCCCGTCGTGGGCGTTGAAGAGGAGGAGGAAGCTCGCGTCCTCGATCCGCTCGCCGCGCGGACCGTGGCCGGGGATCTGCCCGCCGTTGAGGAACACCGCCAGCGAGCGCGCGAAGCCGGTCCCCCAGTCCTCCTCGTCCATCTCGCGGCCGTCCGGGCGCAGCCAGACGAGGTCGCACTCGGCCGAGCCGCGCACCGGGCAGCCCTGGAAGAAACGGCGGCGGCGGAAGACCGGGTGCTCGCGCCGGATGCGGACGAGGCGGGCGGTGAACTCCAGCAGCTCCCCGTCGGCCGCCTCCCAGTCGAACCAGGAGAGCTCGTTGTCCTGGCCGTAGGCGTTGTTGTTGCCGCGCTGGGTGCGGCCGATCTCGTCGCCGCCCAGGAGCATCGGCAGGCCCTGCGAGAGGAGGAGCGTGGCCAGGAAGTTCCGCTGCTGGCGGCGGCGGAGGGCGAGGACCGCCGGGTCGTCCGTCGGCCCCTCGAGGCCGCAGTTCCAGGAGCGGTTGTGCGGCTCGCCGTCGCGGCTGTCCTCGCCGTTGGCCTCGTTGTGCTTCTCGTTGTAGGAGACCAGGTCGGCCAAGGTGAAGCCGTCGTGGGCGGTGACGAAGTTGACGCTCGCCGAAGGGCGCCGGCCGTCGTCGCCGTAGAGGTCGGAGCTGCCGGTCAGGCGATAGGCCAGCTCGTCGAGGGTCGCCGGCTCGCCGCGCCAGTGGTCGCGCACCGTGTCGCGGTACTTCCCGTTCCACTCCGACCAGAGGCTCGGGAAGTTCCCCACCTGGTAGCCGCCGGGCCCGAGGTCCCAGGGCTCGGCGATCAGCTTGACGCGCGAGATCACCGGGTCCTGGTGGATGACGTCGAAGAAGCCGCCCAGCCGGTCGACGTCGGCGAGCTCGCGCGCCAGCGCCGCCGCGAGGTCGAAGCGGAAGCCGTCGACGTGCATCTCCGTCACCCAGTAGCGGAGCGAGTCCATGAGGAGCTGCAGCACGTACGGCTCCACCATGTTGAGGCTGTTGCCGGTGCCGGTGTAGTCGACGTAGTAGCGCGGGTCGTCGCTCAAGCGGTAGTAGGCGGCGTTGTCGAGGCCGCGGAAGCAGAGCGCCGGTCCGCGGTGATCGCCCTCGCCGGTGTGGTTGTAGACGACGTCGAGGATGACCTCGAGCCCGGCGGCGTGGAGGGCGCGCACCAGCTCGCGGAACTCGCTTACCTGGCCGCCGGCGCCGCCCGAGGCGGAGTACTCGGCGTGCGGGGCGAAGTAGCCGATCGAGTTGTAGCCCCAGTAGTTGCGCAGGCCCTGATCGAGCAGATGCTTGTCGTGGACGAAGTTGTGGACCGGCATCAGCTCGATCGCGGTGATGCCGAGGTCCTGGAGGTGGCGCACGATCCGGTGGTCGGTCAACCCAGCGTGGGTTCCACGGGTTTGGGGCGGCAGCTCCGGGTGGAGCATCGTCATTCCACGAACGTGGGCCTCGTAGATGATGGTGTCGTGCCAGGGTGTTCGCGGCGGCCGGTCGTCACCCCAGGAGAAGGCCGGCTCGACCACGACGCTCTTGGGCATGCCCGGCGCGCTATCGCTGTTGTCCATCCGGAGGTCGCGGTCGTCACCGCCCCCGAGCGGATAGCCGAACATGGCATCCGACCAATCGACCGGTCCGGAGATCGCCTTGGCGTAGGGATCAAGCAAGAGCTTGTGCGGGTTGAACCGATCGCCCCGCGCGGGATCGTAAGGTCCGTAGACCCGGTAGCCATACATCAAGCCCGGCCGCGCCTCGGGTAGGTAGATGTGCCAGACGTAGTCAGTCTGTTCCTTCAGCGGGATTCGCGCTAGCTCGGGCGCGCCGTAGGCCTGGTCGAACAGGCAGAGCTCGACCGCCTCGGCATGCTCGCTGAACAGCGCGAA
>DATLOC010000038.1:0-40347 GCA_035536455.1 Thermoanaerobaculia bacterium | reverse complement strand
GGCGGCTGGTCGAGGTTTCCCCGATCCCGGTGTGTACGTTCACCCGTGTCCTCCCAGAACCGCGACGAATGGGCGCGGATCGACCCTGGCGGAAGAACGCCGACGAGGGCACCTGCGTTCCCCGGCTTTCGGCCGGACGTGCCAAGCGAAGGTTTCTATCGCTTTACGAACCGAAATCAATGTTTTGCGCGCGGTTATCCGACCCTGTTCGCGACCAGGTTGTCGACCACCGCCGGATCGGCCAGCGTCGAGGTGTCGCCGAGATTGGCGGTGTCGTTTTCGGCGATCTTACGCAGGATGCGGCGCATGATCTTGCCCGAGCGGGTCTTGGGCAGGCCGCTGACGATCTGGATGCGGTCGGGGGTGGCGATCGGCCCGATCGCCGTCCGCACCTGCTCCTTGAACAGCAGCTCCAGCTCCCCGCGGTCGCGCCCTTCGTAGCCCGGCTTGGGATGGACGTAGGCGAAGATGCCAGTGCCCTTGACGTCGTGCGGGAAGCCGACCACCGCCGCCTCCCCCACCCCCTCATGGGCCACCAGGGCGCTCTCGATCTCGGCGGTGCCCAGGCGGTGGCCGGAGACGTTGAGCACGTCGTCCACGCGGCCGGTGATCCAGTAGTAGCCGTCGGCGTCGCGCCGGCAGCCGTCGCCGGTGAAGTAGAGGCCGGGGTACTGCTCGAAGTAGGTCTGGCGGAAGCGGACGTGGTCGCCCCAGAGGGTGCGCGCCTGGGCCGGCCAGGTGCCCTCGAGACAGAGGTTGCCGGAGACGTCGTTGCCGTGGAGGACCGCGCCCTTCTCGTCGACCAGGACCGGCCGCACGCCGAAGAAAGGGAGGGTCGCCGAGCCCGGCTTGGGCGGGATGGCGCCGGGCAGCGGGGTGATCATGATGCCGCCGGTCTCGGTCTGCCACCAGGTGTCGACCACCGCGCAGCGCCCGTCGCCGACGACGTCGTGGTACCACATCCAGATCTCGGGGTTGATCGGCTCGCCGACGGTGCCGAGGACACGCAGGCTGGTTCGCTTGTAGCGCTTGACGTGCTCGTCCCCCTGGCGGGCGATGGCGCGCAGGGCGGTCGGGGCGGTGTAGAAGATGTTGACCCCTAGGTCGTCGACGATCCGCCAGTAGCGCCCGGCGTCGGGGTAGGTAGGGATCGACTCGAACATCACCGTCGTCGCGCCGTTGGCGAGGGGCCCGTAGACGATGTAGCTGTGGCCGGTGACCCAGCCGACGTCGGCGGCGCAGAAGTAGACGTCGTCGGGGTGGAGGTCGAAGACCAGCTCGTGGGTGAGGGCGGTGTAGACGAGGTAGCCGCCGGTCGTGTGCATGACGCCCTTGGGCTTCCCCGTCGAGCCCGAGGTGTAGAGGATGAAGAGCGGGTCCTCGGCCCCCATCCATTCGACCGGGCAGGTCGAGCGCTCGCGCGCCGTCTCCTCCTCGAACCAGAGGTCGCGCCCGGCGTGCATCGGCACCTCGGCATCGGTGCGCCGGACGACGATCACGCGCTCGACGATCGGGGTGCTCTCGACCGCGCGATCCACCGTCTGCTTGAGCGGGATCGTCTTGCCGCCGCGCAGGCCTTCGTTGGCGGTGACGACGACGCGGCAGCCGGCGTCGAGGATGCGGTCCTTGAGCGACTCGGCCGAGAAGCCGGCGAAGACGACGGAGTGGACGGCGCCGATCCGGGCGCAGGCGAGCATGGTGTAGGGGAGCTCGGGGATCATCGGCAGGTAGATGCAGACCCGGTCCCCTTTGCGCACCCCCTGCGCGCGCAGCATGTTGGCGACCCGCGCCACGTTGTGCTTGAGCTCGCGGTAGGTGATCGCGCGGTACTCGCCCGGCTCGTCGCCGACCCAGAGGAGCGCCGTCTTGTCGCCGCGCTCGGCGAGGTGGCGGTCGACGCAGTTCCAGGCGGCGTTGAGCCGGCCGCCCGCGTACCAGGAGAAGTCCACCTGATCGGCGTCGTGGTCGAGCACCTGCCGCGGCTCCACGAACCAGTCCAGCCGCCCCGCCTGCTCGCGCCAGAACTCCTCCGGCCGCTCGACGGAGCGCCGGTAGAGCTCCCGGTACTCCTCCAGGCTCCGCACCTTGGCCCCGGCGGCGATGTGGGGTTTGACGTCGATCATGCGCGCGCCCGGGATCGTACAATGCGGGCGCCGTGAGCCCAATCGACACCGAACGCCCGCTGGTCGCCGTGCTGATGGGGAGCCGGTCGGACTGGGAGACGATGCGGCACACCGCCGAGACGCTGGCTCGCTTCGAGGTGGCGCACGAGGCGCGGGTGCTGTCGGCGCACCGGACGCCGGACGCGACGCGCGAGTACGTGCTGGCGGCGCCGGGGCGGGGGGTCGAGGTGATCGTCGCCGCGGCCGGCGGGGCGGCGCACCTGGCCGGCGTCGTCGCCGCCCACACGCTCCTGCCCGTCTTCGGCGTGCCGATGCAGGGCTGGGCCTTGAACGGCCTCGACGCCCTCCTCGCCACCGTGCAGATGCCGGGCGGCGTGCCGGTCGGCACGCTGGCGATCGGCAAGGCCGGCGCGGTCAACGCCGCGCTCTTGGCCGTCCGCGTCCTCGCCCTCTCCCGCCCCGAGCTGCGCGAGCGCCTCCGCCGCTACCACGAGGAGCAGGCGGCGGCGATCCTGCGCGACGAGCTGCCCGGCCCGGGCGGCCCGTGAGTTCCGCCGCGCCCTGGCTCCTCTACGGCGCCAACGGCTACACCGGCGAGCTGGTGGCCCGCGAGGCGGCGCGCCGCGGCTTGGCGCCCGTCCTCGCCGGCCGCAACGCGGCGGCGGTCGGCGCCCTCGCCGCCGAGCTCGGCCTCCCCCACCGCGCCTTCGGGCTCGACGACCCCGCCGCCCTCCGCCGCGGCCTCGACGGCGTCGCCGCCGTCCTCCACTGCGCCGGCCCCTTCGTGCGCACCAGCGCGCCGCTCGTCGCCGCCTGCCTCGAAAGCGGCGTCCACTACCTCGACATCACCGGCGAGATCGCCGTCTTCGAGGCCGTCCTGGCGCAGGGCGAGGCGGCGCGCCGGGCCGGCGTCGTCCTGCTGCCCGGCGCCGGCTTCGACGTCGTCCCCAGCGACTGCCTGGCGGCGCGCCTGGCCGAGGCGCTCCCCGGCGCGGTCGAGCTGGCGCTCGCCTTCTACGCCGAGGGCACGAGCATGAGCCGCGGCACGCTCAAGACCATGATTGAGGCGCTGCCGCACGCCGGCGCGATCCGCCGCGACGGCCGGATCGTGCCGGTGCCGCTCGCCTGGGACGCGCGCGAGGTCCCCTTCTCCTGCGGCAAGCGCTGGGCGATGACGATCGCCTGGGGCGACGTCTCGACCGCCTACCACTCGACCGGCATCCCCAACGTCCGCGTCTACTCCGGCACGCCGCCGAAGGCGATCCGCCGCGCGCGGAGGATCCGGCCGCTCCTGCCGCTCCTCGCCCTCCGCCCGGTCAAGAGCTTCCTCCGCCGCCGGGTCGAGCGCACGGTCACCGGCCCCGACGAGCGGGCGCGGACGCGCGGCCGCATGTGCCTCTGGGGCGAGGTCCGCGACGCCGCCGGCACGGCAGTGACCGGCACCCTCGAGACCCCCGAGGGCTACGCCTTCACCGCCCTCTCCGCCGTCGAGTGCGCCGAGCGCATCGCCGCCGGCCGCGTCCCGCCCGGCGCCTGGACCCCGTCGAAAGCCTTCGGCTGGCGCTTCGTCACCGAGCTGCCGGGGGTGGTGATGGGCGAGCTTCTCCGATGACCGCAACCCGCGACGAGCACACCGTCGAGGAGCACTTCGCGAACCGCGCGCCCGAAGTGGCGGCGACCTACCGCGCGATCCTGGCGGCGGCCAAGAAGCTCGGGCCGATGCGCGAGGAGGCGAAGAAGACCTCCATCCACCTCGTGCGTAAGACCGCCTTCGCCGGCGTCGCCACCCGCCGCACGGCCTTGATCCTCACCCTCAAGGCCGCCGCCGACATCCCCGGCCCCCGCATCGCCAAGCGCGAGCAGGCTTCCGCGAACCGCTGGCACCACGAGGTGCGGCTGGAGGGGCCCGAAGAGGTCGACGGCGAGCTCGTGGAGTGGCTGTGGCAAGCCTACGAGTTGGCAAGGTAGGCTTCAGGGCAAGGGCCAACTACCCGAGTAAAATGGGCAGGCTGAGGACAACCCCAATGAGCCCCAAAGTCAAGGAACAGATTCTCGAACAGCTCGACGAGCTGTCGCCCGAGGAGCAACTCCGCGTGCTCGATTTCGCCCAGAGCCTGGGGCGGCCCGAGACACGAGGAGTTCCCGGGCGGGTCCTCCTCCGCTTTGCGGGGACGCTCGACGAGGGCGAGGCTCGGAGGATGGAAGAAGCCATCGAGCAGGGGTGCGAGCGGGTCGATTCGAATGGCTGGTAGGTGTCTCCTAGACACCAGTATCGCAATCGCCTTGTTCCGTGGTGAGTCCGAAGTCCGCCGCCAGATCGAGCGCGCGGGCGAGGTGTACCTGAGCTGCATCGTCGTCGGGGAGTTACTGTACGGAGCTCTCCACTCCGAGCGCGTGGCGGCGAACCTCGCGCGCGTGACGGACCTCGCGAGCGAGGCTCCGGTCTTGAACTGCGATGCGGGGACTGCGGACACCTACGCGAGGATCAAGCGGCAACTCCGCGAGCTCGGACGGCTGATACCCGACAACGATCTCTGGATCGCGGCGACCGCGCACCAGCACGAGCTCACGCTCGTCAGTCGGGACAGCCACTTCTCCGAGATCCCGGATCTGCACCAGGAATCCTGGTAGCGACCGACGACGCTCCGGCGCGGCCAGGAGGCGCTACCTGTCTACCCGCCGCTCCCAGACGCCAGCGCCAGCAGTGTCTTCTGCAAGCGGTCCCCGCCCGGGGACTGACGTACTTGCGCTAGGTACCCGGTACTTTCATGAAGGACAGGCGTACTTTCTGGAAGGACCAGCGTACCGGCCGAAAGTACAGGCGTACTTTGGCCAGGTACACGGTACTTTTATGAGGTACAAGCGTCCTTTCGGAAAGGACAAGCGTACCGGCGCTCGGTACAAGCGTACTTTTCGTCGGTACAAGCGTACCGGCTCTCTGTACAAGCGTCCCGGACCTCGGGGCAAGCGCCCCGAACGCCGGAACAAAGGTGCTTCGCTCGGTACGAGCGTACGCACTCTCGGGGCGGAGGTACTTCTCAGGAGGACGCTTGCCCGCGGCTGCTTCCCGTTTGCCGGGAGCCTTTTCCCGTTTGCCGCCAGCGCCTTCCCGCTTGCTCCGCCCCGCTTCCCGCTGGTCGGCCCGATGCGGACGCTTGCCGACCGCGTCCGTACGCTTGACCTGCGCTCTCGTGCGCAGACCCGAGGGCCTACCCCCCACTCCCAAACGCCAGCGCCAGAAGCGTCTTCTGCTTGAGCGCGTGCGCCTTGGCCGACCCCGTGGCCGGGCTGCCCGACGCCGCCAGCCGCGTCCCCCGCGGCGCCTGGACCCCGTCCAAGGCCTTCGGCTGGCGCTTCGTCACCGAGCTGCCGGGGGTAGTCCTCGGCGAACTCCGGCGCACGTAGCTGTAGCGACCGAAGGCGAACGCCTGGCGCACCGGAAATTCAGCGGAACGCCCACGGAAGACCCCCGGCGCGCCCCGGAAAGCTCCCCGAGCGGGCGGGAATGCTCCCGCGTCCGGCCAGAGCGTTTCCGGCCCCCTGCGGAATTCTCCCAGCGAGACCGGGAGGGTTCCCGGGACGACCGGGAAATCTCCCGCACGACGGAGAAATGCTCCCGGCGGCCGCGGGAGCGTTCCGGCCGTCGGTGGCGCAATTCCGACTGACGCGGCGCCGGCTCTCGCCGACCGCACGAGCCGGCCCGCCGAGCGGGCGTGACCTCCCGCCGACTCGCGGCGGGGTCGGCGACGGCCGCTGCCAACCCCTACGCACCGCCAGAACCCTCCGCCTGAGCGCCGGCGGGCTTCCACAGAGCGCGGGCGTGCTCCCAGCGCAGCGCGGAGCGCTCCGGGCGCGACGGGGAGCGTTCCGACGCGCCCGCAGAGCTTTCCCCCGCGCTTCCACCGTTTTTCCCCGGCCTCGGGGAGCCTTCCCGCCGTCCACGTCCGCTTTCCGGACAGCGCGGGGAGGTTTCCGGACCTTCTCCCCCGCGTTCCCTCGCCGACCGGGAGCGTGTCCCGGCTCGGCGTCCATTGACCGCTGACGAAAAGGAGAATTCCGATGGCCCACGAGTCCTACCTGAGCTGCTCGTCGCTCTCGACGGCTCTCCACCAACCTAAAGGGGCACCTCGGCGACGCGCCCCACATGACCGTCCTGCAGACCGACCTCGAAGCCTGGGTCGCCGAGGCGCGCGGCCGCGCCGCCGCCGGCGCCCACGGCCTGACCCGGCGAAAGCCCCGGTCGCCCTCCAGCGCCGCCTCACGACTGCCACACGGGTGCGTCGGCCGATGGGGGCGCGCGAGCCCTAGAAACGAGTGGCGACCCGCACGGCCGGCTAGAGAAGCTAGACTTCTAAAGGAGTTCTGCGATGGCCGTCATCCAACAAGTCGAGCAAGGGTTGGTCACTGGCGAGGAGCTCTACCGACGCCCGGACCTCGGTCCGTGCGAGCTGGTGGACGGGAGGGTCGTGCCGACGAGCCCGACCGGCGATCTCCACGGAGACATCGAAGCGATCATCGCTGCCGCCCTGATCGCCTATGTCCGGGAGACCGGGCGGGGCAAAGTCCGGTCGGGAGAGGCCGGCATCTACGTCCGGCGGGGCCCCGAAGCAATCTAACGTGTCCTGCGGTCGCACTAATGAACCTCCCATTTCGCAACTGGATCCTCACCCAGCGTCTTGATCCCACCTCCCTCTCGCTCTACGAGGAAGCCTTCCTTGCCTACAAGGTAGGTGCATACCGAGCTTCCCTGGTCTTTTCGTACCTGGCCCTGCTCCGCGCCCTCGCGCAACGGGTCATGACGGCGCAGAAGCCCCAACGCATTCCCCAGCGCCTTTGGGACTCTCTCCAAGCGCGCGTTCGCGACGAGAACACGTGGGAGAGCGCGACATTCGATGCAGTGATTCGCGTGCAGCCTGACTCTGTTTTTTTGGTGGATGATGACCTTCGACTACAGCTCAAATACTGGCGATCGCTGAGAAACGCTGCTGCCCATGCTCGGGACGCTCTCATCGATTACCCCCATGTCGAAACGCTGTGGCTGTTCATCAGATCCAATCTTGCAAAGCTGGTGGTGAACGGAGGACGCGAGGGCCTGCTCGAAAGATTCAGGCGGCACTTCGATCAAGCTTATACCGCACCTGGTATGGACTTCTCACCCTTAGTCGCTGAGATCCCGGAAGCAATCAGGCCTACGGATTTCCAGGTGTTCATTCGTGAGGTACTGACTGTCGCAGGTATTCTGGAGAACGTCACGGACCGGCGGCCTGAACTCGGGGAGGATGGCGAGCGACTAGTCGACAGCCTACTTTCTCTCGACAACAATCTCCTCACAGAGGCTTTCTTGGGTGAGTTGCGGTCGAATGAGGACCTGTTCTTAGCTGCTCTGTCATACCGGCCTAACTTAATCCTCTTTTTCTCAGACGAGCGCGACTTGATCCGCAATCTATGGTACAGCTCGCTTCCTGTAGTCACTGACTCGATGCGCGGGCTCTTTCCCATCGTCAGTTCACTACGAATTCTTGCGGTGATGCTCAGGAATCAACTGATTCCTGCAGAGGAGCAGCGAGAGGCCCTCCAGCATGTCCTGGGCAGGACTAGGGACGAGAGCCCTCACTACACTAGGTACCCTGAGGATTTGCTGGCGGAACTCGAGCCCTTTGGGTTTTTCGAGGCAGTCTACCACCACGCTTTTTGCCAACCAAGCGTGACCTGGGCAGCCAGCAATTTTCCCTTGACTCTCGAGTACACTGATCGGTACCCCGTAGACCGATCAGTTGCGGACACTTACTGCCACTTATTCCCAGAGGAGACTCCCGAGGACTCAGAGTATGCCGTTACGGCGCTGCAGGAACCTGAGGATGCCTCCAATCTGTATTACTTTTTCTCGCAGCGCCCCGATCTTCTCAACGAGATCTTAAGGATTGCGCACGAGTCTGGTTTACCCTGCGAGCACTTCGAGAAGTTTATGCGACCAGCGCTATCTAGTTGAGGAGTTGTCGCCGCGCTAACCCCCGCTCCCGAAGGCCAGCGCCAGGAGCGTCTTCTGCTCCAGCCCGTGCGCCTTGGCCGACCCTGTGGCCGGACTGCCCGAGGCCGAGCGCTTGACCGAGCGGATCGGGCGGCCGGTGACGTGCTCGATGCGGGGGAGGACGAAGAAGAGGGCGCCCATGTTGGCGGGCTCCTCTTGCACCCACACCAGGTCGCGCGCCGCGGGGTGGCGGGCGAGCTCGGCTTCGAGCTCCTGCCGAGGGAACGGGTAGAGCTGCTCGAGGGCGACGACCGTCGTCGCCTTCTCACCCAGCCGCTCGCGCTCGCGGCGCAGCTCGTGGACGATCTTGCCGGTCCCGAGTAAAACGCGCTCCGCTCCTTCAATCCCCGGCTCGCCCAGCACGTTGGCGAAGCGCTCTTTTTCCAGGTCCGCCACGGTCGAGGCGCTGTCCTTGTGCCGCAGCATGCTCTTCGGGGTGAAGACGACGAGCGGCTTGCGCCAGGGGCGGAGGGCCTGCCGGCGCAGCAGGTGGAAGTACTGCGCCGCGGTCGAGGGCTGGCAGACCTGGATGTTGTCCTCGGCGGCGAGCTGCAGGAACCGCTCGAGCCGGGCGCTGGAGTGCTCCGGCCCCTGCCCTTCGTAGCCGTGCGGCAGGAGCAGCACGACCCCCGAGAGCAGCCCCCACTTGTCCTCGCCGGCGGTGACGAACTGATCGATGACGATCTGCGCGCCGTTGGCGAAGTCGCCGAACTGCGCCTCCCAGAGCACCAGCGTCTCTGGGTAGTCGCGGCTGTAGCCGTACTCGAAGCCCAGGACCGCGGCCTCCGAGAGGCTGGAGTCGTAGATCTCGAAGCGCGCCTGGTCGGGTGCCACGTGCTGGAGCGGCAGGTGCTCGGCGTTGTTGGCGACGTCGATCAGCACCGCGTGGCGCTGGTTGAAGGTGCCGCGGCGGCTGTCCTGGCCGCTGAAGCGCACCGGCACGCCGCCGGCGACGAGGGACGCAAAGGCGAGCGCCTCGGCCATGCCGTAGTCGAGCGGGCGCTTGCCGGCCGCCATCTCGGCGCGCTGCTCGAGGAGGCGCTTGATCTTCTCGTGGACGGCAAAGCCGGCGGGGGCGGCGGCCAGCCGCGCGCCGAGCCGCGCCGCCTCCTCGGCCGACAGGGCGGTCGCCACCTCGTACTCGGGCTTCCAGCGGCCGCCGGGGAAGCGGTCCCAGTAGGCCGGCAGGGTGCGCAGCGTCGGCTTCTTCTCGATCGCCTCCGCCCGCTTGTGCTCCTCCTCGAAGCGCGCCTTGACCCGCGCCGCCCGCGCCTCGATCTCGGCCGCCGGCAGCCCCAGCCGCTCGGCGTAGAGGCGCCAGAGCGGCGGCCGGGCGCCGATCTTCTTGTACAGCAGCGGCTGGGTGATCGTCGGGTCGTCCACCTCGCTGTGGCCGTGGCGGCGGTAGCCGATCAGGTCGACGACGACGTCGTCGGCGAAGGCGGCGCGGTAGTCGACCGCTATCGCCGCCACCTTGACGACCGCCTCGAGCTCCTCGCCGTTGACGTGGAAGACGGGGATCGGCAGCCGCCGCGCGACGTCGGAGGCGAAGCGCGAGGAGTGCAGGTTCTTGGGCTCGGTGGTGAAGCCGATCAGGTTGTTGACGATGACGTGGACCGTGCCGCCGACGTCGAAGCCGGCGAGGTCCGCCATGTTGAGCGTCTCGGCGAGCACCCCCTGGCCGGCGAAGGCGGCGTCGCCGTGGAGGAGGATCGGCACCACCTGCCGTCGCGCGTCGCCGCCGTGCCGCGTCTGCTTGGCGCGCACCCGGCCGACGGCGATCGGATCGACCGCCTCGAGGTGGCTGGGGTTGGAGACCAGGTGGATCGCCAGCTCGCGGCCGTTGCGGGCGCGGAAGGAGCCGGTCGCGCCCATGTGGTACTTGACGTCGCCGGCCCCCATGACGCTGCGCGGGTCGACGTCCTCGAAGCCGGCGAAGATCTCGGCCGCGGGGCGCCCGACGGTGTGCACCATGACGTTGAGCCGCCCGCGGTGGCTCATCGCCACGACCACCTGCTCGGCTTGGCGCGCGGCGCACCCCTCGAGCATCTCGGTGAGCAGCGGCAGGAGAGCGTCCACCCCTTCGATCGAGAAGCGCTTGGTGCCGAGGTAGCGGGCCTGGAGCACCTGCTCGAAGAGGTCGGCCTGCATCAGCTCCTCGAGGACGCGGTCGCGGTCCGCCGCCGGCGCCGGCCCCTCCATCCGCTCCTGCACCCAGCGGCGCCGCTCGGGGTCGGGGATGTGCATGAACTCGGCGCCGATCGGCCCGGCGTACCAGGCGCGGGCGCGCTCGGCGGCGGCGGTTTCCTCGGCGTCGAGCCCCGGCAGCGGCTCGGGCGCCAGCCGGTCGAGCGGGTCGAGGTCCGCCGCCAGGTACCCCCAGCGGCGGAAGACGTCGAGCACGCGCTCCTCCGTCCCCTCCGCCCGCTGGGCCTCCAGGATCGCCTGGCTCATGTCCACGGGAGGAGGATAACGGATCGGCCGCGGCGGGCCGCCGGCTGAGGCGCCGGCGGCCCGGGGGCGAAGGACTACGGGCAGGTGTTGAAGGCCTGGGTGTCGAGGATGGTGCGGTAGACGCGGCCCTGGGGGTTGGCGTAGGTCTTCACCTGGCCGGTCTTGGTGTCGGTGACGGTGACGTCGACCTTCAGGTTGGTCATGCCCGCGAGGAAGACCCAGTAGCGGTTGAAGGCCGGCACGCAGGCGTTGAGCACCTTCACGGTGACCTCGATGTTCTCCGGCGAGAAGAACCAGAAGTAGCCGGCGTCGTCGGTGAGCTGCACGGCTTGCGCGACGCCGGTCTGCCCGGAGGCGATCGTCCAGCGCGCGGTGACCTGAAAGCGCCCCTGCTCGAGGCAGAGGTTGGCGCCGCCGGGGACGCACTGGCCGGTGCGCTCGACCGAGCCGATGTCGCAGCGCGTGCTGCCGGTGCCGGGGCGGTCGGCGCCGCGCTGGTCGATCGGCTGGCAGGCCGCGCCGCCGCTGCCCGGCGCCGCCGGGTTGCCGGCGTTGACCGCCGGGCTGGCCGCCGCCGGCAGGTGGGTCGGGGTGGGGCCGCCGTTGTCGCCGAGGGCGGCGATCTGCGGGTTGAGCGGCGCGGCCGCCGTGCCGACGAGGTCCTGGTGCGCGGCGGTGAAGTCGAAGCAGCCGCCGCCGACCCCCACCAGGTTGAAGCCGAGCGAGTCCGCCGAGCCGCTGCAGTCGGGGTCCGCGGGGGCGGTGTTGCCGGCGACGATCGTGTTGTGGAACTTGGGGCTGCCGCCCAGGAACGCGGCGCTCTCGACGAAGACGCCGCCGGCGCTCTGGCCGGCCGCGTTGGCGGCGATCGTCGTGTTCGATACGTCGCCGGCGACGTCGGCGAAGACGTAGAGGCCGCCGCCGAAGGCGCCCGCCTGGTTGTCGGAGAGCGTCGAGTTGACGAGGGCGAGCGCCTCCTTGACGGCGACGGCGCCGCCGCTGCCGCCGGTCGTGCTGCCGTGCAGCGTGCTCTCGGCGACGCTGAGGGCGCCGTCGCTGTAGATGGCGCCGCCGAAGGAGCCGGCGCCCAGCGCCTGTCCGGCGGTCAGGACGCTGCGCGAGACGATCAGCTCGCCGCCCAGGTTGTGGAGCAGGCCGCCGTTGCCGGCGCCGCCGCCGTCGCGCAGGGTGACGCCGGTCAGCTCGAGGCGGGCGCCGTGGACGTCGATCAGGCGGTCGCCGCTGCCGGTGCCGTCGATGACGGTGCTCGCGGCGCTCTCACCGGCGAGCGTCAGGTCGCCGGTGACGTCGAGGTCGCCGGTCGCGCCGGCGTCCTCGCCGGCGCCGGCGATCGAGACCTCGAAGACGCCCGGGCCGAGCAGGATGACGTCGGCGCCCGGGTTGGCGTTGGCGGCGAGGACCGCCTCGCGCAGTGAGCACGAGGCGTCGCAGGCGCCGTCGTCGTCGGCGGTCTGCGTCGGGGTGAAGAGGGCCGCGCGCGCGGGCAGCGCAGCGAGGAGCAACGCGCCGGCCAGGACGAGGGCGTGCGGCTGCCGGGGGAAGAGAAGCGGACTCCGGTGCATCGATTTTCTCCTGTGGGTGCCACGAGGTGTGGCGTGTTCTTGCTGCAAGGTCTACGCCGCCGGCGGTCAATGCGTTGAGGAGTGCACTGCTAGACTGCCGCGCCGCGCCACCCGGAGACCTCATGCCGCGAACCGTGCGGGCGCTCGCCGCCCTTCTCCTCCTCCTCGCCGCCGCCTTCGCCGCGCCGCCGCGCGCCGGGGCCGGCGCGGCGCCGCCGGCGCTCGAGCCGCCGGGGACCGGCGGCTTCCCGGTCGTCGAGCGGGCGCTGGCGCGGCTCACCACGCATCAGCGGCTGCTGGTCGTCGGCGCGCACCCCGACGACGAGGACACGCAGCTCCTGACGCTCGTCGCGCGCGGCCGGGGCGGCGAAGCGGCGTATCTGTCGCTGTCGCGCGGCGAGGGGGGGCAGAACCTGATCGGTCCGGAGCTCGGCGTCGAGCTCGGCATCCTGCGCAGCCGCGAGCTCCTCGCGGCGCGCGCGATCGACGGCGGCCGGCAGTTCTTCACCCGCGCCTACGACTTCGGCTACACCCGGTCGCTCGAGGAGACGCTTGCGCGCTGGCCGCGCCAGGTGCTGCTCGAGGACGTGGTGCGCGTCGTCCGCCGCTTCAAGCCGCAGGTCGTGGTGTCGGTCTTCCGCGGCACGCCGCACCCCAACCACGGCCAGCACCAGGCGGCCGGCGTCATGGCGCACGAGGGCTATCGCGCCGCCGGCGATCCGGCGGCCATGCCGCAGCTCCTCGCCGAAGGGCTCCCGCCCTGGCGGCCGCGGGCGCTCTACCGCTCGACCGGCTTCGACCGCGAGGCGACGACGCTGACCCTCGAGACCGGCGTCACCGATTGGCTCACCGGCCGCTCGATCTTCCAGCTCGCGATGGCGAGCCGCAGCGAGCACCGCTCGCAGGACATGGGGCGGCTCCTCGACCTCGGGCCGCGGCAGGCGCGCGTCGCCTGGGTCGAAGGCGGGGAGGGCGCCGCCGCCAAGGACCTCTTCGCCGGCGTCGACACGCGCCTGCAGGGCATCGCGGCGGGGATCGCGAATGCCGCGCGGCGCGAGCGCGTGGCGGCGCACCTCGCGGCCGCCGAGGAGGCGGCGGCGCGGACCCGCGCCGAGCTCAATCCGGCGCGGCTGTCGGCCGCGGTGCCGGGGCTCGCCGCGGCGCTCGGCCACCTGCGCGCGGCGCAGGCCGAGTTGGAGGGCGCGGGCGCCGGCGACGCCGAGCGGCAGGCGGCGGAGCTCGTCGCCGAGAAGGCGGCGATCGCGGAAGCCGGGCTGGCTGCGGCGGCGGGGATCGCGGTCGAGGCCGCGGCGGCGCGCGAGACGGTTACCGGCGGCGAGGAGCTGAAGGTGCAGCTGGCGCTCTGGAACAGCGGCGCGGAGCCGCTCGCCGCGGTCAACGTCGCGCTGGTGCCGGCGGCGGAGTGGCCGGTCGTCGGCGGCGTCAAGGCGGTCGCGGCCGGCGAGCTGGCCACCTTCGACCTCGCGCTGCCGGTCCCCGCCGGCGCCGAGCCCACCCTCCCCTACTTCCTGCGCGCGACGCTGCGCGACGCGCTCTACGACTGGAGCGGCGCGCCGGCGGAGGTGCGCGGCGAGCCGTTCGAGCCGCCGCCGCTCGTCGCCCGCTTCGACTTCGAGATCGCCGGCCAGCCGGTGACGCTCGAGCGCGAGGTGGTCTACCGCGTCGGCGACCAGGCGCGCGGCGAGATCCGCCGGCCGCTGCGGGTGGTGCCGGCCGTCGAGGTGACCGTCGAGCCCGGGCTCATCCTCTGGCCGATCGACCAGCGCGCGCCGCGCACCGTCGAGGTGACGCTCGTCTCCCGCGCCGCGGTACCGCTCGAGGGCGAGGTCGGCGCCCGGCCCGACCCGGTGCCGCGTCCGCCGGCGCCGGGCTGGCCGCCGGTGCCGCCGCGTCCCTTCACCCTGGCGCCCGGCGAGCGCCAGACGGTCGCGCTGCAGCTGGCGCCGCCCGTGAAGCTGGCGCCGGGGCGCTCCGCCTACGCGGTCGAGGCCGTGCTCGCCGACGGCCGCCGCTTCGCCGCCGCGCTACCGCTCGTCGAGCACGAGCACGTGCCGCCGACGCCGACGCTGCGGCCGGCGCGGGTCGAGATCAGCGCCGCCGAGCTGGCGCTGCCGCGCCTGCAGCGTGTCGGCTACGTGCGCGGCGCCTCCGATCGCGTGCCGGAGTTCCTGCGCGCCGTCGGGCTGCCGATCGAGCTGCTCGCGGCCGAGGAGCTGGCCGCCGGCGACCTCGGGGGCTACGACGCGATCGTCGTCGGCAGCCGCGCCTACGAGACCGAGCCGGCGCTGGCGCGGGCCAACGCCCGCCTCCTCGACTACGTACGACAGGGCGGATTGCTCGTCGTCCAGTACCAGCAGTATGCGTTCGTCGAAGGGAAGCTCACGCCCTACCCGCTGGAGATCGCCCGGCCGCACGACCGCGTCACCGACGAGAACGCGCCGGTCGTGCCGCTCGTCCCCGACCATCCGGTCTTCACCACGCCCAACCGGCTGGGGCCGGCGGACTGGGAGGGGTGGGTGCAGGAGCGCGGCCTCTACTTCGCCAACACCTGGGACCCGGCCTACACGCCGCTCCTCGCCATGGCCGACCCCGGTGGGCCGGAGCTGCGCGGCGGCCTCCTGGTGGCGCCGCTCGGCGAGGGCACCTACGTCTACACCGGCCTCGCCTTCTTCCGGCAGATCCCCGCCGGCGTCCCCGGCGCCTACCGGCTGCTGGCGAACCTGCTGGCGCTGGCCGACCGTGCGGGCGCGGGGCGCTAGCGCCGCGCTCCTCGCCGCGGCGGCCGCGGCGGCGCTGCTCCTGGCGCGCGCCGCCCACCTCTGGGACCCTTACCTCCTCGTCGACGACGCCTTCATCTCCTTCCGCTACGCCGCCCACCTGGCGGAGGGGCATGGCCTCGTCTTCAATGAAGGGGAGAAGGTCGAGGGCTACACCAACTTCCTCTGGACCCTGCTCCTCGCCGGCGGCGCCAAGCTGGGGCTCGATCTGCCGCTGCTCTCGGTGGCGCTCGCCGCGGCGGCGGGGATCGCGGCGATCGTGCTGCTGGCGCGGCTCGCACGGCATGCGCTGCCCGAGACTCCGCTCCTCGTCGCCCTGCCGCCGCTCCTCTGGGCCGCACTCGGCTCGCAGCCGCGCTTCGTCGTCTCGGGGATGGAGACCCTCCTCTTCGCGGCGCTCCTCTTGCTCGCGCTCGAGCGGCTGCTCGTGGCGCGGCGGCCCGTCGCCTCCGGTATCGCCTTCGCGCTCGCCGCGATGACGCGGCCGGAGGGCGGGGTCTACTGGCTGCTGACCGCGGCCTGGGCGCTGCTTCGGGGGCCGGGCGACGCCGGCGAGGGGCGGCGCGGCACGCTGCGCCTCGGCGCCGCCTTCACCGCCCTCTACCTTCCCTACTTCCTCTGGCGCTGGGCCTACTACGGGTGGCTGCTGCCGAACACCTTCTACGTCAAGGCCACCGGCTTCACCTGGAGCCGGATCGGGCGCGGCGCCGAGCAGCTCCTCCTCCTCATAGCGCAGTGGAACGCCTGGCCGCTCCTCCTGCTGGCGCTCCTCACCCTGCCGGCGCTCCGGCGCGACCGCTTCGCGCTGCTCGGCTGGGGCTGGATCGCGGCGACCGTGGCCTACTTCCTCTGGGTCGGCGGCGACTTCCTCCCCTTCTTCGGGCCGCGCTTCCTGCTGCCGGCGCTTCCCTTCCTGCTCATCCTCGCGGCCCAGGGCCTGGGGCGCCTGACCGCCGCGCTGGCGCCGCGCGCCGCCGCCGTGGTGCGCGCCGCGGCCGCCGCGGCGCTCGTCGCCGCCGCCCTCTGGCTCTCCTGGCCGGAGCGGCTCTCGCGGCTCGAGGGGCTGGCCCTGGAGATGGAGTCCTGGACCCGCCTCGCGCACTGGATCCGCGAGAAGACACCGCCCGGCGCCCTGGTGGCGACCGGAGGCGCCGGCATCGTCCCCTACTACTCGCGGCGGCCGACGGTGGACATGTACGGCCTGGCCGACGAGCACATCGCCCACCTGCCGCCGCTGACCAGCGGCTTCCGCACCGTGGCGCACGAGAAGTACGACCCGCACTACGTGCTCGACCGCCGCCCCGACCTGCTGCTCAGCGGCGTGCGGCGCGATGGCGTGCCGCGCACCGCCGGCCTCGGGCGCGCGCCGGTGCGCCTGCGCGCCTGCTACGCGCCCTTCCTCTTGATCAAGGTGCGCGGCGCGCGGCCGCCCGAGGAGGGCTGGCTCCGCTTCGGCCGCCCCGCGCCCGAGCTGTACGACGACGGCTACCAGACCGTCGTCTACCGCCGCCGGCGCGGCGCCGCCGCGGACTCCTGCCGCAAGCTCGAGCGGCGGCGGGAATGGGACCGGCCGGCGGGCGGGGCCGGCGCGCCGTGACGAGGAGGATCGCCGCCGGCGCGCCGCTCGCTCTCTGGGGACTCCTCGCCGCTCTCTTCGTCCTCCACCTCGACGGCCGCGCGCAGGACGACCTCTACATCACCTACCGCTACGCGCGGAACCTGGCGGACGGCGACGGCTTCGTTTTTAACTCAGGCGAGCGTGTGTTCGGCCTCTCCGAGCCGGGGCTCGGCCTGCTGCTCGGGGCGGTCCACGCGGCGACGGGCGGCGATCTGCCGCGGCTCGGCAGCGTGGTCTACGCCGCCGCCCTGATGGCGCTCGCGGTCTTGCTCCTTCTCGACACGCGGGCACGGGCGCCGGCCGCGCTCGGCGGCACCCTGATCCTCGCCTCGTCCTACGTCTGGACCAACCACGGCTCGGCGGCCACGCTCGTCCTGGCGCTTCTCGCCGCCGCCGCGCTCGCCTCCCGCCGCCGGCCGGCGTTGGCCGGGCTCCTCGCCGGCGCCGCCGCCTGGTGCCGCCCCGACGCCCTCGCCGGCGCCGCGCTCCTCGGCCTCCTCGTGTGGTGGGAGGAGCGGCGCTTCCCGCGTCGCTACGCCCTCGCCGCGGGCGCCGTCATCGCCGCCGGCCTGCTCGCCGCCTGGGCCTGGTTCGGGACGCCGCTGCCGGAGACCGCGGCGGCCAAGCGCGCCGACGCCTTCGCCGCGACCGGCAGCGGCGTCGAGGCGGCGCGCTTCTTCTGGCAGCGCGCCGCGCGCCTGGCGCCGCGCCACTTCGGAGCCTGGTGGGGGTGGCTCCTGGCGCTCGGCGCCGCCGGCCTCGTCCCCTTGTGGCGGGAGAGCGGCCGCGCCGGGCGCCTCCTCGTGCTCTACGCCGGCACCGTGGCGCTTGCCTACACGCTGCTCGGGGTGCCGTTCTTCTCCTGGTACCTGGTGCCGCTCACGGCGGCGCTCCTCTACGGCCTCGCGGCGGTGCCGTTCGCCGTCGCGCGGCGGCTCGGCGCTTGGCGACCCGCCGCCGGCTTCGCGGCGGCGGCGCTCCTCGCCGTCCTCCTCGCCTGGCCCGTCGTCCGCTCCGCCTGGACCTGGGCACGCGGCTTCAACGGCTACGGCCACCTCGACACCTACCGCCGCGCCGGCGCCTGGCTGCGCGCCAACACGCCGCCGGAGACCTCCGTCGCCTACGTCGAGATCGGCGTCCTCGGCTGGGAGAGCGAGCGCCGAATCGTCGACCTGATGGGCCTGGTGACGCGCGCGGCGCGTCCCTACGTGGCCAACCGCGACATCGCCGGCGCCTTCCTCGCCGCCCCGGCCGACGTCGTCGTCTTTCACACCCGCGGCCGGATGCGGCCGCTCATCGCGCAGCCCTGGTTCCCCGCCGCCTTCGCGGAGGCGGCGCGCTTCCGCGACCGCGACGGGCCGGGGGAGCTGACGATCTACCGCCGCCGCCCCGGCGCCCCGCTGCCGCCCTCATCGCGGACGCCACGGTAAACTGCCCGCTCGCCATGCGTCCGTCTCTCGCCGCGGTCGTCCTCGCCGCCGCCCTCCTCGGCTGCGGCGACGGCAAGACCCCGCTCGTCGTCTACTCGCCGCACGGCCGCGACCTCCTGCAGCTCATGGAGCGCAGCTTCGAGGAGCGCCATCCGGAGGTGGACGTGCGGTGGCTCGACATGGGCTCGCAGGAGGTCTACGACCGCCTGCGCTCCGAGGCCGCCAACCCGCAGGCCGACGTCTGGTTCGGCGGCCCGCAGACGATCTTCGCGCGCGGCGCCCGCGAGGGGCTGCTGGCGCCGTTCCGGCCGAGCTGGGCCGAGGCGGTGCCGGAACGGAGCCGCGATCCGCGGAACCTCTACCTCGCCTCCTACCGCACCGCCCCGGTCCTGGTCTACAACGCCGCGGTGGTGCCGGCGGCCGAGGCGCCGCGCGACTGGGGGGACCTCCTCGACCCGCGCTGGCGCAAGCAGGTGCTGATCCGCGACCCGCTGGCGAGCGGCACGATGCGCATCCTCTTCGGCATGGTGCTCGCGCTCTCGGTGCAGGAGACCGGCAGCGAGGAGACCGGCTGGCAGTTCCTCCGCCGCCTCGACGCGCAGACCAAGGAGTACGTCTTGAACCCCGCGCTGCTGCTCGAGAAGCTCAACCGCCGCGAGGGGCTGATCACGGTCTGGGAGCTGACCGACATGCTCTGGCAGCAGAAGCGCGGCTCGCCGCTCGCCTTCACCTTCCCCGCGAGCGGCACGCCGGTGATCGACGACTCGCTCGGCCTGGTGCGCGGCGCCCGCCACGCCGAGCCGGCGCGCGCCTTCATCGAGTGGGTGGGGAGCGAGGAGGCGCAGCTCCTCGCGGCGCGCGAGGCCTTCCGCCTGCCGGCGCGCACCGACATCCCGCCCGAGCGGCTGCCGGCCTGGGCGCGCGAGGTCTCGGCGCGGCTGGTGCCGGCGCCGGTCGACTGGCAGCTCATCGAAGCGCGCTCCCAGGAGTGGATGGCGACCTGGGACCGCACGGTGCGCGGCCGGGGATGACGCCGCCGCCGTTCCTCGTCCTCGACGGGCTGAGCAAGCGCTTCGGCGGCCACACGGTGCTCGACGGCGTCGCCCTCGCCGTCGGGCGCGGCGAGGTGTTGGCCCTCCTCGGCCCTTCCGGCAGCGGCAAGACCACCCTCCTCCGCCTCCTCGCCGGCTTCGAGACGCCCGACGCCGGGCGCATCCTGGTGGACGGCGAGCGGCTCGACCCGCTGCCGCCGGCGCGCCGCAACGTCGGCATGGTCTTCCAGCACTACGCCCTCTTCCCGCACCTCTCGGTGGGCGAGAACGTGGCCTTCGGGCTGCGCCTGCCGCGCGCCGAGGCGGCGGCGCGGGTGGCGGCGGCGCTGGCAAGCGTCGATCTCCCCGGCTTCGAGGACCGCCGCGTCGGCGAGATCTCGGGCGGCCAGCAGCAGCGCGTGGCGCTCGCCCGCGCCCTCGCCCCCGAGCCGCGCCTCCTGCTCCTCGACGAGCCGCTCTCGAACCTCGACCCGTCGCTGCGCGAGCGCACCCGCCGCGAGCTGCGCCGGGCGCTGGCCCGGGTGGGGATCACGACCGTGCTGGTGACCCACGAGCAGGAGGAGGCGTTCCACCTCGGCGACCGGGTGGCGGTGCTCGGCGGCGGGCGGCTCCATCAGGTGGGGACGCCGGAGGAGCTGTACGAGCGGCCGGCGACGCGCTTCGTCGCCGGCTTCGTCGGGCGGGCGAGCGTGCTGCCGGGGACGTTCGCGGGCGCGGAACGGGTACGGATCGAGGCGGGCGAAGGGGAGGTTTTCTGGGTGGGGGAAGAGACGGCCGAAGGCTTGGCGCCGGGCGAGGCGGTCGAGCTGCTGGTGCGGCCCGAATCCCTGGAGCTGCGGCCCGCGCGCGGTCCCGACGCGCTCTCCGGCCGCGTCGTCGAGCGGCGCTACGCCGGGCAGGGGACCTACTACACCGTGGCGCTCGCGAACGGCTGGGAGGTCGAGGTGCTCTCTGGCCCGCACGCGGCGGCGGCGGGAGAGACGGTGCACGTCGGCCCGCGCGCCGACGCCTCCCTGCCCAGGATCTTTCGCCGCGAGGCAGCATGACACGCCGCCGCGCGCTGACCCTCGCGGCCGCCGCCCTCGCCGTCCTCCTCGCCTGGCTGGTCGGCTGGCCGCTCCTCGTCACCTTCGGCGAGGCGCTCGGCGGCCCCGGCGGCTGGACGCTCGCCCACCTCCGTGCCTTCGCCGCCCGGCCCGACGAGTGGCTGGCCCTCTGGCGCAGCCTGTGGACCTCGGCCGCCTCGGTTGCCCTCGCCGCCGCCGTCGGCGTGCCGCTCGGTTTCGCCTTCGAGCGCGCCGACTTCCCCGGCCGGCGCTTCCTCGGCGCCGCGGCGGCGCTGCCGGTCGCCCTGCCGCCGCTCGTCGGGGTGATCGCCTTCCTCTTCCTCTTCGGCGAGAGCGGCTTCGCGACCCGCGCCGTGCAGGCCGCGCTCGGCCTGGCGGCGCCCCCCTGGCGGCTCGCCGGGCCTGGGGCGATCCTCCTCGTCCACACCTACTCGTTCTACGTCTTCTTCTACCTCTTCACCCGCGCCGCGCTGGCGCGGATGGACGGGTCGCTGCTCGAGGCCGCCGCCTCGCTCGGCGCCGGGCGGCTGCGCACGCTCTGGCACGTCACCCTGCCGCTGCTGCGGCCGGCGCTCTCGACCGCGGCGCTCCTCACCTTCATGACCGCGCTGGCCTCCTTCTCCGCGCCCTACCTCTTCGGCGGCTCGTTCCGGGTGATGACGACGCAGATCGTGGCCTCGAAGCTCAACGGCGACGACGCGCTGGCGCAGGTCGAGACAGTGACGCTGGCGGCGCTGGCGCTGCTCGGCCTCGCCGCCATGCGCCGCGCGGACCGCCGCGCCGAGCGCGTCACCGGCACCCGCGGGGTGCCGCCCCGGCGCCGCCGGCTCGCCGGCCCGGCGCGCTGGGCGGTCGGCGGCCTCGCGGTCCTGGCGGCGGCCTTCCTGCTGCTGCCGCACGCGGTGCTCGTCCTGCTCTCCTTCGTGCCGCCCTTCACCTGGACCGCCGAGCCCTTCCCGCCGGTCCTCGACCTCGGCAACTGGCGCACCCTCTTCTCTTCGGCCGAGCGCCTGCGCCCGATCGCCAACTCGCTCTGGATGGCGACCGCCGCCACCGCCGCCGCGCTGGCGCTGGGGCTGGCGGCCGCGCTCGTCGCGCGCCGGCGCGGCGGGCGGCTGGCGACGCTCCTCGAAGGGCTTCTCGCCGTCCCCTGGGCGCTCCCCGGCACCGTCTTCGCGGTGGCGCTGGCGGTGGCGATGAGCGTCAACGCCCCCTGGCAGGGGCGCTTCCTCCTCATCGGCACGCCGCTCATCCTGCCGCTCGCCTACCTGGTGCGCGGCCTGCCGCTGACCGGCCGCGCGGCGCTGGCGGGCTTGCGCCAGCTCGACCCGGCGCTGGAGGAGGCCGCCGCCTCGCTCGGCGCCGGAACCTTCCGCCGGCTGCGCCGTATCACCCTGCCGCTGCTCCGCCCGGCCGTCGCCGCCGGCGCCGCCCTGGCGTTCGTCACCGCGCTGGGGGACTTCGTGACCTCGATCGTCCTCTACACCTTCGAGACCCGCCCGATCGCCATCGAGATCCTCTCCGGCCTGCGCCTCCAGGAGCTGGGGCTCGCCGCCGCCTACGGCGTGCTGCTGATGGCCGCCTCGGCCGGCGCCTTCGCGCTGCGCGGCGAGGGGCGCGAGCTGTGACCCGCCGCCTCTGGGTGCTGATGGCGATCGTCGGCGCCGACATGTTCGGCACGATGATCGTCGTGCCGCTGCTTCCCTTCTACGCCACCCGGTTCGGCGCCAGCCCGGCGCTCTACGGCGTCCTCTACTCCTGCTACCCCTTCGCGCAGCTCGCCACCGCCCCGCTCTGGGGGCGCCTCTCCGACCGCTACGGGCGGCGGCCGATGATCCTCGCCGGCTTGACCGCCTCGGCGCTGGCCTATCTCGCCTTCGGTCTCGCGGACACGCTGCCGCTGCTCTTCCTCATGCGCCTGCTGCAGGGGGTGGGGGGCGGCATCGTCGGCGTCGTCCAGGCCTACGTCACCGACTCGGTGCCGGCGCGCGACCGTACGCAGGCGCTCGGCTGGCTGACCGTGGCGACCAACATCGGCGTCACGCTCGGCGCCGCCGCCGGCTCGCTGTCGCGCAACCTCGGCCCCCACGCCCCCGGCTTCCTCGCCGCCACGCTCTGCTTCGTCAACATCGCCGTGGGTTTCTTCTGGCTCTCCGAGCCGCCGCCGCACGAGGAACCCGCCGGCGCCCCGGCGCCGGCCGCCCGCCGCTCGGTGCGCCGCTCGATCTTCGAGGTGCTCCGGCACCCGCTCGCGCCGGTCTCCTCGCTGGTCTGGATCTACGCCGTCGGGATGATGGCCTTCTTCGCCATGAACAGCATCTTCGGGCTCTACCTGGGCGACCTCTTCGGCGTCACCGAGAACACGATCGGCTACTTCTTCGTCTACATCGGCGGCCTCAACGTGGCGGTCCGCGCCTTCCTCCTGGGGCCGGCGGTGCGCCGCTTCGGCGAGGTCGGCGCGCTGCGGCTTGGAGCGCTGACGCTGGTCGCCGGGCTGTTGATCCTGCCGGCGATGTCGAGCCTGCCGCTCCTCGCCCTGGCCGTCGTCTTCGTGCCGGTGGGCACCGCGCTCCTCTTCCCCGCGACCACGGCGCTCGTCTCGCGCCTGGTGCCCCGGCGCGAGGTGGGCCAGGCGCTCGGCGTCCAGCAGTCCTTCGGCGGCGTCTCGCGGATGGTCGGCCCGCTGATGGCCGGCCTCGCCTACGAGCTCGGCCCGCGCTACCCCTTCTGGATCGCCGCGACGCTCATGGGAGGCGTTTCGATCCTGACCCGCCAGGTGCGCGAAGAGCCAACGCGACCGGTGGCGGCGGCGGAAGCGGCCGCGGTCGAAGCCGCGACACCGAAGGCACTCTAGAGGGTTCCCAAACCAAGAGGGCCGCCGATCGGCGGCCCCTGGAAGGCGGTGGTTGCGGGGGCAGGATTTGAACCTGCGACCTTTGGGTTATGAGCCCAACGAGCTACCAGACTGCTCCACCCCGCGTCACGGCTGCGGCCCGGAAGCTCCGGGAAGGGGCAGTTTGCCACGCCGCCCCAGCCGAGTCAAGCCGAAAAGACCCCGCGCCGTCACCCCTTGAGGTGCAGCAGGAACTCGCGCTGCAGGAGGTCGCGCAGGGCCGCGAGGCGGTCCGGCTGCGGGTCGCCCTTGCACGCCTCGGCGATCAGGACGTGCGGCAGCTCGGGGGTGTCGCCGTAGGTCTCGTGCCGCTCGATCCCCTGGAAGACCGGCAGCTCGCTCTCCCCCCAGCGGCACCAGCGCGGCTCCCGGAAGCCGCAGGCCAGGAGGGCCTCGCCGAGCAGCTCGCGGTTCCACAGGAACTGGTGCTCCCAGCCGTGGAAGGCGCGGTTGAGCTGCAGCGCCGCCAGGCGCTTCGTCTCGGCGTCGGCCTCCAGGCGGTAGTGCGTGGCCCAGACCCAGTCGAGGTTGGGGGTCGAGAGGCGGAGCCAGCCCGTGTCCGCCAGCACCCGGCGCGTCTCGAGCAGGAAGTCGAGCGCGGCGTCGACCGGCAGGTGCTCGAGGAAGTGCTCGGCGAAGACCGCCTCGACGTCGCTGAACTCGAGCCCCTTGGTGACGTCGGCGACGACGTCGACGCCGAGGAGCGCCTGGTTGTCGATGTTGACCCACCCTTCGAGCCGCGCGCGGCCGCTGCCGACGTGGAGCCGGACGGGTGGCTGCGGCGGCGCGTCGCGCGCGAAGAGCGGCACGGCGCGGCAATCTAGCACCCCACAACCCGCAACCGAGATCGATCGCCGGCTCCGGCCGGCGACCTTACGGGTAGCGGCGCCGATCAATGCGGCGCCGCAAGCCTTGTGATCCCGAGGGTTTACGGCTAACCTTGCGCGAGTGTTCGCGATCGATGAGATCACCGCGCGCGAGATCCTGGACTCGCGCGGCAACCCGACGCTGGAGGTGGACTGCGCGCTCGAAGGCGGCGGCTGCGGGCGGGCGGCGGTGCCGTCGGGCGCCTCGACGGGCAGCCGCGAGGCGCTCGAGCTCCGCGACGGCGGCAAGCGCTACCGCGGCAAGGGGGTGCTCGACGCCTGCCGCAACGTGCGCGACGAGATCGCACCGGCCCTCGCCGGCCACGACGCCCGCCGCCAGGCGGCGATCGACCAGACGCTGCGCGACCTCGACGGCACGCCGGACAAGAGCCGCCTGGGGGCCAACGCTCTTCTCGGCGTCTCCTTGGCGGTGGCCAAGGCGGCGGCGCAGGCCAGCCGGCTGCCGCTCTACGCCTACTTGGGCGGCCCCGGCGCCACGCGGCTGCCGGTGCCGCTCCTCAACGTCTTGAACGGCGGCGCCCACGCCGACAACTCGGTGGACATCCAGGAGTTCATGCTCGTGCCGCTGGGCTTCGAGCGCTTCGGCGAGGCGCTGCGGGCGGGGGTCGAGATCTACCACACGCTCAAGGGGGTGCTGAAGGAGCGCGGCCACGTCACCGCGGTCGGCGACGAAGGGGGCTTCGCGCCCAACCTCGAGACCAACCGCGAGGCGCTCGACCTCCTGGTCGAGGCGATCGCGGAAGCCGGCTACGAGCCCGGCGAGCAGGTGGCGCTGGCGCTCGACGTCGCCGCCTCCGAGCTGGTCGAGAAGCGCCGCCCCGCCAAGGGGCGCGCCGCGGCGCCCCACCGCTACGCCCTGGCCGGCGAGGGGAAGAGCGGCCTCACCGCCGCCGACCTGATCGCCACCTACCGCGAGTGGATCGACGCCTACCCGCTGGTGTCGATCGAGGACGGCTTGGCCGAGGACGACCGCGAGGGCTGGCGGGCGCTGACCGCCGAGCTCGGCGGCCGGGTGCAGCTCGTCGGCGACGACCTCTTCGTCACCAACCCCGCGATCCTGGCCGAGGGGATCGCCGGCGGCCTGGCCAACGCGCTGCTGGTCAAGGTCAACCAGATCGGCACCCTGACCGAGACCTTCGCGGCGGTGGAGCTGGCCAAGCGCAGCGGCTACGCCAACGTCATCAGCCACCGCTCCGGGGAGACCGAGGACACCACGATCGCCGACCTCGCGGTCGCCGTCGCCGCCGGCCAGATCAAGACCGGCGCCCCCTGCCGCAGCGACCGCGTCGCCAAGTACAACCGCCTGCTGCGCATCGAAGAGGAGCTGGAGGGGGTCGCCGGCTACGCCGGCCGCGACGCCCTCCGCCGCTCGCCGTGACCGACGCGGCGCCCGCCCCCCGCCCCCGCTCGTTCCGCGCGGTGCTGGGCGCCGTCGTCGCCGGGGCGCTGCTGCTGCTCGCCCTGGCCGGGGTCAAGAGCTGGCAGGACTTGGCGGCGGCGCGGGCGCGAGAGGCGGCGCTCGAAGGCGAGAACGTCGAGAGCGAGGAGCGCATCGCGCAGCTCCAGGGGCAGATCGAGCGCCTGAAGAGCGACCCCTCGACCCTCGAGCGGCTGGCGCGCGAGGAGCTGGGCCTGGTGCGGCCCGGCGACGTGGTGATCGTGCTGCCGCCCGAGGACGCGCCCCCGGCGCGGACCCCCGCCCGCTAGGCCGTCTTCGCCCGCGCAGCGGCGCGGCGCCCGCCGCGCGCCAGGGTGAGCTTCAAGGCCGGCGGGGTGATGAGCGTCGTCACGATCACCATGATGACGATCGCCGCGTAGACCGCCGGCACGATCACTCGCTCCCCCCCGAGCACGAGCTGGGCGCCGAAGCCGGCGAAGATCAGCCCCACCTCACCGCGCGGCACCATCCCGACCGCCACCGACAGCCGGTCCAGCCCGCGCTCCAAAACGCCGGCGGCGCAGATCATCTTGCCGGCGATGGCGGCGGCGGTCAGCACCGCGGCGAAGCCCAGCACCTCGACGCGCGCGAAGCTCGCGAGGTCCACTCGCACTCCCATCAGGACGAAGAAAACCGGCACGAGAAACGTCGCGATCGGCCGCAGCAGCTCCTCGAGCTTGTGCTCGCCGCGGTCACGGAAGTCGCGGTAGTGGACCTCGTCGAGGATGAGGCCGGCGGCGAAGGCGCCGACGATCGGGGCGAGGCCGATCAGGTCGGCGACCCAGGAGAGCAGGAAGCAGACGACCAGCGCCACGGTCAGCAGCATGCCGCGGATCTTGAGCCGGCTGGAGAGGCGGAAGAGGCGCGGCGCCGCCCAGCCGCCGGCGAGAAGGGCGCCGCCGAGGAAGGCGACCGCCTTGAGCACGATGAGCACGACGTCCAGCCAGGCGAGGGTGCCGCCCGTGTCGGCCGCGGCGATGACCCCGGCGACGACGGCGAGGATGACCAGCCCGAGGACGTCGTCGATCACCGCCGCGCCCAAGACGATGCGCGCCTCGCGCGTCGCCACCTTGCCGAGGTCGGTGAGGACGCGCGCGGTGATGCCGACGCTGGTGGCGCACAGCGTGGCGCCGATGAAGACGTGCGCGAGGTAGTGCTCCTCGGGCAGGAGCCAGGCCGCCACCCCCCAGCCGAGGAAGAACGGCGCCACCACCCCGAGGCAGGCGACGAGCAGGCTCGACCAGCCGACCGCGAGCATCTCGCGGGTGTCGGACTCCAGCCCCACCTCGAAGAGCAGCAGGATCACCCCGAGCTGGGCGAGCACCTCGAGCCCGCCGTTGGTGCCGAGGAACTCGAAGTCGTCGATGCCGAGGAGGGCGAGGTTGCCGAGGACGACGCCGAAGACCAGCTCGCCGAGGACCGCCGGCTGGCCGAAGCGCTCGAACAGCTCGCCGCCCAGCTTGGCGGCGGCGAGGATCACCACCAGCCCGAGGAGGACCGGCACGACCGGGCCGCCGTGGGACTCCTCGGCGGCCTCCGCCGGCGAGGCCGTCGCCGCGGCGGCGGTCGCGGGATCGACCGGCACGGCCGCGGCGGGCGCCGCCAGCACGCCGCCGCGCAGTACGATCAGGCCACCGGCGATGGCGAGAGCGGCGAGCGTGCGGCGCATGGGGCGCATCGTAGCAGCGGCGGCCGTGGCGCTCTTCGCGGCCCTCGCGCTCTTCGGCGCCCGCTACCACTGGGTCGAGGAGGCGGGGACCGCGGAGCGCGACGGCTACGTGGCGCAGGCCGAGGAGATCCTCGCCGGGCGGCTGCCGCGCGACCCCTACCGGCCGCTCCTCTACCCGCTCGCCACCGCCGCGCTGGCGCGCGCTGGGGGCCTCGACCCCTTCACCGCCGCGCGCCTCCTCGCCAACCTCGCCGCGGCGGCGCTGGCGCTCCTCGCCTTCGCCTTCGGCCGCCGGCTCCTAGGCGTGAAGGCTTTCGCGCCGGGCTCCAATCAATGGCCAGGAGTGCCGTCCGTCGCGCGCCCAGCGCGATGGACTTCTGGACCCCCGGGCGCCGGTCTCTGGGCCTTCGCGCTCACCGCCGTCAACCCCAACCTCTGGCGCATCGGCCAGCACGTGACGACCGACATGCCGTTCGCCGCGCTCGCCGGCGCGGCCCTCCTTGCCGGCCTCGCCTACCTCGAGCGGCCGGCGGCGCGCACCGCGGCATTGGCTGGGCTCGCCTGGGGGCTCGCCGCGTTCACGCGGAGCAACGCCGTCTTCCTCCTGCCGGCGCTCGCCGCCGCCTGGCTCCTGGCGCCGCGCGCCGGGCGCCGCCTCGCTCACCTCGCCGCCGGCGCCGCCGCGGCGCTGCCGCCGCTGGCCGCCCACTGGGCGCTCCGCGCCGCCGCCTTCGGCGACCCCTTCCACGACGAGAACTGGAAGAACCTGGCCTGGAAGCTCTACGGCTACCCCGATTGGTCGTACCTGGAGCGCGTGCCGTTCGCGGGTCTGCTGGACGTCGTGCGCGCCGATCCCGGCGCCGTCGTGCGCGGCGGGCTCGCGGAGCTAGCGCGCTTCGCCGTCGAGGGGCTGCCGCAGCTCTTCGGCACCTGGGCGCACGTGGCGCTCCTGGTGGTCGGTGCCGCGCTGGCCGTGCGCTTCCGCCGGCGCGCCGCGGGGTGGCTGCTCGGCTCCGCGGCGCTCTTCCTCGCCGCCACCGCGTTCAGCTTCTTCACGTGGGGACGGCTGCTGCTGGTGCTGCTGCCGATCGGCAACGCCGTGGCTTGCGCCGTCTGGCTCTGGCGGGCGGAGACGGAACGCCGGGGCTTCCGCTACCTGATCCCCGCCGCCGCCGCCGTCCTCGTCGCCCTCCTCGCCGTCAAGACCTTCGCCTACCGCCTGCCGGCCTTCGTCGCCAATCATCCGTACATCGAGGTCGCCACGTTGCGGCGCCTCGACGCCGTCCTCCCGCCCGGGCAGCCGGTCGCCGGCACCTCGCCGTTCCTCGGCCGCTACCTGCGCCGCCCCTACGTCGCGCTGCCCGACGCCTTCGGCCGCGAGACCGCCGAGCCGGTCCTCTACCTCGCGCGCCTGCGCCGCCTCCTCGCCGCTTCCGGCGCGCGCCACGTCGTTGCCGGCGAGCTCGACCTCCGCGACCGGCCGCGCGCGCTCCTCGGCCCGGCGCCCCCCGCCCCCTGGCTCGTCCCCGCCGGCCGTGGCGGAGCCCCCGGACGCACGATCGCCGTCTGGCGCCTGCGCTAGGAGACGATCTACATCAGTTGTCCTCTCGAAAGGACGCCTCGCCCCTGAGCGGTGATCTCCGCCTTCGGGCGGCGCCTGGCATCCCCCTTGCCTTTACCCGGCCGTGTAGGCCGACCCGCGAGCGGCCGCAGGACCATCGAGAGGAGGCACACCATGCTCGCACCCCATTCGCACACGACATTCCGACAGGCGCGGGCCGCGGCGCTCGCGCTCCTCGTCGTCTCCGCGTCCCTCTCCCTGGCCGCCTGCGGCAGCGCCGGCGTCCGCCAGGGGGGATTCAACCTGGTCTCGGTGGACGAGGAGTGGGCGATGCGCGACGAGCTCCACGCGCAGGTCCGGAAGGAGATGCGCGTCAGCTCGAGCGACTACCTCAACACCGTCGGCCGGCGGATCGCCGGCCAGACCGCGCTCGGCAACCGGCGCTGGGACTTCTACCTGGTGCAGAACGACCAGGTGAACGCCTTCAACCTGCCCGGCGGCCTGGTCTACGTCAACGCCGGCCTGGTGCGCGAGGCCGACACGCTCGACGAGCTGGCCAGCGTCATGGCGCACGAGATCGGCCACGGCGCCTCGCGCCACGGCACCCAGCTCATGACCCGCGCCTACGGCTACAACGCCATCGCCGGGCTGCTGCTGGGGCGCAACGCCGGCCAGACGCAGCAGATCCTCGCGCAACTCGTCGGCACCGGCATCCTGACCGACTACAGCCGCGACGCGGAGAACGAGGCCGACCGCCTCGGCGTGGCCTACATGTACCAGGCTGGCTACGACCCGCGCGGCGCGTCGTCGTTCATGAAGGAGCTGCTGGGGCTGCGCCGCAGCCGGCCCAACTCGGTGAGCCAGTTCTTCTCCAGCCACCCGCTGACCGAGGACCGCATCCGCAACATCGACGCCTCGATCGCCAAGCTGCCGCGCAAGGCCTCGCTCACCCACGACACCCCGAACTACCAGCGCTTCCGCTCGCAGCTTCGGGGCTAGCCCGGAAAGACGCCTAAAAACACGAAACCCCGGCCGGGACCGCCCGGCCGGGGCACGTTATGGTCGTCGGAAGCGGCTCAGACGCGGACGACGTTCCGTGCCTGGAGTCCCTTCGGGCCCTCCACCACCTCGAAGGAGACGCGGTCCCCTTCATTGAGCGTGCGGAACCCCTCGGCGAGGATCGCGGTGTGGTGGACGAAGACGTCCGCCCCCCGCTCGCGCACGATGAACCCGAAGCCCTTGGCGTCATTGAACCACTTCACGGTACCTTGCTCAGCCATACTCTCCCAGCTCCTTCATAAGACAGGTTGTTGATATATGCCGGACTCAGTCCGGCTCTCCTCCACTCCCACACGGGAGTACGGATGGTGAACTCGTTCCCTCGATTGCCGGGGAGCTCACGGTGTACGACGTGGTGCGTGTCCCTCTGGAGCTGAAGCGAGCCGACGGTCTACTGGAGAGTAGGTGAGCGGAAGTGGTCGTCGAAGCCCTGCTTGTCCGGATCGGTTGGCGCGGAGCTTAGACGCCTTCAAACCGGATTGCAAGTCCCCGCCGCGATGGGTACTGTCGGGGCGTGTCGACCCTCATCCCGCGGCCGCTCGACGCGGTGGAAGTCCGGGTGCTCGGCGCGCTGCTCGAGAAGGAGCAGACGACGCCCGAGCTCTACCCGCTGACCGTCAACGCCCTGCTCGCCGCCTGCAACCAGAAGACGAACCGCGAGCCGGTGCTGCAGCTCTCCGAGGCCGCGGTGTGGGAGGCGCTCGAGCGGCTGCGGCAGGAGGTGCTCGTCTGGCGCAGCGAGGGGGCGCGCGCCGAGCGCTGGAAGCAGAGCGTGTCGCGGCGCTGGGGGCTCGACCCGGCCGGGAAGGCGCTGATGACGCTGTTGCTGCTGCGCGGCCCGCAGACCGCGGGCGAGCTGCGCTCGCGCAGCGACCGTCTGCACGCCTTCGCCTCGCTCGAGGAGGTTGAGGAGACGCTGCGCCGGCTGGCGGCGACGGAAGAGCCGCTCGTCGCCGAGCTGCCGCGGCGGACCGGGCAGAAGGAGACGCGCTGGATGCACCTGGTCGGCGAGACGGTGGAGCCGAGCGCGCCGGCGGCGAGCCAAAGTGAAGACGCCGCGCCTGCGCCATCGTCGCGCCCTCCTCTAGCCGACCGCGTCGCCCACCTCGAAGACCTCGTCGCCCAGCTCACCCGCGACCTCGACGAGCTGAAGACGCTGCTCGGCTAGGCGCCCCGGAGGAGCCACCATACCGCCCTGGCGCCGCGTCATCTCCGCGCTCTGCCTGGCGGCCGGCGCGTTCACCGCGGCGCCGGCGGCGGCGAACGGGCCGCCTGTCGACTCCGCCGCCGAGCGCGTCGCGTGGCTGCGCGCCCACGCCGTCGCGGTGCGCTCGATCGACCCGGCGGACGAGGACTTCTCGGACCTCGCGCCGCTGGCGGCGGCGATCGGGAACGCCCGCGTCGTGCAGCTCGGCGAGGCCACGCACGGCGACGGCTCGGCCTTCCTCGCCAAGGCGCGGCTGATCCGCTTCCTGCACCAGAGGATGGGGTTCGACGCGCTGGCCTGGGAGGCGGGGTTCTTCGACTGCCGCGACATGGCGGCGGCACTGCGCGGCGAGGTGCCGCTAGAGGATGCCGCCACGCTCTGCCTCTACGGCATCTGGCGCAAGAGCGCTCAAGTGCAGCCGACGCTCGCCTACCTGCGCGCGACGCAGGCGACCGCCCGGCCGATCGAGGTCGTTGGCTTCGACTGCCGGGTCTCGACCGCGTCGGGAAGGAACGAGCGCTTCCCGGCGTTCGTCTTCGACTTCTTCGAACGGCTCGACCCGGCGCTGCTCTCCGCGCAGGAGCGCGCCGACCTGACCGCCATGTCCACGGGCTTGGTGCCGAAGGACCACTGGGACCGCCCCGGCGAGCGCCACTACAACCGGGCGCTGCCCAAGCGGCTCATCGCGACGATCGATGCCCGGCGCGAGGAGCTCCTGCGCTTCGCCGGCCCGCGCGAGATCGACTTCGCCCGTCAGAGCCTGGTCAGCCTCCTGGCGATGGACCGTGCTCTCCCCGCCGACGTCGAGGCCGGCAACGCCGACGGCTACAGCCGCGACACCGCGATGGCCGAGAACCTCCTCTGGTGGCTGAACGGCCCGCTGCGCGACCGCAAGGTCATCGTCTGGGCGCACAACTACCACGTCTTCACCGACGGCTTCGGGCCGCAGGGCGCGGACCCCGCGCGCCCCTACTCCGGCTCGACCGGAAGGTTCCTCGAGCAGGCGCTCGGGGAGTCGCTCTACACGATCGGCTTCAGCTCCCACTCCGGCGTCTACCGCTACGCCGACGCCGCGCTCGACGAGGGGCCGGTTGAGATCGCGTCCGCTCCCGGCGCGCTCGAGGACCTCCTCCACCGCACCGGCAAGCCTTATCTCTTCGTCGATTTCCGCGCGCTGCCGGCCGACCACTGGCTGCGCGCGCCGCTCGCCGCCGGCTTCAACTTCCATGAGCCGATCGAGCGCGACTGGCCGCGCCTGCTCGACGCGGCCTTCTTCATCGACCGGATGGAGCCGAGCTCGCCGCTCCCGCCGCCCGCCGCTCGGCGATGAAGCGGTCGACGTTGGCCTCCAGCACGCCGAGCGGCACCGAGCCCTCGCCGATGACGGCGTCGTGGAAGGCGCGCACGTCGAAGCGCTCGCCCAGGGCCTGCTCGGCGCGGCGGCGCAGCTCCTTGATCTTGAGCTCGCCGATCTTGTAGGCCAGCGCCTGCCCCGGCCAGGAGATGTAGCGGTCGGTCTCGGTCTCCACCTCGTGCAGCGGCAGCGCCGTGTGCGAGGCGAGGTAGTCCATCGCCTGCTGGCGGCCCCAGCCCATGGCGTGGAGGCCGGTGTCGACGACCAGCCGGCAGGCGCGCCACATCTCGTAGGTCAGACGCCCGAACTCGCTGTAGGGGTCGGTGTAGAAGCCGGCCTCGATCCCCAGCCACTCGGAGTAGAGGCCCCACCCCTCGCCGAAGACCGAGAGGTAGGTGAAGCGGCGGAAGTCCGGGAGCCCCGAAAGCTCCTGCGCGCGGGAGATCTGCAGGTGGTGCCCCGGCACCGCCTCGTGCAGCGTCAGCGCCTCCAGGTTGTAGAGCGGGCGGCTCTCGAGCTTGTAGGTGTTGACCCAGTAGATGCCCGGCTGCGTCCCGCCCTGCGGCGCCTCGACGTAGCGGCCCGAGGTGTACTTGGGGGCGAGGTGGTCGGGCACCGGCTCGACGGTGTACGGCAGCCGCGGCAGCGTGCCGAAGAGGGCGGGAAGCTTGCCGTCCATCCGCTTGGCGATCCAGGCGGCGCGCGACAGCAGCTCCTCCGGGCTCTTGGCGTAGAAGCGCGGGTCGGTGCGCAGGTGCTTGAGGAATGCCGGGAAGTCTCCGCTGAACCCGACTTTCTTCATGACCGCGTCCATCTCGCCCCGGATGCGCGCGACCTCGGCGAGGCCGAGACGATGGATCTCCTCCGGCGTCATCTCGAGCGTCGTGAAGCGGCGCACCTGGTGGGCGTAGTAGGCGCGGCCTTCGGGCAGCTCCGAGGCGCCGATCGTGGTGCGCGCCCCGGGCAGGTACTCGTCGCGGAAGAAGGCGAGGAAGGCGCGGTAGCCGGGGACGACACCCTCGAGGATCGCCGCCCGGCCGGCGGCGCGCAGGCGCTCGCGCTCGGCTTCGGGGAAGGTCGCGGGGAAGCGCTCGAAGGGGCGGTGGAAGACGCTCTTGGCCGGATCCTCGACGACGTGCGCCGCGATCGTCCCCTCGTAGCCGTCGAGGACGACGCGCGGCACGGTCATACCGCGCTGGAGGCCGGCGCGCAGGTTGGCGATCTGCTGCCCGACGTGCGCCGGCCAGGCGCGGAGGCGGGCGATGTAGTTCTCGTAGTCGCGAACGGTCCCGAGCGGCACCTGCGACGGCAGCTGCGCGAAGCCGGTGTGGAAGCCCGAGTCGGCGTTGAACGGCACCTGCCAGTCGCCCAGCCGGTAGTCGGCGACCCGGTCCTCGAGCTGGCGGCGGAAGATGTCGGCGTGGGTGCGGTCCGCGGTCGGCAGAAAGGCGCGGTCGATGGCGTCGAGCTCGGCCAGGAAGGCGAGCGTCGCGTCGACGTAGCGTGCGAGGTCCTCCAGCGCCACCGAGGGGAGGCGGTCGTCGTACTCGTGCCGATCGACCGAGGTGGCGAGGAGCGGCTCCTCGCGTAGCCGGAGCTCCCACTCGCGGCGGAAGAGGTCGTGCAGGCGGCTGGCCGCGTCGCTCGTCTGCGCGGCGAGCGGGGCGGCGGCGAAGGCGAGGCAGAGCAGGGCGACGGTGCGTCTCATCGGCGCGGGCTCCTGGACGGGAAGGGTCATGGAAGGCCCGGGAGTTTAGCGCGCTGGTAGAGAATGCCGGCGCCCATGGACCAGCACCCCGGCGAAGCGACGCATCCGGCGCGCAAGGCGCGCGTGCTGGCGGTGCTGGCGGCGGTGGAGCTGCTGGCGATGGGGCTCTGGTTCGCGGTCTCGGCGGTGGTGCCGCAGCTCACCGCGGAGTGGGGCCTCGCGGGGCGCGAGGCGGCCTGGCTGACAATGGCGGTGCAGGTCGGCTTCGTCGCCGGCGCCCTGGTCTCGGCGCTCCTCAACCTCGCCGACCGCGTGCCGGCGCGCTATCTCCTCGCCGGGTGCGCGCTCGCCGGCGCCGCCTGCAACGCCGCCATCCCGCTCCTCGACCCCGGCCTCGCCGGTACCCTCGCGTTGCGCTTCGCGACCGGTGCCGCCCTCGCCGGCGTCTACCCGCCGGGGATGAAGCTCGTCGCCACCTGGTGCCGCGAGGACCGCGGCTTCGGCATCGGCCTCCTGGTCGGCGCGCTCACCCTGGGCAAGGCGGTGCCGCACCTGCTCAACGCCGTGCCCTTCGCCGGCACCGCCGGCATGCCGCCCTGGCGCCCGGTCCTCTTCGCCGTCTCGGCGCTGGCCGCCGCCGCGGCGCTCCTCGCCCTCCTCGCGGTGCGCCCCGGGCCGTACCTCGCCGGCGGCGCGCCCTTCGACTGGCGCTTCGCCTTCCGCGCCTTCGCCGACCGCCCGACGCGCCTCGCCAACTTCGGCTACCTCGGCCACATGTGGGAGCTCTATGCGATGTGGGCCTGGGCGCCGCTGCTGCTGCTGGCGAGCTACGAGGCCGGGGGGGCCGGCGCCGAGGGGGCGCGGCTCGCCGGCTTCGGCGTCATCGCCGCCGGCGCCGCCGGGAGCCTCCTCGCCGGCGTCCTGGCCGACCGCGTCGGCCGGACGGCGGTCGCGTCGTGGAGCCTCGCGGTCTCCGGGAGCTGCGCCCTGGTCGCCGGCCTCTGCTTCGGCCGCCCCGCGCTGCTCACCGCGCTCTGTCTCGTCTGGGGTTTCGCGGTGGTGGCCGACAGCGCGCAGTTCAGCGCCGCGGTCTCCGAGCTGTCCGACCCGCGTTACGTCGGGACGGCGCTGACTATCCAGACCTGCCTCGGGTTCCTTCTCACCCTCGCCACGATCCGGCTCGTGCCGGCGCTCGTCGAGCGCGTCGGCTGGCGCTGGGCCTTCGCGGCGCTGGCGCTCGGCCCGGTCTTCGGGCTGTGGAGCATGCTGCGGCTGCGGCGGCTGCCGGAGGCCGTCAAGATGGCCTCCGGGCGGCGCTAAATCGCGCCCCCGTCGAGCTAGACGATCTCGAGCCGCACCGGCCCGGGGAGCACCTCGCCGACCTCGGCGGCGCGGTGGCCGGCGGCGAGGAGCGCGGCGAGGAGGGCGTCGGCGCGGTCGGCGGGCGTCGAGAGGAGCAGACCGCCCGAGGTCTGCGGGTCGAAGAGCAGCTCGCGCTGTGTACGGTCGAGGCCGGCGCGCTCGTCGAGGAAGGGCCGCACGTTCTCCTCGTTGGCGTCGGTGCAGCCGGTCGTGACCCCCGCCTTCGCCAGGCGGTGGAAGCCGTCGTAGACCGGCAGGCGCGCGAAGACGAAGCGCAGGGCGGCAGCCGAGGCGCGCGCCATGCCGAGGGCATGGCCGAGGAGGCCGAAGCCGGTGACGTCGGTGGCGGCGCGGGCGCCGTGCTCGAGGGCCAGCGCCGAGGCGGCGGCGTTGAGCCGCGCCATCTCGGCGAGCGCCGGCGCCAGCCCCGTCTCGTCCAGCTTGTCGGCCTTGAAGGCGTTGATCAGGACGCCGGTGCCGAGCGGCTTGGTGAGCAGCAGGCGGTCGCCGGGGCGGGCGCCGGCGTTGGTCAGCAGCCGGTCGCGGTCCGCTTCGCCGACCACCGCCAGGCCGAACTTGAGCTCCGGGTCGCGCACCGAGTGGCCGCCGAGCAGGGCCGCGTCCGCCTCGGCGAGCGCCTCGACGGCGCCGCCTAGGATCCCCGCCAGCGCCTCGTCCGGTACCTCCGGCGGGAAGCAACAGAGGTTGAGCGCGAAGAGGGGCTTGCCGCCCATCGCGTAGACGTCCGACAGGGCGTTGCAGGCCGCGATGCGACCGAAGAGGCGCGCGTCGTCGCAGACCGGGGTGATGAAGTCGGCGGTGGCGACGAGGGCGCGGTCGCCGAGCAGGTACACGCCCGCATCGTCGGCCGTCTCCGGGCCGACGAGCACCCGCTCGTCGGCGCGGCCGCCGACGAGGGGCGCTACCAGGTTGGCCAGGTCCCCCGGACCGACCTTGGCGGCTCAGCCGCCGGTGGTGGCGCAGGCGGTGAGGCGGAACTTGCGGCGAAAGAGTGCCATCGCGGCGGCGATTGTACGGCGTACACTCCCCGCATGCCCCGAGTCCAGCCGTTCGCCGTCGCCCCCCTCTTCCTCCTCGCGCTCGCCGCCGCCGCTCCGGCGTGCGCCAACGGCCCCGCGGTGCCGGCCGCCGCCAGCCCCGCCGCCAAGCTCGGCCCCTGCACCCGCGAAGGCCTGCCGCCCGAGGCGCGCTGCGGCACCTACGAGGTGTGGGAGGACCGCGCGGCGCAACACGGCCGCAAGATCCCGATCCAGATCATCCTCCTCCCCGCCACCGGCAAGGACCCGGCGCCCGATCCGGTCCTCTGGCTCGCCGGCGGACCCGGCGACGCCTCGAGCAACAGCGCCGTCGGCTTCGCCGAGTTCTCGCCGCTGATCCGCGAGCGGCGCGACTTCCTTTTCATCGACCAGCGCGGCAGCCTCGGCGCCAACCCGCTGATGTGCTCGCTGGGCGGTACCGACGCCGACCTCCAGACCTACATCGGCGAGCAGTTCCCGCTGGCGGAGGTGCGGCGCTGCCGCGCGGAGCTGGAGAAGACGGCCGACTTGCGGCTCTACACGACCGATCGCGCGATCGACGACTTCGACGAGGTCCGCCGGTGGCTGGGCTACGAGAAGGTGAACCTCTTCGGCGGCTCCTACGGCACCCGCGCCGCTCAGGTCTACCTCCGCCGCCACCCCGAGTCGGTGCGCAGCACCATCCTCCTCGGCGTGGCGCCGCTCGACGAAACGCTCCCCGTCTCTCACTCGCGGGCCGCGCAGCGGGCGCTCGACCTGCTCTTCGACCGCTGCGCCGCCGACCCGGCCTGCGCCAAGGCCTTCCCCGAGCTGCGCGCCGAGTTCCAGCGGGCGATGGCGCGGCTCGCCGAGGGACCGGTCCCCGCCAAGGTGACGCACCCGGAGACCGGCAAGGAGACGGCGATCCAGCTCTCCCGCGCCGCCTTCGTCGAGGCCGTGCGCTGGCAGATGTACCAGGTCGAGAACGCACGCGCGCTGCCGCTCAAGATCCACCAGGCGGCGCAGGGGGACTTCGGGCCGATCGCTCAGGTGGCGGTCGAGACCCGCCGCGCCATCCCGCGCTTCCTCGCCCTCGGCATGCTGCTGTCGGTGACCTGCGCCGAGGACCTGCCCTATCTCGACCCGGCGACCATCGACGAGCGCACCCGCGGCTCCTTCCTGGGCGACGAGCGCGTCCGCACCCAGCTCCGCGCCTGCGGCGAGTGGCCGCGCGGCACGGTGCCCCCCGGTCACATGGAGCCGCTGCGCAGCGACGCGCCGGTGCTGCTGGTCTTCGGCGAGATCGACCCGGTGACGCCGCCCGAGTTCGCGGCGCGGGTGGCCTCGGGCCTGCCCAACGGCCTCTCGGTCGAGGTGCCCGGCGGCGCCCACGACAACTCCGGCCCCTGCGTCGAGCGGCTGATGCAAGACTTCCTGGAGCGCGCCTCGGTGCGCGGCCTCGACACCTCCTGCGTCGCCAAGATCGACCACCCGCCGTTCGCCACCGCGCCGGCGCGGGAAGAGGAGGCGCGGCCGCAGGGTTAAGAGGGGGTACGAGCGGCAGCCAGGCAGTCTGTAGTTGCACAGTCCTCTGTGCTACACTCCGCGGCCGGACTTACCGCTATGGATCGGACGGCGTCTCCAGGGGCGCCGCCAATGGGCTTCAACCCGAGAAGGAGAGCTCGTCAGCCCATGCGGACTCAGTACTGCACCGCCGCCGCCCTCGCCCTCCTGGCGCTCCCCTCGACGCTCGCCGCCGCGAGCCTGCGCGGGTCGAGCGACTCCCTCGCCATCCAGGCGCGCATGGCGCGCCAGCACGATTACACCTACCTGCGCACCAGCTCCCAGGTGAAGGACTTCACCGCGGCGGGCTTGCTGGTCGAGCTCGACGGCAACCGCGACTACACCCTGGCCGACGTCTCGTTCCCTTACGCGCGCGCCGAGGTCCGCACCTTCGTCGAGCGCCTGGGACGCCAGTACCGCGCCGCCTGCGGCGAGCGGCTGGTCGTGACCAGCCTGACCCGCCCCAAGTCGCGCCAGCCGCACAACGCCTCGCACCTCTCCGTCCACCCCACCGGCATGGCGGTCGACCTCCGCCAGAGCCGCCGCGCCTCTTGCCGCGCCTGGCTCGAGGACACTCTCCTCGCGCTCGAGCGCCGCGACCTCCTCGAGGCCACCCGCGAGCGCTGGCCGGCGCACTACCACGTGGCCCTCTTCCCCGCGCCCTACCGGCGCTACGTCGCTGGGTTGGGCGGCGACGACGACGGCGCGGGCGCCGGGACGATCAAGGTCGCCTCCTCCCGCCGCCACAAGGTGCGCAGCGGCGACACCCTCTGGTCGCTCGCCCGCCGCTACGGCACGAGCGTCGACGGGCTGCGCCGTGCCAACGGCATGCGCTCGAGCCGGCTCAAGGCCGGGCAGGTGCTGACGGTCCCCGCGCGCTAGTTGTATCCTCTTGGGCGCCGCCAACGTCCGAGAGGAGGGATGCCGTGCGCTCGAAGACTTTCGCCCTGACGCTCGCCGCGATCCTGCCCCTATTCGCCGGCTGCTCCCCGCGCGAAGACACCGCCGAAGAAGCCGCCCCCGCCGCGACCGGCGAGCCCGCCGCGGTCGCCAGCCCCAACGGCGCCGCCTCGACCGACGCCGGCGCGATGAGCGCCGTCCCCGACACCACCGGCGGCCCACCCGCGGGCACGCCCACCGTCGCGCCGCCCACGGGCGCGCCCGGCACCGTCCTCGCCAGTCAGGAGACCAACTGGTCGGGCGTCGTCGTCGAGGTGACGGAGTTTCTGCGCAAGGGGAACACGCTCACCGCCAAGCTCCGGGTGCGCAACCAGGGGGGCGCCAAGGCCGAGCCCGACTTCTACTTCAGCCAGATGTACGTCATGGACCCGGCCGGCGGCAAGAAGTACGAGGTGCTCAAGGACGAGGCGGGGAACTACATCGGTGGCGTCCGCTCCGGCTGGCGCGACCGTTGGTACGACACCCTCGAGCCCGGGCAGAGCGCCCTGGTCTGGATGAAGTTCCCGGCGCCGCCGCCCGAGGTGCGGGTGGTAACGCTGCAGATCCCCAACACGCCGCCCTTCGACGACCTGGCGATCCAGGACTCCTAGGGGGCGCCGTGGAGCTCCGCGCGAAGCGGCGGGCGCTCGCCGGCGCCGGCCTCGCGGCCCTCCTCGGCGCCGCGGCCGCCGGCGCCCAGGACGTCCCGTACCCCGGCCCCTGGCACCCCACGACCGAGGCCGCCGCCCGGGCCGCCGTGGCGCGCCTCGGGCCCAACCGCGGTGCCCAGCGCATCGTCCCCGTGGTACAGAACATCGTCGGCATCCAGCGCGGCGTCGCCGGGGCCGGGCGCGGCGTCGTCGGTACCGGAAGTGGCGTGGTCGCCACGGTCCAGGAGACCCGCCGCGCCATGCAGGCCCTCGGCGCGCGCGAGACCGGCCTGGAGGTCGTGGTCGAACTCCCCGCCGACGTCCTCTTCGACTTCGACAAGGCCGAGATCCGCTCCGACGCCGCCGGCGCGCTCGGCCGCCTCGCCACCGTCGTGCGCGGCTTCCCGCAGGGGACGGCGCGGCTCGAGGGGCATACCGACGCCAAGGGGGACGACGCCTACAACCAGCGGCTCTCCGAGCGGCGGGCGGCGGCGGTCAAGGCCTGGCTCGTCGAGCGCGAGGGGATCGAGGCCGGCCGGCTCACCACGCAGGGGCTCGGGGAGAGCAAGCCGGTGGCGAGCAACGACGACGACGCGGGGCGGCAGCGGAACCGCCGCGTCGCCGCCATCATCCGCAAGCAGTGAGCGGGGGGTAAGAGGATGAGCCGCAGCCTGCTGAGCGCGCTGGTCGCCGAGCTCATCGGCACCTTCGCCCTGATCCTGATCGGTGCCGGCGCCGGAGCCCTCGGGCTGGGCGGTCTGGTGGGGGTGGCCCTGGCGCACGGCCTGGTCATCGTCGCCTTCGCCTACGCCTACGGCCACGTCTCCGGCACGCACCTCAATCCCGCGGTGACGTTCGGCGTCTGGCTCGCCGGCAGCATCCCGGCCG
>DATLOC010000037.1:0-20078 GCA_035536455.1 Thermoanaerobaculia bacterium | reverse complement strand
TCGGCATCTCGGCCGACATCGTCCTCTGCCGCGTCGACCGCGCCCTGCCCGAAGAGATGAAGAAGAAGATCGCCCTGTTCTGCAACGTCGACACCCGGGCGGTGATCGCCGCCCGCGACGTGCCGACGATCTACGAGGTGCCTCTCATGTTCTGTCGCGAGGGGATGGACGACATCATTCTGGAGCTGCTGAACCTCCCGCACTACGACCGCGACCTCTCGCGCTGGGAGAGCCTAGTGGCCCGGGTCAAGAACCCGCACCAGCACGTGAAGGTCGGGATCGTGGGCAAGTACGTCGAGTTCCCGGACGCCTACAAGAGCCTGAACGAGGCGCTGATCCACGGCGGCATCGCCAACGACGCTGCCGTCGAGCTGGTCTACATCAACGCCGAGCAGATGGAGGCCTCCGGCGGTTGGCCGCGCGAGGTCTTCGAGGTGGACGCCCTCCTCGTCCCCATCGGCTTCGGCAACCGCGGCACCGAGGGGAAGATCCGTGCCATCCGCTACGCCCGCGAGCACAAGGTCCCCTTCTTCGGCATCTGCCTGGGGATGCAGTGCATGGTCATCGAGTGGGCGCGCAACGTCTGCGGCATCAAGGACGCCACCTCCTCGGAGTTCGACCCCGAGACCGAGCAGCCGATCATCTACAAGCTGCGCGACCTCCTGGGGGTCGAGGAGCTGGGCGGCACGATGCGGCTCGGCGCCTACCCCTGCCGCCTGAAGGACGGGACGCTGGCGCGCAAGGTCTACGGCGTCCCCGAGATCAGCGAGCGCCACCGCCACCGCTACGAAGTGAACCAGAAGTACCTCGACGCGTTGCGCGACTCGGGGCTGGCGATCTCCGGGCTCTCGCCCGACGGCAAGTTCGTGGAGATGGTCGAGGACCCCAACCACCCCTGGTTCCTCGGCTGCCAGTTCCACCCCGAGTACAAGTCCAAGCCGACCGAGCCGCATCCGCTCTTCGTCTCCTACATCGGCGCGGCACTCGCCGAGCGGGCGCGGCGCGGCGAAGGCGACCGCGACGTCGCGCTGCCGGCGGCCGAGCTCGCCGGGATCGGCGCCGCGGGCGGCGACGAGGCGGCGGAGGGGCTCGCCGCCGACGGGCGCGGCGCGCACCGGCCGCTGCCGGGCTCGAACGGCGGCGGAGGGCTGGAGCACTGAGCGGAGCGCGCGCCGTCGAGCTGGCGCCGGGGGTGGTGGTCGGGGGCGGCGGGGCGGCGCTGCCGGCGATCGCCGGGCCGTGCGTCATCGAGAGCCCCGAGCGCACCGTCGAGACGGCGCGCCTCCTGGCCGCCATCGCGCGGCGGGTGGGCGTGCCGCTGGTCTTCAAGTCCTCCTTCGACAAGGCCAACCGCAGCGCCATCGGCAGCTACCGCGGGCCGGGTCTCGCCGAGGGGCTGCGCGTGCTCGCCATGGTCCGCGCCGAGACCGGCCTGCCGCTCCTGACCGACGTCCACGAGCCGGCGCAGTGCGGCCCGGCGGCTGACGTCTGCGACGTCCTGCAGATCCCGGCCTTCCTCTGCCGGCAGACGGACCTGATCGTCGAGGCGGCGCGCACCGGCCGCGCGGTCAACGTCAAGAAGGGGCAGTTCATGGCGCCCGACGACATGCGCCGCGTGGTCGAGAAGGCGCGCAGCGCCGGCAACGACCGGGTGACGGTGACCGAGCGCGGCGTCTCGTTCGGCTACCACAACTTGGTCGTGGACATGCGCTCCTTCACCCTGCTGCACGAGGACGGCATCCCGGTCATCTACGACGTCACCCACTCGCTCCAGCTCCCCGGCGCCGGCTCGGCGGCCAGCGCCGAGGAGAGCGGCGGCGACCGGCGGTTCGCGGAGCCGCTGGCGCGCGCGGCCGTGGCGGCCGGCGCCGACGGCGTGTTCCTGGAGGTCCACCCTGATCCCGACCGCGCGCTCTCCGACCGCGCTGTGCAGCTCGACCCCGCGCGGGCGGAAGCGCTCCTCGCCTCGCTCGCGGCCCTGCGGCGGGCGCTCGCGGGCGTGGAGGTTTCGGTATGAAGCGGGCCGTGGAACCTGTGCCAGGCCGCCCACCGCGCGAGGTCGCGGTCGAGGTGCTGGAGACCGAGGCGGCGGCGATCCGCGGCCTGCTCGCGCAGCTCGACGAGAGCTTCGACCGCGCGGTCGAGCTGCTGCGCGCCTGCCAGGGGCGCGTCGTCTGCACCGGCATGGGGAAGAGCGGCATCGTGATGCGCAAGGTGGCGGCGACGCTGACCTCGACCGGCACCCCCGCCCTCTTTCTCCACCCCGCCGAGGCGGTGCACGGCGACCTCGGCGCGATCGTCGAAGGGGACGTGGTGCTCGCCGCCTCCTACTCGGGGACGACCGAGGAGCTGCTGCGCCTGGTGCAAACGCTGAAGCGGCTCGGCGTGCCGCTCGTCGCCATGACCGGCAGCGGCGAGAGCCCGCTCGCCCGTCACGCCGAGGCACACCTCTCGGTGGCGATCGACCGCGAGGCCTGCCCGCTCAACCTCGCCCCCACCGCCTCGACGACCGCCATGCTGGCGCTCGGCGACGCCCTCGCCATGGCCCTCTTGGAGGCGCGCGGCTTCACGCGCGAGGACTTCGCGCGGCTCCACCCGGCCGGCCGGATCGGCAAGCGGCTCTTGAAGGTCGCCGAGCTGATGCACGCCGGCGAGGCGCTGCCGCGCGTCGGCCCTGGGACGCCGATGCGCGAAGCGATCTACGAGATGTCGGCAAAGAAGCTCGGGATCACCGCGGTCGTGGACGGCGAGGGAAGGCTCCTCGGCTGCATCTCGGACGGCGACCTGCGGCGGCTGCTCGAGCGCGACGACGAGAACGTGCTCCGCCGCACCGCCGGCGAGTGCATGCACCCCAGCCCGCGCACGATCGCCGGCGACGAGCTGGCGGGGGCGGCGCTCAACGAGATGGAGGAGCACCGCATCACCTCCCTCTTCGTCTGCGACGCCGCCGGGCGGCTCGAAGGGATCGTGCACCTCCACGACTTGTGGAAGCTGGAGCTGTTCTGAGCGGCGCGCTGTCCGAAGAAGAGTTCACCCGCCGCGCGCGGGCGCTGGAGTGGCTCCTCTTCGACGTCGACGGGGTGCTGACGGACGGGCTGCTGACCTACGGCGCCGGCGGCGAGGAGCTCAAGGTGTTCCACGTCCGCGACGGGCTGGCGCTCAAACTGGCGCAGCGCGCGGGGCTCAAGGTCGGCATCCTCTCCGGGCGCGGCGCCGCGGCACTCTCGACGCGCGCCCGCGAGCTGGGGCTCGATGCTGTCGTCCTCGACCGCGCCGACAAGGGCGCCGCGTTTGCCGAATTCCTCGCCGAGTACCGCGTCGAGCCCGAGCGCGTGGCCTACACCGGCGACGATCTCCTCGACCTGCCGGTCCTCGCCCGCTGCGGCCTCTCTTTCGCGCCGGCCGACGCCGTCGCCGAGGTGCGGGCGCGGGTCCACCGCGTGCTCGAGCGGGACGGGGGGCGGGAGGCGGTGCGCGAGATGATCGAGGCCGTCCTGCGCGCCCGCGGCGACTGGGATCGGCTGGTCGCCCGCTGGGTCGACGAAGCTTCCTAGTCGCTGCGCAGCATCGTGAACAACCCGCCGCCGCGCAGGCCGGCGTAGAGCCGGCCGGGCACGCGCGGGTCGGCCGCCAGGCTCATGATCCACGGCGCTCCGAGCAGCTCCTTGGGCAGCCCGCTCTCGAACCGCCGCCAGCTCGCGCCGCCGTCGCCGGTGGCGAAGAGTCCCTTCGACCCGGCGGCGTAAACGGCGCCGCGCCGGCGCGGGTCGGCCAGCAGCACGTCGAGCGACACGATCGTGCCGTCGTGGGTGAGACCGGTCGGCGCCCAGTGCGCGCCCGAGTCGGTGCTCTTGAAGACCAGCCGGGTCGTGTGGCACGCCAAGGCGTAGAAGGTGTTGCGGGCGAACGGATCCAGGGCGACGGTGTCCTGCCTGCCGCACACTCCCGGCAGGCCGTCGCCCAGCTGGACCCAGCGCTCCCCCGCGTTACGGCTGCGGAAGAAGCCGGTCGTCGCCCCGGCGAACACCGACGCGGGGCGGAGAGGGTGGATCAGCAGGCCGTTGACCCGTCCGTCGCGGGCGAACGTCACCCGGCCCGGGGCGAAGTCGCCGACGTCGCTCCAAGTCTCGCCGCCGTCGAGGCTCCGCGCCACCACCGGGTCGTGGAACGCCGAGTCGTCGATCAGCGTGTGCCGCGAGCCGGCGGTGTAGACGCGGTCCGGATCGGAAGGATCGACCGCCAGGGCGAGGGCTTCGAGATCCGGCCCGCCGATCCCCTGCCACGAGGCGCCGCCGTCGAGGCTGCGGAAGAAGCGGCCCTCGCCGTAGGCCCAGACGCGCCCGGCGAGGGCGGGATCGGGCACCACCAGCTCGATCGCTTGATCCACGATCCCGCGGTCGGCTGCCGCCCAGCTCCGCCCGCCGTCGCGCGAGCGGAAGATGCCGGGCCAGGAGTAGTCGCTGCCCAAGAAGGCATAGCGGTAGCTGCCGCGCGCGGGCGCGGCGAGCCAGAGGGTGCCGGGCTGGAGCGGATCGGCGGCCACGTCGAGCACGGTGTAGGCCTTGAGCCCGCGGCGGGCCGCGCGCCAGGTGGCGCCGCGGTCGGCGCTCTTGAGGACGCCCAGGTGATCGAGGCCGGCATAGACGACGCGCGGGTCGGTCGGGTCGATCGCCAGGGCGAGGATGGGCGCGGCGGTGGTGAGCAGCCGCCCCCAGGTCGCGCCTCCATCCTTGCTCCGCCAGATCTCGCCGCGCGGTGGCAGGTCGTGCGGCGACGACGGGACCGCGCGCAGCACCGCGGCATAGACCCGCCGGCTTTGCGCCGGGTCGACGGCGAGGGCGACCGGCACGTCGCCGAAGCCGGGAAAGGCCAGCACCTGTCGCCAGACCCTGCCGCCGTCCGTGCTCTTCCAGATCCCCTCCCCCTGGCTGCCGGTGTACTGGACGTCCGGGTCGCGGGGGTCGAGCGCCAGAGCGACGACGAGCACCGGCCCGCGTGTCCCGCCCTCCCCCTGGCCGAACTGCCAGGTGAGACCGCCGTCGGTCGAGCGGATCACCCCGTTGAAATCGCTGCCGACCAGGACGACGTCGGGGTCGCGCGGATCGACGTGCAGGGTGTTCGAGTCGGCCACCTGGACTCCCGGGACGTAGTCCAGCAGGGTGACCCAGGTCGCTCCACGGTCCCGGCTCACGTACAGGATGGGACCGTTCAGCAGGTAGAGCCGGTTCGGATCGGAAGGGGCGACCGCGAAGGCGTCGGCGCTCGACGGCGACCCCCCCGGCCCGACGTACACCCAGGGGCCGCCGTCGCGGCTGCGGAAGAGGCCGCTGAACCTGCGCAGGGCGTAGACGGTGCGGGGGTCGCCGGGATCGAGCGCCAGCTCCTGCACGTACGAAAAGCTCGACGCACCGCGCATGGCGCTCCAGCGCGCGCCGCGATCGGTGCTGCGGAAGACGCCGAACTCCGCGGTCCCGGCGTAGACCTCGCCCGTCGGACCGACGGCGAGGGAGGGCACGGAGGCGACGTCGGGCCCGGTGGGTGTCCAGCGGTCGACCGCGGCCGCCAGCGGGCGGGGCAGCACGAGCCCGGCGCCGAGCAGGAGGAAGAGCAGACCAGGGGGACGCGAGCGCATACGGCGAGGCATACGTCGCAGAACCCTCCGGCCGCCCATGCCATTCCGCGCTGCTAGGCTTCGCTCCGCTTGCCGATCCCCTCTCCTCTCGGCCTGGCCCTGCGCGGCCTCGCCGTCGTCTGCGGCGTTCTCTCGTGGAGCGGCATGCAGCGGCTGGGGCGCGGGATCGGCCGCCTCGGCTGGGCGCTCTCGCGCCGCGACCGCGGCCGCGCCCTCGACCACCTCGCCCTCGCCTTTCCCGAGCGTCCCGCCGCCGAGCGTCGCGCCATCGCGCGCGCCGCCTTCCTGCAGCAGGGGATGAACCTCACCGAGCTCCTGCACCTCCTCCGCCGCGGCCTCGCGGACCTGGCGCCGCGGCTCGAGATTGTGGGATGGGAGGAGATCGAGGCGGCGCGCGCCGGAGGGCGGGCGGTCGTCGGCGTCACCGGCCACTGCGGCAACTGGGAGCTGATCGCCGGCGCCTTCACCCTGAAGGGCTTGCCGCTGGCGGCGGCGGCGCGCGAGCCGGAGGACCCGTCGCTGCAGGAGCTGCTGCTCGCCGTACGCGGCGCGATGGGCGCCACCACGATCGCCCGCGGCGGCCGCGCCGCCGGCCGGCAGCTCCTCGAGGTGCTGCGCAAGGGCGGCGCGCTCGCCATCCTGATCGATCAGGACACCCGGGTCGAAGGGGTGTGGGTCCCTTTCTTCGGCCGCCCCGCCTACACGCCGGTCGGGGCGGCGCGGATCGCGTTGCGGCAGAAGGTGGCGGTCGTGCCGATCTTCGCCGAGCGCCGGGACGACGGCACCCACCTCGTCCGCTGCCTGCCGGCCCTCGACCTTCCCGCCGATGAGACCGCCGCCACCGCCCTGATGTCCGCCGCCATCGAAGCCCAGGTCCGCCGCCGCCCCGAGCAGTGGGTCTGGTGGCACAAGCGCTGGCGGCGGCAGCCGCCGGCGGGCGCGGCCTAGAATCGATAGAGCGACCAGGACCTCCGTGCCTCATCCCCGCGCCACCCTTCCGATCCTCGCCCTCGCCCTTCTCGCCGCATGCGCGCGGGAGGGCGCGGTGCCGCCGCCGCCTTGGGAGCGGGTGGACCTCTGGTCGACCAAGCCGGTCGTCGAGACGCCGCCGCCGGGGAGCCGGTGGCTCCGGGCGTCGACTCAGACGATCTCCTTCCTCGGCACGGCCGAAGTGCGGGACATGGCGAAGATCCCGCCCTCGCAGCTCGTCGCCTTCCCGCGCCGCACCGCCGGGCAAGTACGGGCGGTGGCGCAGACCGCGGGCTCGCGCCTGCGCTGGCGGGTGGTGCTCGGCACGGAGCCTTACCTCTCCTTCGTGCCGCTCGGGACCGAGGCGGGCTGCGCCTGCACCTACCGCGTCACCGTGCGGGCGGTCGCGGGCGGCGAGCGTGCCGGCGCCGAGCGGGAGCTCTGGCGCCGGCCGGTGACGCCGGTGGAGCCGATCGCGCCGGCGGCGGTCGAGCTACCGCTCGCGCCTTGGGCGAACCGGCCGGTGGACCTCCTCTTCGAGGTGCGGCCCCTCGGCCCCCTGCCGGACGCGGCGGCCGGAGCGCCGCCGCCCGCCGCCCTCTGGGGCAGCCCGGCCGTCTACGGCCGCAAGGCGCTGCCGCCGCCGCCCGCGCCCGGCGCGCCGCGGCAGATCAACCCCGCGGCCCCCAACGTCCTCGTCCTCGGCCTCGACACCGTGCGCGCCGACGCCCTCGGCCCCTGGCGCCAGGGCACCAGCCTGACGCCGGCGATGGACCGGCTGGCGGCCGAGAGCGACGTCTGGATGGACGCCTTCACCGCCTTCAACGTCACCAACCCCAGCTTCGCCTCGATCTTCACCGGCCTCTACGGCAAGGACCACGGCGTCTACGACCTCTCGACGCCGCTGCCGCGCGCCCACACGACGCTGGCGGAGCTCTTCCGGCGCCGCGGCTACGAGACCCTGGCCGTGATCTCCGCCCGCCACCTCGGCGACCACAACTCAGGCCTCGGGCAGGGCTTCGCGGACGTCACCCTGGCCGGCGAGCACTTCGCCGCCGAGCTGGCGGTGGACATGGCGATGGACTGGATCGCCTCCCCCGAGCGGGCGCAGCGGCGCTGGCTCGCCTGGGTGCACCTCTTCGACCCGCACACGCCGCACACTCCGCCGCGCCCCTACGCCCTGGGCTCTCGCCCGAGCGCCGCTTACGGCCTCGCGCCAGTCGCCGCCTGGGTCCCCTTCCGCCCCCTCGGCCCGCGCGCCTTCGACGAGCCGGTGCTCGGCGGCCACCGCGACCTCTACGCCGGCGAGGTCGCCTACCTCGACCGGCAGGTCGGGCGGCTCCTCGACTTCCTCGCCAGCCGCGGTCTCCTCGAGACGACCGTCGTGGCCCTCGTCTCCGACCACGGCGAGCAGCTCGGCGAGCACGGCGTCCTCTACCGCCACGTCGGGCTCCACGACACGACAACCCATGTGCCGCTGATGGTCCGCTGGCCCGCGTCCGCGGGTCCAACCGCCGGCGCCCCGCCGCCGCGCGGCCGCCGCTTGCGCGGCCTGGTGCAGACGATCGACCTCTTCCCCACCCTCCTCGCGGCCGCCGGGCTCCCGCCGCCGCCGCAGGACGGCGAGGACCTGCGCGCCCTCACCGCACCCGGCAGGCACGGCCGCCGCGCCGTCTTCGCCGAGCACGCGGCGCGCCTCGGCGTGATGGTCCGCACCCCGGAGCGGAAGCTGATCCTCTCGCGCGGCAACACGCGCTTCTTCCCCGACGGCCCGGCCCTCTACGACCTCCGCGCCGACCCGGGCGAGGAGCGGAGCCTCGCCGGCCGCGGCCTGCCCGCGGAGCGCGAGCTCGGCGAGATCCTCCGCCGCTGGCTCGCCGCCCGCCGCCCCCCGGTCGGCCGCGCCGAGCCGCGCCCGCTCTCCGACGAAGAGCGGCGGCGGCTCGAAGCGCTCGGCTACCTGCGCTAGCTGGCTACGCAGGCTCCTCCGCGGCCGCCGCCCGCGCCCGCCGCCTGCGCAAGAACAACGCCGCCACGCCGACGCCGAGGAGGTAGAGGGCGAGCGTCGGCAGGGCGAAGATCATCAGGTTCACCATGTCGGGGGTGGGGGTGATGATCGCGGCGGCGATGAAGATCAGCACCACCGCCCAGCGGAAGTGGCGCATCAGGAAGCCCGGCGAGGTGACGCCGATCGCGCAGAGCAGGAAGATGAAGATCGGCAGCTCGAACATCAGCCCCAGCCCCAGGATCATCGTCATCAGGAAGCCGAGGTAGCTGCGGGCGGTGATGAGGAGCATGTAGCGCTCCCCCATGCCGAGCAGGAACTCGACCGCCATCGGGAAGGCCACGTAGTAGGCGAAGGCGCCGCCGGCGAGGAAGAAGAGCGTGCCGGCGCCGATGAAGGGGATGGCGTACATCTTCTCGCGCCGGTAGAGGCCGGGGGCGACGAAGCGCCAGAGCTGGTAGAGCACCCAGGGCGCGGCGAGGAAGAGCGACACCAGGGCTGCCACCTTGAACTTGACCAGGAAGGCCTCGGTGACGCTGGTCACCGCCAGCTCCCGGCCGTCGGTCAGGAAGGGCTTGATCGGCGCCTCGAGGAAGTCGCAGATCGGCTCGATGAAGTACCAGCAGGGCAGGAACGCGACGACCAGCGCGACGAGCGACCAGAGGATGCGGTTGCGTAGCTCCTCGAGGTGCTGGAGGAGGCCCATCGTGGGCAGCTCCTCGCGGGGAGCGGAGTGGCGGGCGACGGGCATGCGGCGGGCGGGAGCTACTCGGGGACGATCGGCGAGGCTGAGGGCACCACGGCCGCCGGCTCCTCCTCGACCGTCGGCGGCCCCTCCAGCGGATCGACGGTCGGGAGCACCGGGGCCGTATAGGAGAAGGGCTCCTGCGCCACGGTCGCCGCCGGGGCGCTCGGCTCCAGAACCGCGCCGCTGGCGGCCGGCGCGACGGCCGCCAGCGGCCGCGGCCGCGCCGGCCCCTCCTCCAGCTCCTCCAGCGACAGCTCGGTCTGGATCGAGCGCTTGAGCTCGTTCGAGGCGCGCCGGAACTCCCCCAGGCCCTTCCCCACCATCTTCCCGACCTCGGGCAGCCGCTTCGGCCCGAAGATCAGGAGGATCAACACCAGGATGAACAGCATCTCGGGGACGCCCAGCGGGCCCATCGGGGGAGACCTCCGGCCGGCATCTTCGGGTCTGGGCCAACCCAAGTCAAGCGCGGGCGTCTGTTAAAATGCCGCCCATGAAGCGCCCCTGGAAGATCGCCGCCATCGTCCTCTTCACGCTTTCGCTCCTCCTGGGCGGCCTCTTCGGCGACCGCCTGCTCGCCCTGACCGACGAGGCGCGCGACACGCTGCGGCTCTACACCGAGCTGGTCAACACCGCCCACGACCGCTACGGCGCCGAGGTCAGCTACCGCGACCTGGTCTACGCCTCGGTGCAGGGGATGCTCCGCACCCTCGACCCGCATACCAGCTTCCTGACGCCGGAGGCCTATTCCGGCATGCGCGAGAAGCAGCAGAGCAGCTTCTACGGCCTCGGCATCCTGGTCGGCATCCGCGACAGCCAGCTGACCGTCATCTCGCCGATCGAGGGCAGCCCGGCCTCGCGCCGCGGGGTCCAGGCCGGCGACGTGATCGCCACGATCGAGGGCGAGCCGACCGAGACGATGACGCTCGACGAGGCGGTGCAGAAGCTCAAGGGGCCGAAGGGGACGTCGGTGACGATCACCGTCGCGCGCCGCGGCCTCGCCGAGCCGCTCGAGATGACGATCACCCGCGCCGAGATCCCGCAGACCACGGTGCGCCAGTCCTACATGCTCGATGCGCAGACCGGCTACATCCAGCTGACCGAGTTCTCGCGCGGCACCGGCCGGGAGGTGGCGCAGGCTATCGGCGCGCTGCGCGAGAAGGGGATGAAGCGGCTGCTCGTCGACCTGCGCAACAACGGCGGCGGGCTGCTCGACCAGGCGATCGAGGTCTCCGACCAGTTCCTCCCCGAGGGCAGCCTGATCGTCGAGACCAAGGGGCGCACCCGCGAGTCGCACCAGAGCTTCCACGCCACCGGCAAGTACCCGGAGCTCAACCTCCCGGTCGTGGTGCTGGTTAACGAGGGCACCGCCTCGGCGGCCGAGATCCTCTCCGGCGCCATTCAGGACCACGACGTCGGCTTGATCGCCGGCGAGCCGAGCTGGGGCAAGGGCCTGGTGCAGACGGTCTTCAGCCTCTCCTACGGCTCGGGGTTGGCGCTCACCACGGCCAAGTACTACACGCCGTCCGGGCGCCTCATCCAGCGCGACTACACGTCGTTCTTCGACTACTACACGCACAACGGCGCCGGCGCCCCCCAGACCGGCGACCAGCGCGCGGGCGAGGTCTTCCGCACCGACCTCGGGCGCAAGGTCTACGGCGGCGGCGGCATCACCCCGGACGTCGAGGTCGAGGCCGAGGAGCTCTCCCCCTTCGAGCAGTTCCTCCTGGCGCGCAACGCCTACGTCAACTTCGCGGTCGAGTACTACGGCCGGCAGAAGGTGCGCTCGCAAGACTGGAAGCCGGCGCCGGGGGTGCTGGACGAGTTCAAGCGCTGGCTGATCAGCGAGAAGATGGCGACCGCCAAGGAGGTCGAGGAGGCCTTCGCCGCGCCCGGCTCGGGCGACTTCTCGGTGCTCCAGATCCGCGGCGAGGTGCTCAACACCGCCTTCGGCCAGGAGGCCCGCCACCGCGCGGTGGCGCAGGGCGACAAGCAGATCGCCGCCGCCATGGGCCTCTTCGACCGCGCCGGCGAGCTCCTCGCCCAACGCCGCGCCCGCGACAACAAGGAGCGGCGGGCGGCGTTGGGGAGCTGAAGCGTGTAGAGCGGGCGGATGGAGAAGTGGCTCGGCAAGTAATCTGGTCCAAGCCGGCCCGACAATGGCAGTACGGAGAGAGAGGAGCACGATGTCCGGCAAGCCGGCCCTCGCCGTCGCGCTGTTGACTGTGACTCTGGGAGCGCTCCGGCTCCAACCCCTCTGCGCCCAGGTGCTGCCGCTCACCAGTCGCCAACTCGCGGCGGGCTCGTCCCACGTCGTCGTGGCTGTGGTGGAGGACGCCCGGAGCCGGTGGAACCCAGAGCGCACGCTCATCGTCACGGAGTACGACCTGCGGATCGAGGACCGGCTCCAGGGCGACGCTCCGGAGCGGGTCACACTGGCCGTTCCCGGCGGCACGGTGGGGCGTGAGACCCACGACACGTCGCTCTCGACGCATCTGGAGGCCGGCGCCCGCTATCTGCTCTTCCTGGGCGACCTCGACCGGCCTACCTTCACGCCTGTCACTGGCGGCTGGCAGGGGGGGTTCCAAGAGACCGCCGGCCGCGAGGGCAAGCGCAGTTTCGGCGAGCTCGTCCGCTCGGCGCGGGCCGTGATCGCGGCGGTCGAGGCGCGCCCGGAACCGGCGGATACCGTCCGGCGCCGGCCCGAGGACCCCGGCCTCCCCGCCAAGACTTATGGCCGGCTCACCCGGCTGATCCCCGAGTCGGCGGCCGTCGCCCTCTCGCGGCCCGTGGCAGAGAAGTTCATCGTCCGCAATGCGGCCCGCGCCCCGATCGTCTTCAACACGCTCCTGCCGGGTACCCCCTTCTCCTCGCAGGACCAGAAGCAGATGACGTACTGGAATCTCTATGCCGGCGACCTCTTTCGGGTTTCTCCGCACCCGTCCCCCCACTGGGCCTTCGGCAACGGCGTGTTCGACATCGCGGGCTTCCCGAGCAGCGAGCAGATGCAGCAACAGTTCGACATGGCTTGGGACCGCTTCGCCTACTCCCTCACGGCGTGGCGCACCGTGGACGGTCACATCGTCGAGGCCGATCTCGCGTTCAACCCCGCCTTCCAGTGGACCGTGGACGACGTGCGGTCGACCCAGTCCGGCGGGCCGCTCTCCTTCAAGGACGCCCTATTGAGCAACCTCGGGACGGCTTGGGGGTACCGGGGACTCGTCGACCACGGCTTCGGACGCCTCGACCTGAGTCCCGTCACCCGGGATTCGATCAAAAACCTCAAGGCCCCGCCGTACGACCTGGCCACCCTCTTCGCCGAAGACGCCGCCGCGGCGCGGTCCACTTATGGGGGTTCCCCGATCCGTGACGGAGTGGTCAGCCCCTACGGCATCACCCCCGCCCCTCTCACCCCGCTCTACGTGCCGGTCCGCGGCCCGACAGGCTCGGTCCGCGCCGGATCGAGTTTCAGCGATCAATCCCATCAAGATCGAGAACGCGGGAACTGTCGACCTCGCCAATCCTCTGATCGAGGTCCATCTGGTGCCGAAGCGTTTCAGTCTCAAGGGAGCGATCCTGGTCAAGACGGTCCGGCTCCGCGGCACCCTCCGGCCGGGGGACGCTGCAACGCTCGCTCTCGGCAGGATCACCGTCCCGGGCTCCGTGCCGGCAGGCACCTATTTCTTCGCCTTCGTCCTGAGCGATCGCCGGGACGCCTACCAGTCCAACAATCGCGCCTGGAGCAATCACGACGTCAGAATCGCGGTGACCTCGCGCTGATCTCGCCGCAGCGTGCAACCCTCCGGCCCCGGCCTGCCCCTCACCCCGTGAGAACGACGCCGCCGTGACCCGCGGCTAGGCCGGCGTCTTCTGTTTCTTTTGGTGTTTCTCCGGCGCGGCCGCCGGCTCTGAGCCGCGCCCCAGCTCGCCCAGCTCCTTCTCCACCCGCGTCTCGCGCTCGCCCAGGGAGCGGAGGGCTTCGTCGAAGCGGGCGTGGGAGAGGTAGTGGAGGCGCTGGTCCTTCTGGTAGGCCTCGGCGTTGACGATCAGGCGGTTGAGGAACCGGGAGTGGCGGTAGTCGGCGGCGACGCGCCGCACTTCGGGGAAGAAGAAGCCGGCGGCGGCGAGGACGAAGGCGAAGGCGTCCTCCCAGAGCGGGATCAAGGGCGCGGCGATGATCAGGCCGCCGAGCGCCAGCCCGGTCAAGCCGAACAGCCCGCGCGCCAGCGGTCCCCCTGCCGCCAGACGCCGTAGCTCGACTTCTCGAGGCGGGTCTGGTCGGCCGCGGCCGCCGCGTACTGCGGCATCGCGGTCTCCAGCACCTCGCGCTCGAGATCCTTCCAATAGGCCGGGTCGCCGCCGGCCTCGACGTAGCTCTCGCGGACCTCCCCGAGCTTCTCGCGGGCGATCTCGAGGAGGCGCTCCTCGGCGCGGTCGGGCAGCAGGCCGCGCCGCTTGTGCTCGCACTCCTGGAGCACGGCGTAGAGGACGTTGCCGAAGTCGTAGGCGGGGCCGGCCAGGTTCAGCATGCGCGCGTCACTGCCGCGGCGGAATTTCCGGCTCGTCGGTCCGCTGCTGCTCATAGCGGACGATCCCGAGCTGCTGCAGCAGCTTGTTGCCGTCGATGATGACCTGGCCGTTCGGCAGCCGCGGCATCTGCCGGATCTCCTTCTTCTGCAAGGCCTCGATGAGCTGCAGGTTGACGTAGGCGTCGCCGGCGCTGCTGTTGAGCGCCGCGCGCTCCTTGCGGATCCCCTCGGCGAGCGCGTTCTTCTCGGCCAGCACCGCCTGCGCCGTCTGCTGCTGCTGCACCAGGTAGGCGTCGGCGGCGCGCTTGGCCTGCTCGAAATCCCCCTGGGCGCGGGTCAGTTTCTCGGTCAGCTCGGAGATCTTGGTCTGCAGGTTGGCCTGGTTGGCCTCCTTGGTGGCGAGGATCTCGGCCTCCAGCTTTTCGGCCTGCTTTTCCGCCTCCTTGCGGGCGTTGATCAGCCGCTGGTAGTCGTCCTTGAAGGAGAAGTCGCCGAGCAGCACCTGCTCGACGACGACGCCGTAGGGGCGGAGGTGAGCCGCGAGGACGCGGCCGGCGTCGTTGGCGGCGGCGAAGCGCAGGACGGGGTTGTAGAAGCCCTCCGAGTCGAGGCGGTTGAGCACGTCGCGCACGTAGGTGCGGGCCTGCGGCCGCACCAGCCGCTCCTCCACCTCCTGGCTGCTCTCGCCCACCCGGCTCCAGAGGAAGGAGGCCTTGGTCGGGTCGATCCGCCAGCGCACGGTGACGTCGGTCTCGATGTCGTTGCCGTCGCGGGTCTTGAAGCGGAGGTCGTCCTTCTCGCGGTCCTCCGACGCCGCCCCCCGGGTCATCACCAGGTCGTGCAGCGAGGTGTCGAAGGTCTTCCAGTCGTTGAGGATCGGGACGAAGAAGTACGTGGCCCCCGGCGGATACTCCGCCATCGATTTGGTGAGCTTGTTGAAGCGCACACCGACCTCGGTCGCACCGGTACGGTGCGGGGTGCAGCCGGCGAGCGCCAGCGCGGCGAGGAGCAGGCAGGCGCCGAGGGATGGAGGGACGGGGAGGCGGCGCACGGTCAATCCTTGCCGCTCCCCACCAGCCGGCCGAGGTCCGTGAGGTCCTCGTTGTTGATGTAGATCGGCCCCTTGATGCTGTTGAGCAGAGCGAGGCCGCGGCGCAGCCGCAGGAGCTTGGCCGACCCCGCCCCTTCGAGGGCGCGGTTGATGGCCTCGGTGCCGGCGGCTTCGGCGCTGCGCACCAGGAGGTCTGCTTCGGCCCGCCGCTGCCGCTCGTAGAGCCGCTTGCGCGCCAGGATCTCGGTGATCTGCGCCTCGAACTCCGCGCTCTTGACCCGGATCAGGTTCTCGCCCTCGGCCTTGACCTGCTTCAGGCGCGTCTCCACCTCGGCCTGCTTGGCGAACTCGCGGTTGGCGAGCACCGACTGGTCCTGGATCTTCTTCTGCTCGGTCAGCGCCTGAAAGGTCTCAGGGTAGTCGTACTGGCGGAGCAGCGCGTCGGCGAGCTGGAGGCCGTTGGTGGCGAAGCGCGCGGCCAGGTCCTGCTTGAGCGCCGCCACCTTCTCCAGCCGCGCCGCGCCGTAGAACTGCTCGGCGAGGAGGCCGCCCAGGTGCTCCTTGACCAGCGGGTCGGTGACGCGGATGACCACCGCCTCCTCGTAGGCGTTGCCGAAGCCGAAGCGGGAGACCACCTTGTACGGCTCGGCGATCCAGTAGAGGACGGTGACATCGACGTCCACCGGGTAGCCGTCTACGGTCGGCACCTTGATCGCCCCGACCTGGCGGTGGCCCGCACCCTTCTCGCCCTGGTTGTTGGTGAACTCGACGACTTGCACGTCGCGCGGGAAGGTCTGGATGCGCTCGTAGCCGGAGACCTCGCGCCGCCAGCCGGGGAGGACCGGCTCCTTGTGCAGACCGCGCCCCGGGCCGAAGTTGACCTGCCGGATGCCGATGGCGTCGGGCGGGACGTAGCTGAAGAGGCAGGCGCGGGCCAGGAGGAGCGGCGCCAGCACCAGCAGCAGCTTGAGGAGCGTGCCGCCCAGCCGGCCGCGGAGCCTGCCCAGGCCGGGCACCTGGGGGCGGAAGCGGGGGGTCTTCGCCTTGACGGACTCGAACATCGGGCCCTTGTCGGCTCTCTTTCGAAGTTGCCTGCGGGGATGCTAGCACGCGGGGTCGAAGCAGGACGGCGGCGCGCAGTGCAACCCTTTGCCCGCGACGTGCGCCTCACCCCGTGAGACGGCGTCGCGGCGGCGGGACGGGCCCGGCCGCACGGCGGGCGCCGAGGAGGTCCGGGCATGTCCAGAGCGTCGCTTCCCGTCCTCGTCCTGCTCGCCGTGACGGCGAGCCCTGCTACCGCCGGCGCCCCGGCGGCGGAGGCCCCCGCGCCGGCCGCGGCCGAGGCGCCGCGCTTCCTGCTGCTCATCCGCGGCGACGACGCGCCGGAGGCCGAGCGCGAGGCGGTCGTCGGCGCCTATCGCGCCTGGGCGACCCGCTTGCACCAGGAAGGGCGTCTCCTCGAGGCCGACGAGCTGGCGCCGGAGGCCACCGTCCTCACCGCCGCCGGCGTGGGCTCGGCCCCCCGCCGCGCCGGCACGGCGCCGTCCGCCGGCGGCTACTTCCTGATCACCGCGCGCGACCTGGAGGAGGCCGTGGCGGTCGCCGGCGGCTGCCCGGCGCTGGCGCGCGGCGGCTCCGTCGAGGTGGTGGCGATCCGGCGCGAGTAGCATCCGCGAGCCCCGGGTGAGCGACCGCACCGCAACGACCGACGACCGCCTCCTCGTCGCGGCCTTCCTCGAGCGCCGCGACGAGGAGGCGTTTCGCGCCCTCTTCCGCCGCCACGCGCCGGCGATGCTGCGCACCGCGCGGCGCCTGCTGGCGCCGCGGATCGAGGCCGCCGAGGACGTGGTGCAGGAGGCGTGGCTGCGGGCGGCGCGCGGCCTCGGCGCTTCGCCTGGCGCTCGCCGCTGCGCACGTGGCTGCTCGGCATCGTCGTCCACCGCTGCCGCGACGAGTGGCGGCGCCGCCCGGCCGCCGGCGCGCAGGAGGTGCTCGACGGCCCCGGGCCGTCGGTGGCCCCGCCGGCGGTGGCGACCCGCGTCGATCTGGAGCGGGCGGTGGCCGCGCTCCCCGCCGGCTACCGCGAGGCGCTTCTGCTCCACGATGTCGAGGAGCTCACCCACGAAGAGATCGCCGCCGTGCGCGGCGTCACGCCGGGCACCTCGAAGAGCCAGCTCGCGCGGGCGCGAGCGGCCTTGCGCCAAATGCTCCAAGGAGAGGCAGGACGATGAGCGATCCCCACGACGACGCCTGGCGGCGGGCCCTCGCGCCGCTGCGCACCGAGGAAGACCTGGGAGAGCTAGAAGACCGCGTGGCGGCCGCGCTCGCCGCCGACCGCGGTGATCGGCGCCCCCCTGCCCGGCAGTGGATCGGCTGGGCGGCGGCGCTGGTCTTGGCGGCCGGGGCCGGATTCCTGGCTGGGCAGGAGAGGGCGGGCCGCCCGCCGGGGCCGGCGCCCGCGGAGGAGAGCTACCTGCTCCTCCTCCACGCGCCGCCGCCCGGCACCCCGGTCGCGCCGGGGGCCGACGTCGTCGCCGAGCTGCGCGCCTGGGCCGGAGAACTGAACCGCGGCGGCCACCTGCTAGGCGCCGAGAAGCTGCGCGACGAAGGCTGGCGCCTCGCCGGCGCGGCAATCGCGCCCCTCCCCCCCACCGCCGCCGTCGACCGCCCCGGCGGCTACTTCCTCCTCCGCGCCGCCTCCCCCGCCGAGGCCCTGCGCCTAGCCGCCGCCTGCCCCCTCCTCCGCCACGGAGGGCGCCTGGAGCTGCGGCCGGTGGACCCGACGTAAAAGGGAGGGCGTCAGCGATCGCCGGCGGGGTCGTCGAGACGGAACGGCTCCCGGCCGGCAGGGATTGGCCGCCGTCGCGGCCGCGTCTCGAAGAGGTCGGGAAACGCCAGGGCTTCGACCCGCTCTAGCCAATTCTCTCCCGTCGCGCGGCGGCGCAGTGCGGCGACGTCGCGCGCGGTCGTCGACAGCGCGCTCTCCAGGTCGAGCGGCTCAGAGTGTGGCTTCGAGCTCACGATAGCGTTCCGCCAGACCATGGCGCTCGAAGTAACCCCGCACCTCGCTGCGGTCCACTCCCGGCAGCTCGAGCAGGAACCGGATGTCCGCCAGCTCCTGAAAGGTGCGCGTAGGGTCGTTCTTCATTGCTAGCACTTTCATCGCCGCCAAATGCTCGGGCCTGGGCACGGGCAGCTCACGGCCGCGCGGGCCGGACACCGCCCGCGCGCCCTCGAACAGACGCTCGCTGGTCTCACCGCGCACGTAAACGACGTCCACCCCGCCCCAGTCCGGATCGGGGTGCTCATGGTTCGAGTACCCCTCCGACCGGTGGAGCGTCGCGTAGCCGAGCCCGCTCAGGAAACCCACGAGCTCCTGCTGCGCCTCCCCGTCGACCACGAGGTCCACGTCGAGCGTCGTCCGCGCCATCCCGTACGCCGCGAGTCCCAACCCCCCGATGACGGCGTAGCGCACCTCCCGCTGCTCGAGATAGCCACACACGCTCTCCAGCACGCGGGCGAAGTCCACCGGTCGATTGTAGCCTCGGCACTCGAGGCGCGATCACTCGCCCCGGCGGGCGAGGTCCACCTCTGCGAAGTAGTCCTGCTTGACCAGGACCTCGCGCGGCTTGCTGCCTTGGGGGGGGCCGAGGAGGCCGTCGCGGGCCATCATGTCGATCAGGCGCGCGGCGCGCGAGAAACCGATGCGCATGCGGCGCTGGAGGAAGGAGGCCGAGGCCATGCGCTCGGTCACCACCAGGCGCGACGCCTCGTCGTAGAGCACGTCGTCGCCCTCGTCGCCGCCGCCGCCCATCCCGCCCTCCTCCTGGTCGGCCAGCACTTCGGGGTCGAGCTCCGGCCGCCCCTGCTTCTTGAGCCAGCGCACCAGCGCCGCCGTCTCCTGCTCCGAGACGTAGGCGCCGTGGAGCCGCATGATGCGCGAGGAGCCCGGGGGCATGAACAGCATGTCGCCTTTGCCGAGGAGCTTCTCCGAGCCGATCTGGTCGAGGATGGTGCGCGAGTCGTGGCGGCTCGCCGTGGCGTAGCTGATGCGGCAGGGGAAGTTGGCCTTGATAGTACCGGTCAGGACGTCCACCGACGGGCGCTGCGTGGCCACGATCAGGTGGATGCCGACGGCGCGCGCCATCTGCGCCAGCCGCGCGATCGAGGCCTCCACCTCCGCCGAGGAGACCATCATCAGGTCGGCCAGCTCGTCGATCACCACGACGTAGTAGGGCAGCGGCTTGAGGTCCTCGGCGGCGAGCGCGCTCTCCCCTTCCGAGAGCGCCAGCCGCTGCTGCACCTGCGGGTCCTGGATGGCGCGGTTGTAGTAGGCGATCGAGCGCACGTGGACCTCGGCGAGCAGGCGGTAGCGGCGCTCCATCTCGGCCACCGCCCAGCGCAGCGCGTTGGCCGCCTTCTTGGGGTCCACGACGACCTCGCACTTGAGGTGCGGGATGTCGGCGTAGACGCCGAGCTCGATCCGCTTCGGGTCGATGAAGATGAACTGCACCTCGTCGCGCGTGGCGCGGTAGAGGATCGAGGTGATCATCGCCTGCAGCCCGACACTTTTGCCGGCGCCGGTGGCGCCCGCCACCAGGAGGTGCGGCATACCGGCCAGGTCGGCGTAGTAGGGCTGGCCGTGGATGTCGGTGCCGAGGGCCATGGTCAAGACCGACGGCGCCCGCTTGAACCGCTCGTCGGCGAGGAGAGCCCCCAAGTGGATCGTCGCCCGCTCGCGGTTGGGGACCTCGACGCCAAGGGTCGACCGGCCGGGCATGCGGTCGATGCGCACCGACTCGGCCTTGAGCGCGAGGGCGAGGTCGTCCTGGAGGTTGACGATCTGCGCCACCTTGACGCCCGGCGCCGGCTGCAGCTCGTAGACGGTGATGACCGGCCCGGGGCTGATCCCCTCGACCGTCCCCTCGACCCCGAACTCGGCGCAGCGCGAGCGGATCATCTCGCCCAGCCGCACCAGCTCGCTCTCGTCGATGCCGCCGCGCGGCTCCTCGAGCGAGAGGAGGTTGATCGGCGGCAGCGCGCCCGGTGTCGCGGGCGGGGCGGTGAAGAGCGCCTCCTGCCGTGGATTGCGCGCGGCGCGCGCCGGGGCGCCCCGCTCGGCGGCGGCGGCCCGCGGGCCGGCCGCG
>DATLOC010000036.1:0-18088 GCA_035536455.1 Thermoanaerobaculia bacterium | reverse complement strand
GCTGGCGACCCCCGGCACCAGCCGCGACCCCGACTACTACGGCGCGCTCCGGTGGCTTTCGGCCATCCGCCTCGACATCGCCGCCGTGCGCGCCGAGCTGCGCGAGCGGGCGACCTCCGGCCCCTTCCCGCCGAAGCTCCTCCTGCCATTGCGCGTCGTGCGCTTCGACGACGGCCTCCTCGCCAGCCTGCGGCGGCCGGCCGCAACGCCGCGCAACGGCTGGATGAGCCCGTGCGATTGGGTCCTCGTCCATTGGAACGAGCCCGGCGGGCACGAGGTCGCCGTCGGCCGCAACTGGCTGACCCCGGCGCCGGAGGTCCCGGGCGAGGCGCTGACGATCGGTGAGGGCTAGGGGAGGCTCCCGATGGACCGCACGACGAACGCCGCCCTCCGCCTCCATCACATGCTCCTCGCCCTGCGCGACGCGAGCCGCGACGGCCGCCCCATCCGCCAAGTCCTCGCCGAGGTCTTCGACCTCCAGCCGGACGACGACCTCGCCCTCCGCCGCCGGCTGCTGGCGGTCGACGACCTCTTCGTCCAGTCCGAGGCCGCGATGCGCTCGATCCCGGGCATCGACCTCCACCGCTACCTCCGCCACTTCCCGGCGGCCCGCAAGGCCCTCCTCGGCGCCCGCCTCGACCAGGACTCCCGCCGCTACGCCCCCTTCCAGGAGGCCCTCGGCGAGGCCGTCTGTAAGTCCGTCGAGTTCTGCGGCGCGCGGATCGCCGAAGAGTTCCCCGAGACCGCCCTGCCGACCGACGACCTGGGGGAGGTCGAGGCCCTGCCTCAACGCCCTCTTCGCCTTCACCGCGAGCGCCGAGCTCGACCCCGCGCTCCGCCAGGTCAGCCTCGACATCCTCCAGGCCCTCCGCGCCGCCCTCACCGACTACCGCATCCACGGCGCCGCCGGGCTCCGGGAGGCCGTCGAGCAGGCGGTGGGCAAGCTCACCGTCCACTACCTCCGCGCGAGAAAGCAGGGCACCCGCCTCGACCTCGACCAGCTCGACCGGCTGATGGACCTGATCTTCAAGTTCGAGGCCCTGCTCGCCAAGGCGTCCGTCTACCTCCCGGCCCTCACCGAGTACCTGCCGAAGCTGCTGGGAGCCTGACCGTGGGAGCCGTATACTTCAGCCATGCTCGAATGGAGCCATTGCCCGGCGGTCGAGCGCGGCGCGGGAAAGGTCAGCGGCGCCTGGGTTTTCAAGGGAACGCGCGTGCCCGTCCGAGCTCTCTTCGAGAACCTCGAAGACGGAGTCACCGTAGACGATTTTCTAGAGTGGTTCCCCGGCGTGGCCCGCGAGCAGATCGAAGCCGTCCTCGCCCACGCCGGGCAGAGCCTCGCCGAGGCATAAACCGCCGAGTCCGAGCCCGGCGGCCGCGTGAGAATCCTCCTCGACCAAGGAACGCCAGCGCCGCTGCGCCGTGCGCTCGCCGCACACGAAGTCGCCACTGCTTACGAGATGGGCTGGGCTGCCCTCGACAACGGCGAGCTCCTGAGGGCCGCCGAGGCGGAGTTCGAAGTCTTTATCACGACAGACCGGAACCTTCGCTATCAGCAGAACCTCGCGGGCTGGCGGCTGGCGATCCTCGTTCTCCCGACCACCAGTTGGCCCAAGATCCGGGCCCACATTGCCCAAGTTGTTGCAGCGGTGAACGACGTCGGCCCGGGAGAACTTCGCGAGTTGACCTTTCCCGCCTGAGCCGGGTCGACTTCCTGTTCCTGGCCGGTCGCCTGAAGGTCCCGGTAACGGATCTCGACGAGCAGGAACTCGAGCGAGAGTTCAAGCTCTAGCTGGTAGTGGCCTTATCCAGGCGAACCTCGCGACACAAGCGCATCTAGATCGCTGGGTCCTCGCCTGCGGCCTTTCCACCTTCGTCGTCTTGCGGCTCTTTCCGCAGCGATCTGAAGAGATGCAGTGGGAGAGGAAGCCGATGATGGCGGCAGGCCACAATGACCAGTGGCCACCAGCGGTACTTCACAGCAGACAGCTCCTCGAAATGCGGCGCCACTTCGCATTCGGAAAACAGTTGAGTGAGAAAATCGGCTTCCGGCCGATCCACACGGACATCCGTTAGCGTCGCGCCGTGCGGTGAGCCACCAGTGTAGAGATGCTCCTCCGACGTCTCATCGGGAAACCAGTATTGGAAGGTGCAATGGCTGAGATCTTCCCGCTGCAGAGCCGCGACTTCTTCGTACAGCTCATGATCATCAAGGAACGTGGCCCATATGGCAATCAGCGGGTAGAGTATGCTGCCCGCTGTAACTTCTTTCCGATACTCCTCATCTTGGCGTTTCGGGTGCTCAAGAAGCTGGCCATAATCACGCAGGATGCAGGGATACTGCCCATGGCTCCGAAAGGCGAAAACTGAACGCTGAAGCACTTGGTGGAGCCAATTCCTGATATCGCTGCTATTGTCTTTATCGAGCGACAAGAGGAGGAGCACGATCGCTACGTCTATGGTTTGGTCTTCCGTGGCCGGCAGGAGCAACGCCGGATTGTTCGCAATCATGATCCTGGCGGCCTTGCCCAGGCGGGACGCTTGCTGAAGAAGCTGGGCTCTCTCGGGCTGGTCCTCACCTGCTCGCATCGCGGTCCAGTGTGCCCAGAGACCGGTCACTCCCACTCGGCCGATCAGATCGAAGAGTTTGAGGTTCACGTCCAAGCTGCAGGAGCTCCTCACAGCTGTGGATAAGCCATGAGGCTTGTTCACGTGCGGAAGCACGAGATCCTTAAGGAAGCCGCCGCAGATTTCCTGATAGGCATCATAAACCGACAGGAATGCGGTCTTCACGGCCTCAGCATCCTTTGTTTCTCTAGCTGCAAACTCTCTGAAGATGGTCCAACTATGAAGCAGAGTGAACTCGCTGGCCAAGAAGGCTGCTTCGGTGTTTCCCGCGTCACGACACCAAGCGAAAAGGATCCGCAGGCAGAGGCTCATTTGTCGAATTGCCGTGACCTGCGAAGTCCCGGCATCTTCCTGCGTTCCCGTTAGAGATCGGATCAACGCTGCGAAATGACCGAAGGAGCTCACGGGCTCGTCGAGCAGCGCCAGAGCCTTCCGAAGGCTCGATCTGGCATCGATCGGAAGCAGTTCCTCGCGCAGAAAGGTCGCCTGAATCAGCGTCGCAAGCTTGTCCCCATTCCACTCCTCGAATGAGATAGAGTTGCTCGAGTGCTTCTCGAAAAATGCGACCAGGTCCGGGCGGACCTCCTCCCGCACATCTCCGCCAAGGCAGACACACACGACGATGGGCTTCCCCCGATGCTCCGTTGGCAGTCGGTTTCGTACGTAGACCTCCAGAATCGCGACGAGAGATGAGCGCAAGGCCTGGACGTGGCCATCCCACTCCTTTCGAGTGAGGTCGCCAGCCTTGATCGAGAAGAGGTAGACCCTCTCATGACCACCGTCGATACTGCCGACTGCTCCAACATCGACGCCGTCCTGTCGGGTGCCCCGGCGGGGTCGCGAAAAGACCGTCAATCCGATCTGACTCAGAAGATCGGGAAGTATTGCGTCCAACTCGCCGCGCTCGCGGAGTGAAGCTAGGTACTGGCGAATGACCAGGTTCAAAGGGACATCCTCTCGTGCCGAAACACCCGAAGCATGAAATCCAGCCCGTGAGGGTCGAGAATCATCATTCTTGGGACCTCGATTTCGGTGCCATGGCTCCCCAGCTGAGTTTCCATTCGGTGGATCTCTCCTTCGGCACCAAAGACATGGTGAATAGCCTTCCTGCCGTAGAGGAGGACGCTTCTATGAACGAGCTGGAGCAGAACGGACTCCGCTTCCGCCTTCTTGAACGACTGCGCCACCTTTTCCGAAAAGTGCCGGTGGTAGGCATCCCGATGCTCCAGACTTGGGTGAAAGGCCGGAATCTCGCCGACCGACCTCAGGGCTTCGATGTAGTTTTCTAGAGCCTTGAGCGCCCTATCGAGCGCCGCTTTGATCTCTCCACCTTCGGCCTCGGCCCGGCGGGCGACGTACTCAGCCACGCTCCCGCCCAAATTCAGCAGAAGTGGATTCAGCAAGAGTGCCTCTAGCTCCTTTCGCGTCCTAGCGTCGGGTGATTGGCGCATAAGTGACAAGAGAAACGAGGTGGCGCTGATCGGTTGCTGAAAGAGGTAACCGATCGCCTTGCGAGCAGCGAATACGAGCCGGATCCGATCTACGCCAACCAGCTCCCCGCTGTCGCCTTCGATCTCTAGAGAGCCGCCCGCCGGCACATCAACGATGGAGTCAAGCCCCTTGCACAGCGCCGCTTCACCTCCGATGAGCCACCGGGTGGCAATCTTGCTGCGAAAAGCCGGATTGTCTCGGATCGCTCGCACGGAATCGCGAAAGGCGGAGAGCTCGATCTCCTCGGGGTGAGCACGGAGTAGGTCCTCCAAGAAGCCCAAGCCTGCTTCGACGTGATTGCCCTGGAGCAGATGCGCTACTCCGCGGTCAATATTCTTGAGAGTCCTTGTGTTTGACGGATCAACGTGAGCCCAGTGCTCCAAGAGCAGCTGGACGAGCTCGGGGGAGACTTCGCGTGTCTCAAGTCCGAAGACCTCAGAGGCTGCATGGAGTGCAATCTCACCGCCCTTCGAGAGCGCGCTTGCAATCACCGCGAGCCACCGGGCCTCGTTCGCAGGGTCGTGACGTGAGAGTGCGAAGGCTGACTGGATGCAACTCGCGAGCACGCGACCGTCGCCTTCGACCTCAACCGCGTGTTCAAGCGCTCTCATAACATTTTCGTCGGACCAGACGACCTGCCCGCCGTGCAGCCTGCCGAGAGCGAACAGTGCCCGCCTCCGAAGGTCGATACTCGCGTCCTGTGAAAGCCGAATGGTCTCGACGACGTAGGTTGGAGGATCGAGAACCGAGCCCGCAACGAGCACGGACACCAGCAGGTCGGCGAGGACTTCGGGGCTCCCTTCGATTTCAGCTAGCGCAGCTTGCGAGCGGTCGGCCCGTTTTGCACAGAAGTCTCGGAAAGCGTTGAGAATCGTTCCGGCCGCCCAGTCAGCGCCACCCTCCCGGTAGAGATGCAGCACACATCGACTGACCTTGGGGACTGGCGCCTCAAGCTCTGGCAGCAGCTCCTCGAGAACATGGCGAAGGAAAAAGAAGTCAGGGCCCGGCGTTGACTCGCCTGTAAGTCCAGCAAAGGCGTCGATGAGGTCGACGAGACCCTCGTTGTGTAGGGACGCAAGGTCTGTTGCGAGCTTCGTTTGTTCACTTTCATCCGGAGACAGTGCTGCCTGGATCGCTTCCAGCAAGTGTCCGGCCCGATAGGCGCGGACGAGCGTGTCTCGATCGACCATTCAACTCCCCGTCCAGTTCCGCGAGCATGCGCCAAGCTACCTGGGAAATCTATATGCCTTCTTGAGGGGCTTCCGCATTCGACCGCTGCGCGGTCCGGGCCCTAGGGCGCCGATTAGACTGCTCGAATCGTGAGCCGCCCGGCGCGGATCTCGATCTCGTAGTTCTGGCCGAGGTCGAAGCCGGCGCGCTGTAGCCAGCGGCCTGAGATGCGGAGGTCCGGGACGAGATTGCGGTAGCCGCGGCTGCGGCAGCAGATGGTGCCGAAGCGGCGGCCTTTCGCTCGGGCGGCCGCGGCGCGGGCGAGCTTTGCGCCCGCGCCACTCGTCGGGCTGGGGGAGCTGGTGCGGGTCAAGCTACAATCGCCTCATCAGCGCCGCCCCGGGCTGCGCGGGCAGCGCGCCGTTCCCTAATCCACCTTTCTCAGGGTGACGTGCATCGACGGGACCCCGGTCACGCCGTTGTCGCTGCGTCGTGGTGGGCGGTCTGCGTTTTGCCGTCCTCGCTGAAGACGCCGGTGCAGCGCGTGTGCTTCCCCTGCCAGATCCACGTGCGCTCCTGGATAGTGAAATCGTGGCGGGTGACGTTGCCCTGGCTGTCGAAGAAGTGAACCTGGTACTTCCGGCGCTACTCGACTTGATCGCTGGTACGTTTCTCGCAGCCCGGCGCCCGCCATGCCGCTCCTGGTGGTCACCCGCAGCACGGTGCTCGTGGTGGATCCCGAGCAGGGCACGGCGAAGGCCGGCGCGCAGCTCGCGGCGCGAGCCGCCAGCCTGGCGGTCGATCCGCACGCTCCAGGCCGCGTCTGGTGCGGCACCGGGGCCGGCGTGCTGCGCAGCGACGACGGCGGTGGGTCCTGGCGGCCCTCGGGGCTCGACGGCGAGGACGTCACCGCCATCGCCGCGAGCCCGGCCCGGCGCGGCCTCGTCTTCGCGGGAACCGAGCCGAGCGCGCTCTGGCACTCGGACGACGGCGGGGCGAGCTGGTCGCGCGAGGATGCGCTGCTCGCCCTGCCGTCCGCCGGCGAATGGTCGTTCCCGCCCCGTCCCGAGACCCACCACGTGCGCTGGATCGGCTGCCACCCCGCCGACGCCGGCCGCCTGTGGGTGGCGATCGAGGCCGGGGCGCTGGTGACGAGCGCGGACGGTGGACGCGGCTGGCGGGACCGCGTGCCCGGCGGGCCCTACGATACGCACCAGCTGGCGCTCCACCCCGACCGGCCGGAGTGGCTGCGCTCGGCCGCCGGCGACGGCTACTTCGAGAGCCGCGACGGCGGCGCGACGTGGGCCTCGCCGGAGGAGGGTCTCGACGTCGGCTACCTGGTGAGCGTCGCCGTCGACCCCGGCGATCCGGAGGTGGTAGTGGTGTCGGCGGCCTCGGGCCCGTACTCGGCGTACATGGCCGGCCGCGCCGACGGGCGCCTCTACCGGCGTGCGGGCGGCGGGCGCTGGCAGCGCGTCGTCGCCGGCTGGCCCGACCCGCCGGCGACGATCGCCCCGCTGCTCGCCGCCGGGGCCGTCGCCGGCGAGCTGTGGGCCGCGGACGAGCGCGGCGTCCACCGCTCCGGCGACGGCGGCCGCTCGTGGGAGCAGGTGGCAGCCTTCGCGCCGCCCGCGCCGTCGCTCGCCGCGCTGGCGTTTCTGAGGAGCTAAACCCCCGGCATCGCCTTCTTGAGCGGCTTCAGCAGCACCAGCAGCACCAGGGCCATGAAGAGGGCGCAGGTGCCGAGGACGGCGAAGAAGGTGGAGTGGAGCCAGTCGTCCCAGAAGACGCCGATGGCGGTCAGCTTGTTGCCGATCGCGGTGGCGACGAACCAGCCGCCCATCATGATGCCGCGCCAGCGGATCGGGGCGACCTTCGAGACGAGCGACAGGCCCATCGGCGAGAGCATCAGCTCGCCGGCGGTCAAGATGGCGTAGGCCGAGATCAGCCACCAGGGCGAGACCTTGCCGAAGTCGCCGCCCGCCTTGCCGGCGAAGTACATGAGGTAGAAGGAGAGGCCGGTCAGGCACATGCCGAACATCATCTTGGTCGGCGTCGAGGGCTCCCTGCCGCGCCGGTCGAGCCACGACCAGAGGCCGACCAGCGGGAAGGTCAGCAGCAGCACCCAGATCGGGTTGATGGCGTTCGAGATGACGCCGGTGACGTTCCAGTCGGTGTTGTCGTTTGCCCAGTAGGTGAGGGTGACGCTGTTCTGGTGGAAGACCATCCAGAAGACGATGACGATCAAGAAAATGACGATCAGCGCGCTCACCCGCTTCCAGTCGGGGATGGTGTCGATGGCCTGGACCGTTTGGCCGCTCACCCCGGGCGGCGGCGCGTCCACGGCGACGGCGGCCGTGGCGGTCTGCTGTTGCGGGCCGCGCGCCGGCCGGCGGTCGGCGTGCATGACGTGGCGGCGGAAGACCCAGAGGATGGTGACCGAGATGATCATCCCCAGAGCGCCCATGAAGAAGGCGGGGTGGAAGCCGAAGCTGCGGCTCATGAACTCGGCCACGATCGGCGCCAGCGCCGCGCCGACGTTGATCCCCATGTAGAAGATGTTGTAGGCGCGGTCCTTGAGGTGGCTCCCCTCGGGGTAGAGGTTGCCCACCATCGCCGAGACGTTGGGCTTGAAGAAGCCGTTGCCGATGACCAGGCAGGCGAGCGCCGCGTACATGATCTGCTCGGAGCGGAAGGCCAAGAGGGCATGGCCCGCCATGAAGAAGAGGCCGCCGAGCATCACCGACCGCCGGTAGCCGAGCTTGCGGTCGGCGATCAGGCCGCCGATCAGCGGGCTGGCGTAGACGAACATCAGGTAGGTCGAGTAGATCGAGGTGGCGCGGTCCTGGGTCCAGGCGAAGCCTTGCGCCGGGTCCTGGACGTAGAGGACGTACATCGCCGCCACGGTGTAGAAGCTGAAGCGCTCCCACATCTCGGTGAAGAAGAGGACGTAGAGCCCTTTCGGGTGGCGGTCGTCGCGTTCGGCGGGATGGGCGGCGACGGCGGTTGCGGTCGTGCTCATGCGGTCTCCTCTCGGCTCACTGCACTCCTCCCATTAGCCGGCGGATCGGGCGCGCCAGCACGGCCAGCAGCAGCCCCAGCCCGATCGACACCGCGGTCATGATCCCGAAGAGGCGCGGCAGCGGCATCGCCTCGAAGAGGCCGGCCACCTGGCCGGCGATCAGGTTGCCCAAAGCCGACCCCATGAACCAGACCCCCATCATCTGCCCCACCTTGCGATGCGGCGCGAGCTTGGTGACGGTGGAGAGGCCGACCGGCGAGAGGCACAGCTCGCCGACGGTGTGCAGGAAGTAGGTCAGGACCAGCCACCAGGGGCTCACCTTGACGCCGCCGGCGGCGAACCCGGCCGCCGCCACCATGACCAGGAAGCCCAGCCCGAGGAAGATCAGCCCCGAGGCGAACTTCATCGGGCTCGAGGGCTCGCGCCCGCGCTGCGCCAGGGCCACCCAGAGCCAGGCGAAGAAGGCGGCGCCGCCGCCGATGATGAAGAGGGAGTTGACCGACTGGAACCACGAGGCCGGCATCTCCCAGCCGAAGACGTTGAGGTCGGTCATCCGCTCGGCGAAGAGGTTGAACGACGACCCCGCCTGCTCGAAGCCGGCCCAGAAGGCGGCGGCGGCGAGGAAGAAGATGGCGATGACGCCCACCCGCCCCTTCTCGGCGCGGTCGAGGTCGCCCGAGAGGAAGAGGAACAGGAAGTAGAGGACCGCGATCGCCGCGATGATGACGCCGGTGGCGTTGGCCAGCCCGTCGGCGGTGAGCCGGATGACGCCGAAGGACCGCAGCGCGAGCGCGACGGCCACGACCAGCACGACGCCCACGATGCCGAGGAGCAGCCCCCGCCCCGGGCTCGCGCCGCTCGTCGGGCGGTCGGGCTTGAGCCCGGCGCTGCCGAGGAGGCGCCCGCCGAGCACGTACTGGACGAGCCCCAGGACCATGCCCACCCCGGCGGCCGCGAAGCCCAGGTGCCAGTCGTAGCGCTCGCCGAGGAGGCCTACGACCAGCGGCCCGATGAAGGCGCCGGTGTTGATCCCCATGTAGTAGATCGAGAAGCCGGCGTCGCGGCGGGCGCCCCCTTCGGGGTAGAGCTCGCCGACCAACGTACTGACGTTGGGCTTGAGCAGGCCGGTGCCGACGACGATCAGCAGCAGCCCGAGATAGAAGCACGCCATGTTCTCGATGGCGAGGCTGAAGTGTCCTAAGGCGATGACGATGCCGCCCACCAGGACGGCCCGCCGCTGGCCGATCAGGCGGTCGGCGATCCAGCCCCCGGGCAGAGCGGTGAGGTAGGCGAAGGCGGTGTAGAGGCCGTAGATCGCCCCGGCGCGGCCGACGTCCATGCCGAGGCCGCCGTCGGCGACCGTGGCGGTCAGGTAGAGGATGAGGATGGCGCGCATCCCGTAGTAGGAGAAGCGCTCCCACATCTCGGTGAAGAAGAGGGTGGCGAGGCCGCGCGGGTGGCCGAAGAAGCCGCGGGGGTCAACCGGCGCGGTCGGCGGGGTCGTCGGGTCTGTGGGCATGCGCGCGCGCCCTTTCTCTCTGCTGCCCGGAAGCGGCCGGCGAGCCTAGCACGCAGGCTCCGGCCGCCCGCCGCGGCCGGGGGAGAGCAAGGGGGGTGCCACCGGCGCCGCCGCGAGATATTCCCTTTGGGGAATGATTTGCGGTACTCTTGGCGCCAGCAAAGTCTTTCGCCCCTTCGACATCGCGGCCTGCCGCGGTCGGCTCGAAGGCCGTTGTACGTCCGGTCGTTGGAGGTCCGCCGTCTCGTGAGAAGGTCTGCGCTCCCGTTCGTCCTCGCCCTGCTCGCACCGCTCGCGCCGGCCCTGGCCGGCACGGTCTACGTCCCGGTCGCCACCCACCAGACGGTGGGCACGGTGACCTACAAGACCGGGGTCTGGGTGAGCAACCCGTCCGACGTCCCGCGCCGCTTCACCACCGCCTTCATCGCCACCGACACCGACGGCACCCGCCGCAGCCTCAACGGCGCCGCCACCGTGCCGGCGAGAGGGTCGCTGCTGCTCACCAACCTCGCCCCGCGCGGCGGCCACGGCATGCTGGAGATCAACGGCGCGCCGCAGCTCGTGGTGCGCGCCCGCCTCGACGCCCTGAACGCCAAGGGGAAGGTGGTGTCGAGCGCCCCGGTGCCGGTCGTCACCGCCGAGAACTGGGTGCCGGCCGGGAAGACCGCCCACCTCCAGGGGCTCGGCACGCCGGTCGGCGGCGTCGCCGGCTTCGGTCTGCTCAACCTGGCGTGGAGGCAGGGGACCTGCACCATCGAGGCCTTCCGCCCGGACGGCGGCTCGCTCGGCCGCCTCGACAACGTCAAGGTCGCCGCGCTCGGCCACCGCCAGCCGCAGCAGCTGGTGACGGCGCACGGCGCGGGCCTCCTGACCGACGCCCGCATCGAAGTGACCTGCAACCAGCCGTTCTACGTCTACTCGACCCAGCTCTCGACCGACGGCGGCCGGACCGCTTTCGTCGAGCCCTCGGCGCGCCTGACGGAGATGGAGCAGCCCGGGCGGCCGAAGGAGGGGGACGACGACGGCGGCAAGGGCAACCCGCCGGAGCCGCCGGCCAACAACCCGCCCGGCAACCCGCCCGGCAACCCGCCGGCGAACCCGCCGACGACGCCGACCACGCCGCCGGCCGGCACCGTCATCTTCGCCCCCGGCGTCTTCCTCGACGTGCGGCAGGGCGACTCCTACAAGGCCTACGAGCTGCCGCTGGCGCTCGACGTCAAGTACAAGAAGGTGATCGTCGACTTCGACCTCTACCTGCACCGCTGGCAGAGCACCTGGTACCACGGCATCACCAGCATGAAGCGCAACGACAAGACGCTCTACTACGGCGTGCTGTTGAAGGGGAGCCCGTCGAAGACCATCGTCGACCTCGGGCGCGAGCGGCAGGTCAAGGAGAACTTCAACTGGCAGGAGCGCACCGACTACCACGTGCGCATGACCTACGACGTCCCCGGGAGGAAGGTGACGGCGCAGTTCTCGCGCAACGGCGCCGTCGTCCACACCGTCACCGGCAAGATGGGGGTCGCCGACGTGCGCGCCTTCTCGAAGTACCGGGTGCGGGTCGATTTCGGCCTGCCGGGCGTGGCGCACAGCGCCTATTACCCGCCGTACGGGTCGCGGTACTCGAACCTCGAGGTGCGGCTGGAGCGGTAGCGGGCGCGCGCAGCGTAGGGTTTCCGCCCTCACTCCTCCCGCAGGGCGACCGCCGGCTCGACGCGGGTGGCGCGGCGGGCGGGAACCCACGCGGCGACCATCGCTACTGAAGCGAGCACGGTCGTGACCCCGGCGAACACGAGCGGATCGCTCGTGCTCACGCCGAACAGCAGCGTCCGGAGGGCGCGGGTGAGCGCCATCGCGCCGAGCAAGCCGGCCCCGATGCCCGCGGCGACCATCACGGCACCTCGGCCCAGCAACAGCTTCAGGATCGCGCGGGAGCTCGCGCCAATCGCCATGCGAATCCCGATCTCGCGCGTGCGCTGGCGCGCGGCGTAGGACATGACCCCGTAGGTCCCCACGCTGGCGAGCAGGAGCGCCAGGCCGGCGAACGTGCCCAGGACGATCGCGCGCAGCCGCGGCTGCGCGAGCGACGCCGACACCCTCTCCTCCATCGTCAGGATGCTCGACGCGGGCACGTCGGGATCGACATGGCGAATCCGCTCGCGGATCGCGGCGGAGAGGCTGGCCGGATCCACGGGCGAGCGCACGACGAGGTACATCGTCGTCGTTCCCTCCGAGCCTTGCGCGAAGGGGACGTACACCAGCGGCAGCGGCGCCGCGTCCAGGGAGCCGTAGTGGACATCCGCGGCGACGCCGACCACGGTGAAGAGATCGGGCCGGTAGTCGGGGGGGACGGTGCCACGCGGGACGAGCTGGATGGGAGGGTTGACCGAAATGACCTTGCCGATCGGGTCCTGGCCCGGCCAGTGCCGCCGGACCATCTCGCGATTCACGATCGCCACCTTCGCGCTGTCCGCCGCGTCGGTGTCGGCGAAGGCCCGGCCCCTGAGGATCGGCACCGCCAGCGCGCGGAAGTAGTCGCCGGCGACGACCCGGTACTGGATCGTGGGCAGCTCGCGGATCGTGGCGGGCAGCGGGCGGTCGTAGAGCGTCACGTTCTTGCCCCACACCTCTCCCAGCAAGGGCAGACCGTCGATCGCGCCCGCGGCGCTGACGCCGGGCAGCGTACGGACCTGCTCGACGAGCTCGGTGAAAAACCGGGCCGACTTCACGTAGGCCTGCGGAGAGAAACGCCGCTCGAGCTCCTCGTCGACGTATTTGCGCCGCGGGATGCCGACCTGGACGGTCAGCACGCCGCGCGGCTCGAAGCCCGCGTCGACGCGGGTGAGGCTGTGCATGCTCCTGACCGTCAGGCCGGCGCCGATGAGCAGGACGAGCGACATGGCGATCTCCGCCGCGACCAGGGCCGACCGGACGCGATGCCCGCGAGCGTCTCCGCCCGTGCGTGCGCCCTGCTGGAGCGCCTCGCCAGGATCTACGTCCACGTTCCGCCAGGCGGGCGCCAGCCCGAAGAGCACGCCCGTGGCCAAAGCGACGAGGGCCGTGTACCCCAGGACCACGCCGTCGATGCGGATGTCTTCGGTGCGCGGAAGCACGGTCTGGCTCAGCGAGTTCAGCGTGCCCACCGACAGCCACGCCAGGATGACGGCGAGAGCGCTGCCGCAGAGGGCGAGCAGCACGCTCTCCGTCAGGAGCTGCCCGAGCACGCGCCGGCGGCTGGCCCCGATCGCGATGCGCAGCGCGATCTCGCGCCGCCGGGCCGCGGCCCGCGCCATCAGGAGGTTGGCCAGGTCGGCGCACGTGATGAGCAGCACGAAGACGACCGCCCCGAAGAGGACGAGCAGCGCGCGCCGCGCGTCCTCCACGAGCGCCGCGTGGAGCGGGCGCACGTCCATGTGCGTGCCGCGGTTCTCGGGATGTTCGACGATGATCTGCTGCGAGAGGCGGTTGAGATCGGCGGCGGCGCTCTCCGGCGTCGCGTCCGCGCGCAGCCGCGCGACCATCGTCAGGAAGTAGTTGTTGTGCGTGTTCAGATTGTCGCCGGGCGCGAAGGACATGGGCACCAGCGCCTGCGCCTCCAGGCCGAGGAAGGAGAACCCGGGCGGCAGGACGCCGACGACCGTATACGGCTCGGCCCCGAGCACGATCCGCCGGCCGACGATCGAGGCATCGGCCGCGTATCGACGTCTCCAGATGCCGTCGGTCAGGATGACGACCCGGTGATCCCCCCACTGCTCGTCGCGCGGCTGGAGATCGCGGCCGATCGCCGGAGGTTGCCGGAGCGTGCCGAGGAAGTCCGACGACACGATCAAGGCGCGAATCCGCTCGGGCTCATAGTCCCCGGTGACGTCGAACGACCGGAAATAGAAGGACGAGAACGACTGGAAGGCGCGATTGCGGGACCGGTACACGTAGTAGTCCGGCGGCGCCGTTCCCCCCGGCCGATCGTTCTCGTCGACGGTCTGCACGAGCTGCAGGCGGGACGGATCCGGGTAGGGAAGCGGCCGCAGCAGCACGGTGTTGACCACCGTGAACATGACGGTGTTCGCCCCGATGCCCAGGGCGAGGACCACGAGCGCGGCGGCGGTCAGGCCGGGGTCCCTCCGCATCATGCGCAGCGCGAACCGGCCGTCCTGGACGATCAGGTCGATCGCGGGCAGGGCTCGCCGATCGCGGTAGATGTCCTTGGTCGGCTCGATCCCTCCGAGCTTGAGCAGCGCGGACCGGCGCGCCTCCTCGGGCGTCATTCCCGCCCGGATGTTGTCCTCGATGTGCATCGCCAGGTGGCTGGCCAGCTCTTCGTCGAGCTCCTTCTCCCAGCGGCCCCGGTGGAGGGTCGCGGCCGCGCGCAGCCAGAACGCCCGCAGGCGTCTCACGACGACGCCTTGGCCGCGAAGAAGCGGGCGAGGATGGCGCTCGTCTGCTGCCAGGCGCGCGCCTCCTTCTCCACCTGCGTCCGGCCGGCCCGCGTGAGCCGGTAGAACTTCGCCCGCCGGTTGTTCTCCGACGTTCCCCATTCCGAAGCGACGTAGCCCTCCTGCTCCAGCTTCAGGAGCGCCGGATAGAGAGTGCCGTAGTTGATGGTCAGGAGGCCCTCGCTCGTCTGTTCGATGCGGCGCGCGATCCCGTAGCCGTGGAGCGGGCCCATCGTCTGGAGCGTCTTCAGGACCATCAGCGCCAGCGTGCCCTGCTGCACCTCGAGCTTGTCGTCCATCGGCCCTCCTATGGCCTTCCCAGGGGAGGGTAGATCAGCTTCTATGGGAATGCAATAGGTCGGAGGGCTGGCAGGAGCCGGCGCACGTGCTCCAGCTCGTCGGCGTTGACGGTGTGGCCGAGGCCGGAGTAGAGGCGGAGGGTGACGGCGGCGCCGAGGCCCTCGAAGACGCGCGCCGACTCCTCGACCCGCGCCGCCGGGATGTGCGGGTCGGGGACGCCGCAGCCGAGGAAGACGGGGGTGCCGGCGAGCGGCGGCGGACCGGGGGCGGCGGCCGGCGACGGCCGCGGCGTGCCGTCCGGCCCGATGAGGCCGCCGGAGAGACCGGCGGCGCCGGCGTAGCGGCGCGGGTGGCGCGCCGCGTACTCGAGGGCGAGGCATGCGCCCTGGGAGAAGCCGGCGAGGGCGATGCGCTCGGCGGCGTGGCCGGCGCCGGCGGCGAGGTCGAGCGTCCGGCCGACGGCGGCCAGCGCCGAGGAGAGCCAGGGCTCGTTGGCCGCGAGCGGCGCGAGGAAGCTATAGGGGTACCAGGTGGAGCCGGCCGCCTGCGGCGCGAGGTAGGCGAGGTCGGGGCGGCCGAGCTCGGCGGCCAGCGCGAGGATGCTCTCGGCGGTGGCGCCGCGGCCGTGGAGGAGGACGACGGCGCCGGCGGCGCGGTCGAGCGGCGCGCCGGCGCGGGCGACCGGCTGGCCGGCGTGGGGATCCTGCATGGGCGGAGAATAGACCCGCGCGGCGGGGCGGTTGAAGCCGGACGAGGTCACCGCATGCCCAGCCGCGTTCCCGCTCCGGCGCTCGCCGCCCTGCTCGTCCTCGCCGCCGGAGAAGGGTGCCTGCCGTCGCCAGCGGCACGCCCCACGGTCCGCACGATCCCGCCGCGCCGCCCCGCCGCCGCGCCGGCGCGGCCGGCCGCCTCCGACTCGGCCGGGCTCGCCGCCCTGCGCCGCGAGGTGCTCTCGGAGGTCAACGCCGAGCGCGTCCGCCGCGGCCGCGAGCCGCTGGGCCGCGACCCCGCCCTCGAGGAGGCCGCGCAGCGCCACGCCGAAGACATGCTCCGCCGCCGCTACTTCGACCACGAGAGCCCGGAGGGCCGGAGCGTGCGCGACCGCGTCGAGGACGCGGGGTACTCGTGGCGCATCGTCGGCGAGAACCTGGCCTCCGGCCCGCGCACCCCGGGCGAGGCGGTGGACGGCTGGATGGGCAGCACCGCCCACCGCCGCGTCCTCCTCGACCGGCGCTTCACCGACCTCGGCGTCGGCTATGCCGAAGCGGGCGGCTCCCGGCGGTCGCTCCGTCTCTGGGTCCAGGTCTTCGGAGGCCCGCGCTGAGATACCCCCGGGGGGAATGGCAGCCCCCGCAGATCCGTTCTGGCTCCCGAACAGGTCCCTTCGGACCGGGAGCGTGAAAAACCGATGACCGCACTCAAGACCCTTCCCGTCCTCCCGCTGCGCGATTTCGTGCTCTTCCCGGGAGTGACGACGCCCATCAACGCCGGCCGCCCCGCGACTCTGCGCGCTATCGAGGCCGCGCTCACCGCCCCGGACCGCCTCGTCTTCGCGGTCTCGCAGCGGCAGAACCTCGAGGGCAAGGAGGTGACGCCGGAGAACCTCCACACCATCGGCACCGTGGCGCGCATCGGCCAGCTCCAGCGCGGCCTGGGGAGCGTGCAGCTCCTCCTCCACGGCGACCACCGCGGCATCGCCATGCGGATCACCGAAAAGGACGACTACCTCCAGGCCGTGGTGCGCGACGCCGAGGAGATGGCGCCGCTCGACGGCGACGACGCGGCCTTCCTCGCCCTGCTGCGCGAGGCGCGGGCCCGCGCCGGCGAGCTGGGGCGGCGGTCCGGCCTCGCCGACGAGGTCGTGCAGCAGGTGCTCGCCGGCATCAGCGATCCGGGGCGCCTGGCCGACCTGGTCGCCGCCTACACCGAGCTGCCGATGGCGCAGAAGCAGATGCTCCTCGAGACCCTGTCGGTCGAGGAGCGCCTGCGCCGCGTGCTGGTGCACGTCGAGCGGCAGATCTCGGTCCTCGAGGCGCAGGAGGACATCAAGAGCAAGGTGCAGGAGGAGCTGGGGGACCGCCAGCGCGAGTTCGTGCTGCGCGAGCAGCTCAAGGCGATCCAGAAGGAGCTGGGCGAAGGCGACGCCGCCGGCGAGCTGGACGACCTGCGCGAGAAGCTCGCCGCCCTCGAGCTGCCGGAGACGGTGCGCAAGGAGGTCGACCGCGAGCTCGGCCGCCTCGGCCGCATGGGCCGCGAGGGGATGGAATCGCAGGTCATCCGCACCTACCTCGAGACCGTGCTCGAGCTCCCCTGGAGCGAGCGCAGCGAGGAGAAGCTCGACCTCGGCGAGGCGGCCGCGATCCTCGAGGAGGACCACTACGCGCTCGGCGACGTCAAGGACCGGGTGCTCGAGTTCCTGGCCGTGCGCCAGCTCCGCGAGCAGGCGCGGCAGGAGGCCGCGGGCGCCGAGGGCGAGGACGGCGCCGAGCCGGCGCTGCCCGGCAACCCGGACGACAAGCGCGGCGCCAAGGGGCCGATCCTCCTCTTCGAGGGCCCGCCGGGCGTCGGCAAGACCTCGGTCGCCAAGTCGATCGCCCGCGCCATGGGGCGGAAGTACGTGCGCGTCTCCCTCGGCGGGGTGCGCGACGAGGCCGACATCCGCGGCCACCGGCGCACCTACGTCGGCGCGATGCCGGGGCGCATCCTCCAGGGCATGAAGCAGGCCGGCACCCGCAACCCGGTCTTCCTCCTCGACGAGGTGGACAAGCTCGGGATCTCCTTCCAGGGCGACCCGGCGAGCGCGCTCCTCGAGGTGCTCGACCCGGCCCAGAACGACTCGTTCACCGACCACTACCTGGGGATCCCGTTCGACCTGAGCGAGTGCTTGTTCGTCGCCACGTCGAATTTCATCCAGAACATCCCCGGGCCACTGCTCGACCGCATGGAGGTCGTCGACTTCGCCGGCTACACCGAGCGGGAGAAGGCGGAGATCGCCAAGAAGTACCTGATCCCGCGCCAGATGGAGGAGAGCGGGCTCGGCGACAAGAACGTGCGCTTCACCGACGACGCGGTGATGAGCGTCGTCTCGAAGTACACGCGCGAGAGCGGGGTGCGTCAGCTCGAGCGGCAGCTCGGCGCCGTCGCGCGCAAGGTGGCGCGCCGCGTGGCGACGGGCGACAACCGCGTGCTCGAGGACAGCCTCATCTCCGCCGACGAGGTGCGCGAGCTCCTCGGCCGGCCGCGCGTGCACCCGGAGCATGCCGCGGAGCACAACGAGGTCGGCCTCGCGACGGGCATGTACTACACGCCGATGGGCGGCGACATCATGTTCGTCGAGGCGGCGATCCGGCGGCTGTACGGCGCGCGGACGTCCGACGGCGAGCAGACGCAGGTGAGCGGGTGGGGCAACGTGTCGCTCATCCTCACCGGCCAGCTCGGCGACGTGATGAAGGAGTCGGCGCGCGCCGCGCTGACGTACGCCGCGACGCACGCCGAGCAGCTGCAGATCCCGACCGACCGCCTGGG
>DATLOC010000035.1:0-7878 GCA_035536455.1 Thermoanaerobaculia bacterium | reverse complement strand
GGGCCGGAGCCGCGCCTGGCCTACGCGCTGGTGAATGCGGTGGCGGTGTTGATCATCGCCTGTCCGTGTGCGCTGGGCCTGGCCACGCCCATCTCCGTGGTGGTGGGCCCGGGCCGGGGCGCGCAGGCCGGCGTGCTCATCCGCGACGCGGCGGCGCTGGAGCGACTGGAGGCGGTGGACACGCTGGTGGTGGACAAGACGGGCACGCTCACCGAGGGCAAGCCGCGCCTCGTGTCGGTGGTGCCGGCCTCGGGCTTCGACGCCGCGCGCCTGCTGCGGCTGGCCGCGAGCCTGGAGCGCGGCAGCGAGCACCCGCTGGCGGCGGCGATCGTCGCCGGCGCCGAGGAGCGCGGGGTCGAGCCCGGGCGCGCCGAGGAGTTCCAGTCGGCGACCGGCAAGGGGGTGCGCGGGAAAGTCGAGGGGCGGCAGGTGGCGCTCGGCAACCGCGCGCTGATGGACGAGCTGGGCGTCGCGCTCGGCGCGCCCGGCGACCGCGCCGAGGCGCTGCGGCGCGACGGGCAGACGGCGATGTTCGTCGCCGTGGACGGCCGCCCGGCCGGGCTCCTCGGCGTGGCCGACCCGATCAAGGAGGGGACGGAGGAGGCGCTCCGCACCCTGCGCGAGCAGGGGCTGCGGGTGGTGATGGTGACCGGCGACAGCAAGACGACGGCCGAGGCGGTGGCGCGGCGGCTGGGGATCGAGGAGGTGATCGCCGAGGTGCTGCCGGAGGCGAAGGTGGAGGTCGTCAAGCGCCTGCAGGGCGAGGGGCGGAAGGTGGCGATGGCGGGCGACGGCGTCAACGACGCGCCGGCGCTGGCGCAGGCGGAGGTGGGGATCGCGATGGGCACCGGCACCGACGTGGCGATGGAGAGCGCCGGCGTCACCCTGGTCAAGGGCGACCTGCGCGGTATTCTGCGCGCCCGCCGCCTCTCCGCGGCGACGATGCGCAACATCCGCCAGAACCTTTTCTTCGCCTTCGTCTACAACGCCCTCGGCGTGCCCATCGCCGCCGGCGTCCTCTACCAGTTCACCGGCGCGCTTCTCTCGCCGATCATCGCCGCGGCGGCGATGAGCTTCAGCTCGCTGTCCGTGCTCGGCAACGCCCTGCGGCTGCGGCGGCTGGAGCTCTAAGCGGGCGGTCGTGAGGGAAGTCGGCTCTCGTGTTCGTTCAAGGGGGGAACCTTTAACGAATGGAGAGAGCCATGCAATCGATTCGCAAGACCGCAGTGTCCCTGTTTACCGCCCTCGTCGCTTGTCTGAGCCTGCCGGCCGCGGGCGAGGCCCAGTGCCCCACGGGGCAGTTCTACCTCGACCTCAAGAGCTGCACGACTGCGACCTTCGCGCCGCACGTCAGCTTCCTGGTCGGCTGCACCGCGATCGCGCCCGTACCGGCGATCGCGGCCTGTCCGCCCGCCGCCAACTGGAAGCGGGCGACGCTGCGGATCGCGATCCCCGCCGGCTGCACGCAGGCCAACATGGTCGTCGAGTACGAAGGCCTGCCGGCTGGCTGGAGCGTCAACCTCGGCGACTCGGCGACCAACGACGGCTTCGCGGGCGACGCCGGCACCCACGACCCGGACAATGCCGAGCTGTGGATCCTCGCCGAGGACCTGTCGGTGGTGAACGGGAGCAGCAACCCCGCCGCGATCAACAACCCCCTCGTGAAAGACCACCTCGCCTTGACAGACGGGGCGCTGAAGTTCGTGGTGAGAAACGAGTACGTGAGCTGGGGCCAGCCCTACAACAGCGTGCAAGCCCTGGCGACGAAGGACCTGTTCGCGATCCCGGGCACCGGCGACGGCCGCACGATCTACCTGGGCCTCAACCAGGTGATCACCGGTCGGGCCGACCGCCGGGGCTGCGGCGCGCGGCGGGTGCTCGTCACCTTCAAGTAGCCGCCGGACCGCCCCGGGGGCGAGGTTCGCTCTCGGGGCGGCTCGTCGCGTCCTGGCTTAAAATCGAGTCAAGAAATGCCCAGCTCCGCGGTGCGCCCGCTGACGATCCTGGCGCTGGTCTGTCTGGTGCTGGCGGGCCTGATGCTGGCGTGCCTCCGGTCGAGCGTCCCGCCGCCGACTGTCTCTGTGGAGACGGAGCCGCCTCCTCCTCCCCCGCCCCCGCCGCCCCCGCCGCCGCTGGAGGACGACGACGACATGGCCATGGCGCTCCCCGGCGACGACGACGACGTCGAGGCGAGGATGGAGGAGCGGCCTGCGGTCTGGGTCACCGCGCCCCCGGACTTGGACCGGGCCCGGGGGGCGCCGCCGCCGCTGGTCGACAAGACCCTGCGCTTCGTCCGGCTCTTCTACGGCACCAACCGGGCGCGCACGGGACCTTGCGTGCGGCAGGCGGCGGCGCGGTGGGACGAGCCCGGCGAGTGCCTGCCGGGCGCCTACTACGGCGGCTTCCCGGCCGACAACCCGGGCGACGGCAGCGAGGGGTTGGAGGTGGGGACGCTGAAGGTCACCTTCCCGCCCGGCCACCAGGCCGGGAAGATCGAGCGGCCGTTCCAGGTCTTCAGCATCAGCCTGCGCGACGAGGACCCGGACCGCGACGTCGTGGTCTCGGAGCTGCGGTCGTACGCCGACGCCGCGGCCTGGGCCCGCGACCTCAAGGCGACCGGACGCGACCAGGCGTTCATTTACGTCCACGGCTTCCAGACTACCTTCGCCCAGGCCGCGCGGCGGGCGGCGCAGCTCGCCTACGACCTCGACTTCGATCTCGAAGCGGACTTCCGCGGCGTGCCGATGCTCTTCAGTTGGCCGTCGCGCGGCGCGCTCGACGCCTACGCGGTCGACTCCGACATCGCCGAGAACTCGGCCGAAGCCTTCAACCGCTTCCTCGACCTGGTGAAGAAGGACGCGGGCATCCGCCGCGTCCACGTCATCGCCCACAGCATGGGCAACCGCGTCGTCACCGAAGCGCTCTACGACGCCCGCGACCGGCATCGCGCGCCGCCCATCGACCAGCTCGTCCTGGCGGCCCCCGATGTCATGGCGCGCCGCTTCAAGGACCGCTTCCTGCGCACGCTGCCGAAGCTGGCGTCGCGGGTCACGCTCTACGTCTCGGACCACGACCGGGCGCTGAACGCCTCGAGCGACATCCGGAAGGGGGAGCCGCGCGCCGGTCAGGTCGCGGGCGGGCTGCTGGAGGCGAGCCGCGGCGTCGAGCGCTTCGACGCGATCAACGCCTCGACCCTGGAGAGCGACCTCCTCGGCCACGGCTACTACGCCAACCACGGCTCGATGCTCGGCGACATCTACTGCCTGCTCAAGGGGACGCCCGCGCAGGGCCGGCCGCTCCTCGCCGTCGCCGGCACCGCCTGGCAGTTCCGGCCGCCGCAGGAGCTGGCGGCGCTCGCCCCCGTCCCCTGCGCCGCCGCCGTCGCCGCCGCGACGCCGGGCGCGCCGCGCACGCCGGACGGCGGCCCGCCGCCGCCCGCGGTCCCCGGGCGCCTGATCGCCGCAGTGGCGGTCGTCGTGGTGCCGCTCCTCGGCTCGATCTTCTGGTGGTGGTGGCGGCGCCGAGGCTAGGGTCCTATCGGGCAATTGACGGAAGGATCATTCAAGGTTATCCTCGTTTTCGATATCTGACATTCAGACGGATCTGCGGAGGCACCGCAAGCCGCAATACCAAGGTGGGTTCAGCAATCGCCGATCAAGATCCGGAATGAACCGGACTGCAAACCAGCGAAGGAGCGCGCCATGGCCTCGAAACGCGGACAGAAGAGACAGGAAGTCGTCCTGCAGATTCCCGAGCTCGGCCTCAACCCAACGCAGATCCGTTCCCTCAAACAGGCGTTCAAGAACGAGCTGGTCAGCACGCTAGGAGAGAAGTCGGCGGTGCAGACTGTGGTGATCATCCGTATTCGCGTCGTGCGCCAAATCGCTCAGGTCTAGGGCGCCACGCCTGCTCGCGGATTGGCGAGGTCCTCCGAGAACCACCCTGCGGGAGGCATCATGAAGCTATGTCTCGTCAGCGCCCCGACCGCAACCGAGTTCGAAGACCCGAGGCTGGCCGAGTCCGACGCCATCCGGACGATTGCCGAACATGCACCCCTCGGCATCCTCAGCCTTGCGGCGGTGCTGGAAGAGCAGGGTCTCGTCCCTACCATCCTCGACCTCAACCAGCTCTATTACGAGTGGTTGCGGGGCCCTTCGGAGGTCCGGCAGGAGTTCGACTTCTGTGCGTATGCCAGCCGCCACCTCGCACGGCATGACTCGGAGGTCTTCGGCTTCAGCACCATCTGTAGCAGCTACCCGCTCACTCTTCGCATTGCCACGGCGCTCAGGCAGGCTCGGCCGGAGGCTACCGTGGTGCTCGGGGGACCGCAGGCCTCGGTCGTCGACGTCGCTACGATGACCGCTTTCCCCGCAGTCGACTTCGTCGTCCGCGGTGAAGCAGAGGCCACCTTCCCAGCCCTTCTTCAGCAGCTCGCCGAGGGACGTAGGGGGTGCGACATTCCAGGAATCACCTATCGCCGCAACGGTCGGGTCGAGCGGAACGGGAACGCGCCGCCCATCGCGGACCTCGACTCCCTGCCGTTTCCCGCCTTCCATCTCTATCCGAACATGAGCAGCTGCAGCTATCTACCCCTCGAGCTGGGTAGAGGCTGTCCTTTCGCGTGCTCGTTCTGCTCGACCAACGACTTCTTCCGCCGTCAGTTTCGCCTGAAGTCGCCGCAGCGCCTCCTCGCGGACATGCGCCGCGTGAAGTCCACCTATGGGCTGGATAACTTCGACCTAGTGCATGACATGTTCACAGTGGACCGCCGCAAGGTCGCCACCTTCTGCCGGGCGATCCTCGACAGCGGGGAACGCTTCTATTGGGGCTGCAGCGCGCGGACGGACTGCATCGACGAGGCGCTGATTCGCCTCATGCACCGAGCCGGTTGTCGCGGCATCTTCTTTGGCATCGAGACCGGGTCCGAGCGTATGCAGAAGATCATCAAGAAGGGACTCGACCTGGCGGAGTCGCGCCGGGTGATCGAGTTCAGCAGCCGCCTGGGAATCAAGACGGCAGTGTCGCTGATCACCGGCTTCCCCGAAGAGACGATGGAGGATTTTCGGGCAACGGCTGCCTTTTTCATGGACTCGTTGCGGTTCGACTTCGCTGATCCACAGCTCTGTCTTCTAGCGCCGCTCGCCGAGACTCCGATTGAGACGCAGCATCGCGGTCGCCTCGTCTTTGACGACGTGATCTCGGACATGTCGTTCCAGGGCTGGCGTCAGGACTTGGCAGACCGTGATCTCATCGCGGAGCACCCTGACATCTTCGCCAACTTCTACTCGGTGCCGACGCCGGAGCTGGATCGCCACTTCATCAGGGAGTTCCGTGAGTTCGTCCTGGTCGGGGCCTCGGTGTTTCGCTGGCTCCTCGTGGGTCTGCATCAGATGAGGGGTGACTTGGTCGAGGTCTTTACAGCCTGGCGGACTTGGCGCCAGGAGAATGAAGGCACCCTATCGGGCGGAAGCGTCGCCGAGTACTACTCTCATGTCCACTTCCGTCGCGCCTTCCTCTCGTTCGTGCGCTCGCGCTACTCCAGCGCCGCTGGGGCCGGAGCGGTCATCGAGTTGCTCGCCAATTACGAAGAGGCGCTGCTCCAGCCCGGCGAAGACCAGAGCGTGGCTCAGCCGGGGGCCGGGCCGCGAGCCGCACCGGGTGATGCGCTCATCGCCTCCGACATGATCCCGGTGGTGGCCCCAGGCGTCCGGGTGCTGCGGCTCGCTGGGGACTACAAGCGGGTTGTACGCTGCCTGAAGAAAGGGAAAGCCATCGGCCGCGTGGGGTCGCGCGAGGTCACGGTCATCGCGCGCGCACGCGAAGATGGTGACGCCGAGGTGCTCCAGCTGAGCAAACTTTCGGCGGAGCTGCTGCGGCTTTGCGACGGCGGGCGCAAGGTGGCTGACGTGGCGGACGGGTTCTCGCGCCTAGTCAGCGATGTCCGCGGGATTCCGGGCGAGAGGGCGTGCATCGTCGGGCTCGAGCTACTGCGGCGGCAGGGCTTGGTGGTTATCCTCTCGGAGGGCGCCGCCGCGTAGGTCTTGGGGACGTCGTGGCCGGGGCGAGGAAGAGACGCCGTGCGGCGTAGTCGATCGTGACTCGATAGCGTCGCAGGAGGTTGTGGCCAATGATGCCGCCAATCCGTAGCCGACTCGTCCGGTTGAGGTAGGCGAGAGACACCACCGCGACGGCGAGGTTTCGTGCCTCGACGTCCCCCAGCACCAGGGATCGAACGCGAGCCAGCTGCGCCGTATCGGAGCCGTAGGCCGAGGCAGCCCGCGCGCTGTGGCGGCCGGCCGCGACGCGAGCCCGCTTGGCGACTGACGGGCTCAATATCGTCATCGAGGCTCCAGTGTCGACCACGAATCGAAAGGGCCCCTTGCCCTCTACGGTTGCCATCACGATGATCAATGGCTCGCGGCGCGTGAGCTGAAAGACGATGCCGCTCTGGCTGGGAATCGAGCGCCGAGTCAAAGGTCGTGGGGGAGCAGCTGGATCGGTAGGCATGCACCTAAGCGGTGGAGTGCGCTCACCGCACTTCCAGCACGCCGCGCATCATCCGCGAGTGGGACGTGCAGACGTACTCGTACTCGCCCGCCGTCGCGGGGGCGCGGAAGGTGAGGCTCGCCGACTCGCCCTCGCGGCGCAGGAGCCGGGTGGCCTTGCGCTCGCCGTCCTTGTCCGGGACCGTGACGTCGTGCGGGATGCCGCTGTCCTCGTTGCGCAGCACCAGCCGCACCGCCTCGGCGCGGCCGACGACCAGGCGCGGGTTGGGCGTGGGATCGCCGGGGAGGTAGAACGACATGCCGCGCGCGGCGAGGGTCAGCGTGCGCGGCGCCGGGTCGGGGGCCTGCAGGGCGAGGGCGATGCCGCCGCCGGTCGCCAGCAGGGCCAGGAGCGGCAGGGTCAGAGCGCGTTTCGTCATCGTCGGTTCCTCACTGGACGAGCATTCCCGTGCCGTACATCACCGCGAACCCGGCGAAGAGGCCGGCCACCACCGGGGCGCTGGAGAGATAGGCGGCGAGCGGCCGCTGGCCGGCGACGCCGCGGGTGATCTGCACGACGACCTGCGCGATGGCGCCGGCGCCGAGCGCCAGGAAGAGCACCGCGAGAACGGGCGAGTAGACGAACCCGCCCAGCCAGGCGCCGGCGATCGTGGGTGCCCCGGCAATCAACCCGAGCAGGATGAGCCGGCCGAGGGCGACGCGCAGCCGCGCGATCGGCGCCACGATCGCCAGCCCCTCGGTCAGGTTGTGCAGCGTGAAGCCGAGGATCAGGAGCGTGCCGAGCGCGACCTCGCCGAGCGCCAGGGCGGCGCCGATCGCCAGCCCCTCGCCGAAGTTGTGCAGGCCGATGCCCGCCGCGATGAGCAGCGCGAGCACCCAGCCAGGCGATCCGGCCTGCTTCGCGCGCGCGCGCCGGGCCCGGAGCCACGCGCCGAACCACTCGAGCGCGAGGTAGGCGAACGCGGCCGTGCCGACGAAGAGCGCCGTGCCCTGATACGACCCTGGCAGCCCGCCTGCCGCTTCGAGACCCTCGTGCGCGGCGTCCACGAACAGGAACAGCAGCAGGCCGATCGTCAGCGCGAGCAGGACGTCGATCCCGGTGCGGCCGAGCCGCGCCACGACCGGGAACCACAACAGCCCCAGCGCCACAGGGATCACGCCGACGTACAACCCGATGAGCGTGAACGCGGCGAGATGCCGGCCGTCCGCACGCGGCGTCTCGACGGCGACCGCGATCTCGTGCTCGAACGTCGTGCCCGTGGAGGTCACCAGCTTCACGAGGTGCGCCTCGCCGGTGACCCACGGGTACGGGATGTCGACGGTCGCGCGCCCCAGGTGGCCGAGCGTCTGCCCGTCCTTTACGCTGAACGCC
>DATLOC010000034.1:0-35530 GCA_035536455.1 Thermoanaerobaculia bacterium | reverse complement strand
CGCGGCGCCTCGCCGCCCGTCGCCTCCTGACGGAGCGCCCGCGCGCCGCCGCGCGCCGCGGTCCCGTTCTCCGCGATCACAACCGGCGCGGCCGCCGCGGCCGCCGGCGCGGCGCTCACCACCGGGGCAGGCTCGGTGGGGCTGCTGCCGTCGCTGCAAGCGACGAGGCCGGCCGGGAGGGCCAGCGCGAGCACGAGGAGGGGGAGGTGGCGGACGAGGCGGAGTGCGCGCATGGTGATCTCCTTCACGGCAGGGGGTTCCTACTCACCGGAGAGGCTAGCCCCGCGCGCCGCCCGCCGCAGTGAAGTCCGCCACGGCTCCGCTGTGACGCCTTTCACACCGGCGCTCCCTGCCCCTTCTCCACCAGGCAGCGCACCTGCCCGCCGGGCTCCTTGGCCAGCTCGAGCAGGCGGTGGCCGTCCTTTTCGGCCCAGACCGGCATGTCCACTATCATCGCCGGGTCGTCGCCAACGACTTCGAGCTGGTCGCCGGAGCCCAGGGCGCGCATGGCGCGGCGGGCGAGGAGGACCGGGATGGGGCAGAGGGTGCCGGTGACGTCGAGGGTGCGGGCGGGCATGTACAATGAATCGATGCTTCCCGCATTGTACCGGCGCCGCGCGGCGGTGCTCGCCGCGCTCCTCGCGGCCGCGCCGGCGCCCGCCCTCGGCTGGACGGCGAAGACACGCTCGACGGTCGCACTCGAAGGGGCGCGGCTGGCGCCGCCGGACCTGGCGCGGCAGATCGAGAAGCACCGCGCGGTCTTCCTCGAGGCGGCGCAGGCGCCGCTCGCCGCCGGCGGCGACCGCCAGCTCGCGGCCGAGGTCGAGGCCGCCGTCGCCGCCATCCGGCAGCACCGGCCGTTCGCCGAGATCGTGGCGCGCCTGGGCGGCATCGCGGCGCGCGTCGCCGAGGCCAACGACCCGCTCGCCGCCGCCGGCGGCGACCCCGACGAGGCGCGCTACGCCGCCGACTACGCGCGCTACGTCGAGAGCGCCGAGGCGCGCTTCCCGCTCGTCTTCTACGGCCTCCGCCCGCAACTTGCCGCCGCACGGCCCGACCTCGCCGGCTTCGCCGCCGCCAGCCGCGCCCGCGCCGGCGCCCTCTCGGCGTCGATCGGCCTCGAGTACCGGCGCATCGGCTACGTTTCGGGCGTCGGGCGCTTCGACGACCGCTCCACCGCCTTCGCCGTCGGCTCGCTCTGCTTCAGCCACGCGGTCACCGACCTGGTCTCGGTCTACCGCTCGGTCTGGCTGCGCGCCGGCGGCGCCGACCCGCGCGGCGGCCTCGAGCCCGGTGCCGGGCGGCTGCTCCAGGTGACGCGCGCGGGCGGGCGGCGTTGAGGCCGCGCGCCCTCCTCTCGGTCTCCGACAAACGCGGTCTCGAGGAGCTGGCGCGCGGGCTCGTGCGCCTGGGCTTCGAGCTGCTCTCGACCGGCGGCACGCTCGCCTACCTCGCCGGCCGCGGCCTGCCGGTGCGACCGGTCTCCGAGATCACCGGCTACCCCGAGATCCTCGACGGCCGGGTCAAGACCCTCCACCCGCGCATCCACGGCGGCATCATGGCCCGCCGCGCCAGCCCGCAGCACTTGGCGCAGCTCGCCGAGCACGGCATCCGGCCGATCGACCTCGTGGTCGTCAACCTCTATCCCTTTCGCGAAACCGCCGCAGAAGCGGGCGCGACGCCGGAACGGGTCGTCGAGTCGATCGACGTCGGCGGCCCGGCGATGCTGCGCGCCGCGGCCAAGAACTACGAGTCGGTGGCGGCGGTGGTCGATCCCGAGGACTACCGCGCGGTGCTGGCGGCGCTCGAGAGTGCGGGGGACGGGCGGCTGCCGGACGCCCTGCGCCAGCGGCTCGCCGCCAAGGCCTTCCGCCACACGCACGACTACGACGGGGCGATCGCCGACTGGCTGGAGGCGGCGGGCGCGCCCCAGGAGCTCTTCCCCGAGCGGCTGAGCCTGGCGCTCGAACGCGCCCTCGCGCCGCGCTACGGCGAGAATCCGCACCAGCCGGCCGCGGTCTACCGCACCGCCGGCGGCCCCGGCGTCCTCGGCGGCTTCGCGCAGCTCCAGGGGAAGGACCTCTCCTGGAACAACCTCCTCGACGCCGACGCGGCGCGCAAGGCCGTGGCGCTCTTCGCCGAGCCGGCGGTGGTGATCGTCAAGCACAACACCCCGTGCGGCGCCGGGCGAGGCGCCGACCTCGCGGCGGCCTTCGGGCACGCGCTCGTCACCGACCCGGTCTCGGCCTACGGCTCGGTCGTCGCGGTCAACCGCCCGGCCGACGAGGCCTTCGCCGAGGCGCTCGGCACCCTTTTCGTCGAGGTGCTCGTGGCGCCGAAGTTCGACGCCGGCGCGCGCGTGCGCTTCGCGGCGAAGAAGGCGCTCCGCCTCCTCGCCTGCCCGCCCTACGCGCCGCGCCCCGGCGAGGCCGAGCTGCGCGGCATCGACGGCGGCTTCCTGGCGCAGGCGCCGGACGCAGCCCCCGACGACCCCGCCGGCTGGAGCTGCCCGACGCGCCGGCAGCCGACGGCCGAGGAGCGGCGGGCGCTCGACTTCGCCTGGACGGTCGTGCGGCACGTCAAGTCGAACGCCATCGTGCTGGCCGAGGGCGACGGCACGGTCGGGATCGGCGCCGGCCAGATGAGCCGGGTGGACGCCTGCGAGTTGGCGGTGCGCAAGGCGCGGCAGACGGGGCTGGCGACCGAGGGGACCGCGGCGGCCTCCGACGCCTTCTTCCCCTTCCGCGATGGGCTGGACGTGCTGGCGGCGGCCGGGGTGGCGGCGGTCGTGCAGCCCGGGGGCAGCAAGCGGGACGAGGAGGTCGTGGCGGCGGCCGACGAGCACGGGATGGCGATGCTGCTGACGGGAATACGGCATTTCCGGCACTGACGGCCCCCAGATCCCTCGCTGCGCTCGGGATGACATAGCACGCCGGATTTGTTTACCTGGGTCATGAGACGCCTCCTCGTCCTCGGCTTCCTCCTCGGCTTCCTCCTCGCCCTGCCCGCCGCCGCCCAGGACCCCTGGGGGACGCTGGAGGGGGTGCGGCGGAGCCTCGCGGCGGCCGGGCCGACCGGGGCCAACTTCGTACAGGTCTACGTGCCGTCCGGCTTCACCTCGGGCGAGCGGGAGAGCGGGCAGCTCGCCTTCGCTCTCCCCGACTGCCTGCGCTGGGACTACCTCGACCCCTTCCCCAAGAGCTTCCTCCTCTGCGGCGGGGTGGCCCACCAGTGGAACCCCGAGGACGGCACCGGCCAGCGCTTCGAGGTGGACCGCAAGAACGAGCCGGGGCTCGACCTCCTGCTCCTCTCCGTCGCCGACCTGCGCGGCCGCTACCGCGCCGCCAGCCGTCCGGGGGAGGGCGGCGTCGCGGTGACGCTGACGCCGATCCGCCCGCTCGAGCAGCTCGCCGAGGCGACCTTCGTCGTCGATCCCGCCAAGCAGCGGATCGTCGAGCTCTCCTACCGCGACCGGGAGGGCAACCGCACCCGCTTCGAGATCGGCGGCTACCGCACGCTGCCGCGCCGCGGCCAGTTCACGCCCCCCAAGAACGTCCGCTGGGAAGAGCCGTAGCTATAATCCCGACCATGCCGCGCCGCCCGACCGCCGCGCGCGCCCTCGGCGCGCTCCTCTTCGCCGGCCTCGCGGCCGCGGCGCCGGCCGCCGCCGCCATCCCCGCCGAGAGCGGCGAGAAGGTCGAGATCAGCGGCCTGGTGACCGGGCCGGACGGCTCCCCCATCCCCAGCCTGCGGGTGGTGCTCGAAGCCTCGCGCTCGACCTGGAGCCTGCGCCACCTACAGCGCACGACGACCGACACCCGCCGCGTCGCCGCCACCACCGACCGCGAGGGGGCCTTCGCGCTCGCCTGGCCGCGCGACCGCTACTACAACCGCTTCGAGCTGCTGGTCGGCGTACCCGTGCGCAAGCCCGGCGGCGAGCGGATCGAGGTGCTGGAGCGGGTGGACCTGACGCCGCGTTTCGCGCAGTCCGGGCCGGTCGTCGCCACGGTGGTGGTCAAGAACGCCGCCTTCGTCGCCAAGCTGCGGCAGTTCGTGGCGCAGGTGCAAAGCGAGGACGAGCAGCGCGTCTACACCGAGATGGGCAAGCCCGACGAGGTGCAGGTGGTCAACTTCCCCGACCACCGGGAGAGCGCGTGGTGGTTCTTCGAGAGCGGCAAGGTCTACCGCTTCCGCGACGGCAGGCTGACGCAGGTCACCCCCTTCGAGCCGGTCCGCAAGTTCTGAGACCGAGACTGCGCGACCGCCGCGAATGATCGATCCCGCCGAGCAGACGACCGCCCCGGCCCGCTTCCTCGACCTGGTCGCCGACAAGCTCCTCGAGACCGAAGAGGTCTTCCGCGCCCACCTCGACTCGGACGTGCCGTTCATCCACCGCGCCGGCGAGTACATCGCCGCCTCGGGCGGCAAGCGCGTGCGCCCGGCGCTGCTCCTGCTCTCGGCCCGCCTCCTCGGCCACGACGGCCGCGAGGAGGTGACCTACGCCGCGGTCGTCGAGTTCATCCACACCGCGACGCTGATCCACGACGACATCCTCGACCACGCGAGCCTCCGCCGCGGCCAGCCGACGCTCAACCACCTCTGGGGCAACAACCTGACGGTGCTGCTGGGCGACTGGATCTACACCACGGCGATGCGCATGGCGCTCTCGCACGGCCAGCTCGAGGTCGTGCAGCGGCTCTGCGCCGCGACCCTCAAGATGACGGAAGGCGAGCTCCTGGCGCTGGCGCGCCTTGGCGCCCCGGACCTTTCGGTCGAGGAGTACTTCGAGATCGTCGACCGCAAGACGGCGCACCTCTTCGCCGCCGCCTGCTCGCTGCCGAGCCTGATCCCGCCCTGCCGCCCGGAGGCCGGGCAGGTGCTCGCCCGCTACGGCCGCGCGCTCGGCATCTGCTTCCAGCTCGTCGACGACCTGCTCGACTTCACCTCCCGCGAGGAGGAGCTGGGCAAGCCCGTGCTCTCCGACCTGCGCGAGGGGAAGCTGACGCTGCCGCTCCTGCTGCTCCTGCCGCGCGTGACACCGTCGCGGCGGCGGCTGATCGAGTGGGTGCTCGAGGACCGCAGCTTCGAGCGGGTCGGGCGCGCGGAAGTGATGGAGCTGGTGAACGCCGAAGGCACGCTCGGCGAGGTGCGCGAGCTCGCCGAGAGCTACGCCGCCGAGGCCAAGCGGGAGCTAGAGTTCTTCCCGCCCGGCGACGCGCGGGACGCCCTTGAGTTCGCGCCGGACTTCGTCCTCAATCGGCGCTCGTAAGGGCGGCGGCGCCAGCCCGAACGCCCCCTCCGGCGGCTCCGGCCGCGCGGCGGTTGTCGCCTCCTCGCCCGAGACCGGAAACACCCGCGCCCCGACGACCGACGGCGCCCCCAGCAAAAGCACGTAGCGGAAGCGGCGCGGGCGGGCGTCGAGCCAGGCCCGGCCGTCCGGCATGAGCAGCACCGCGCCCTGCGCGTGGGCGCGCGGGTCGGGCGGGCGGTCGCCGGCGAAGAGGAGGGCGACCTCCACCTCCGCGACCGGGCGGTGCTCCAGGCGCAGGTAGCCGGTGACCACGCGGCCGAAGTCGTAGAGCTTGCGCACCCCGGCCGGGTCGCCGGCGACGCGGCGCGGGCGAACGGCGCGGCCGGTGCGCTCGTCGAGCGGCGGCCGCGGCGGCCCGGGGCGCGGCGCGTCCCACCGCCCGACCGGGGGCGACCCCCAGGAGAACGCCGGCTCGCCGGCGGCCGGGCCCTCCTCCAGTGGCTCCCAGCCGCGGACAAGGCCCGGGCGGTGGCGGCGGAAGACCAGCCAGGAGCGGTCGGTGACCAGGAGCGCGTGCCCGTCGCCGTCTTCGAGCCGGGCGATGAAGCCGCCGGCGCCGCGGGCGCTGCGCAGCTCGACGAGGATGCGGTTGACGCCGGGCTGCAGGAGCTCGGTGGCGGGATAGACGTCGAGCGGCCTGCCGGTGCGGTAGTGCCCCGCCCCGATGCGGCGGCCGTTGACCCAGAGGACGTGCTCCTCGTCGGCCAGCACCATGAGGCGCCCGCCCGAAGGCGCCGCGTCGAGCTCGAAGTCGCGCGCGGCGTGGAAGACCGCCGGCGTCTTCGCACCTGCCGCCCACTCCGCCCAGATCCACTCCGCCTCGCCGGTCGGCAGGATGCGCCGCGCCGCCGCCGTCACCCCCGCCCGCTCGGCCCAGGCGAGGAGCGGCAGCGCGAGGGCGGCGGCGAGGAGCGCGCGGCGAACACGGCGCCGGCGCGGTGACGGCGGATCGGGCGGCGTCACCGCAGGTAGCCCAGGGCGCGGAGGCGCTCGCGGGTCTGGGCGTCGAGGGCGGGGTCGGGCGGGGCGGCGCCGCCTTCGGCTTCGACCCAGCCGAGGAGGCGCTGGCGGAGCCACTGGGCTTCGAGGTCGAGGCCCGGGGCGCCGGCCAGGTTGACGGTCTCGCGCGGGTCGCGCGCGAGGTCGAAGACGTACTCGGCGTCGCGTGAGCGGCCGATCCCCTCCCCCACCCCCCACATCACGCCGCGGCGCGGCGCCCAGACCACCTTCCAGCGCGCCGTCTGGGCCGAGAAGATGCCGCCGGGGACGCTCGCCGCGGCGGCGAAGTGGACGGCGGGGGCGGCGGGGTCTGCGGCGGGCGCGGTGTTCTCTTCCGGTGCCGGTGGCAGCCCCGCCGCCGCCAGCAGCGCGCGCCGCAGGTCGAGCGTCGAGGTCGGCGCGAAGACCGCCTCCGGCGCCACCCGTCCCGGCCCCCAGAGCACCGCCGGGATGCGCAGCATCTCCTCGTAGAGCGTGTAGCCGTGGAGGATGCCGCCGTGCTCGAGCAGCTCCTCGCCGTGGTCGGAGGTGACGGCGAGGAGGGTCTCCTCGGCCGGCACGCGCCTGCCGATCGCGCGCAGGAAGGCGGCCAGCTCGGCATCGCCGTAGGCCAGGCCGCCGGCGTAGAGGCCGCGCAGGCGGCGGACGTCGGGCGGCGCCAGCGCGCGCGCGCCGGCGCGCACCGCCAGCAGCGTCTCGGTGCTGCCGCCGATCGGCGAGCGGCCGCCGCCGGCGAAGCGGGCGCGGAAGGGCGGCGGCGGGTCGTACGGGTTGTGCGGGTGGATCGCGTGCAGGTAGAGGAAGGCCGGCGCCTCCGGCGGCAGGGCGCGCAGCCAGGCGAGCGCCGCGGCGTGGACGCGGGCGGCGTTGTCGTTGAAGCGGACGGCGCGGCGGCCGCCGCCCTCCACCAGCGCCTCCTCCGCCACGTGCTCGAAGCCGCGGTCCATGCCGAAGGCGCGGCTGACGAAGACGTTGCCCGAGAACAGGCCGGTGCGGTAGCCGGCGGCGCGGAAGCGCTCGGCGAGAGTCGGGCCGTCCTCGGCGGCGAGCGGCAGGTCGCCGCCGGCGAGGGCCGTGCGGCCGGTGAAGAGCGCCTTGGTCGAAGGCAGGGTGTTCGGCGCGACGCTGCGATGCAGGCGGTAGCTGCGGCCGGCGAAGGCCAGCCGGTCAAGGGTCGGCGACAGCTCGGGCGGCCCGCCCAGGTGGCCGACGCGGTCGGCGCGCAGGGCGTCGAGGACGTAGACGACGACCAGGCGCGGCGGGGCGAGGCGGGGCGGGTCGACGGCCGCGACGGACGGCGCTTCAGATGGAGGCTCGGAGGCCGGCGGGGCCGCGCTCTCGAGCCGCAAGTCGCGCCAGCGGCACGAAGGACCGCCCCCTTCGGCGCGCAGGCGCACGCGCACGAAGCCGGGCTCCGGCCCGAGCGGCAGGCGAATGGCACGCGTGGGTCGGAAGAGATCGAGCCAGGAGGGTGTCCAGGCGAGGCGCGCGACCTCCCCGCTCTCGCGCTCCAGGATCAGCTCGAAGCGCTGGCCGGAGCGCGGCGGCCAGGGCGGGCGAAAGGCGCCGGCCAAGCTCTCGCCGCCGGCGAGAGGGCGGACGATGTCGATCAGGGAGTCGCCGTGCTGGAGGAGGTCTGTGCCGTCGACCCGCATGCCGCCGGTGGCCAGCGCGGGGCGGACGGCGGCGTCGACGACCCGCGGCGGCGCCGCCCCGTCGGGCAGCTCCCAGGCGAAGTCCAGCGCGACGCGCCCGAGCGGCAGGTCGACCGGCAGCGGCACCTCGAGCGGGTCGGCGAGCGGGAAGCGGCCGAGGTCGCGGGCACCGTGGCGGAGGCGGAGGAAGCCGCCGGCCGGCAGCGTGGCGAGATCGACGGCCAGCCGCCGCGGCCGCGCCGCGAGCTGCACCAGCTCCAACCGCGCGCCAGCGGCGGCCGGGACCAGCCGGAGCGCGCCGCCCGCGATCTCCGGCGACCAGCCGGTCAGGAAGCGGTTGCCGCGGCTGGCGGGAGGGCGCGCGAGGCGCCGCTCCTCGACCAGCAGGTCGGGAGCGTGGGCGGCGTCGAGGAGGGGGCGGAAAGCAGGCTCGGCCCCGCCGCCCCAGCCCGCCGCGAGGGCGACGAGCGCCAGGGCGGCCAGCGTGATCGTTCGACGGAGGTCCCCACCGCGCACGACCGCATGGTAGCAGCGCCTAAGCCATGACTGCGATGAGCCCGAAGAAGGGGTCGGCGAGGCGCGAGTCGCCGGCGATCTCCGCGCGAGCGCGCGCCTGTAGCCCGGGCATCCCCTTGGTAAGGAGCAGCCAGGCCGGCTCCTCGTCGAGGGCGACGGCGGCGGCGGGGGCGGGGTCGGCGCCTTTCAGGAGCTGCCAGGCGCCGGCTTCGCGGCGCAGGGTGTAGTCGTACGTGCGGGCGCCTCGGATGGTGACGGCGACCGCGGCGCCGTCCGGCGCGGCGACGTCGCGGTAGCGGTGCGGCAGGCCGCGGAGAAAGGTGTCGAAGATCGGCTCGGAGAGCTCCGGGTCCGTGAGCGGCGTGGCGCCGGCGGCGAGGCGGATCTGCTGCTGGTGGTGCCAGCGCTCGGTCAGCTCGCGCGCGACGTCGAACCAGCTCGGCGAGCGCGTCTCGCCGGCCCAGGCGACGGGCACGCCGTCGGCCCAGGGATCGAGGCCCGCCAGGTGCTCGGCGAGCTGCGGCTCGACCCACTCGAGGAGGTCGGTGAGGAGGCGCGGGCTCAGGCGCCGCGCCGCCGCCACCCACTCGGCGTTGAGGCCGTCGAGGAGGCGCAGCAGCTCGCCGTAGTCGTCGATCCGCCCGGCCGGCGGCGTGTGGCCGTCGCGGCCGAACGACAGGCGGCGGCAGGCGGTGTCGAGGAGGTGCGCCGCGACATCGTGGACCGACCAGGCCGCGCAGACGGTCGGCCGCCGCCAGGCGGCGGTGTCGAGCGAGCGCAGGAGCCCGACGAGCTCGCGGCCGAGCGGCGGGAAGAGGTGGGCGACGAGCGTCGGCGCCAGCGGCGCCGGGCGGCCGGGGGTCATCGGCGCCTAGACGGGGACGGCCGGCACGACCGCGACGAGGATGGCGAGGAAGTGCAGGACGCTGCCGGCGAGGACGAAGCCGTGCCAGATGGCGTGGTGGTACGGCAGCTTGCGCCAGAGGTAGAAGGCGACGCCGGCGGTGTAGGCGATGCCGCCGGCGAGCAGCAGCGCGAAGCCGCGCGGCGGCACGGCGGCGAGCAGCGGCTCGATCACCGCCACCACCGCCCAGCCCATCGCCAGGTAGAGGCCGACGAAGACCGCCGGAGGCACGCGCGGGCAGGCGGTGCGCAGGACGATGCCGGTCACGGCCGCCGCCCAGATCGCGGCGAGCAGCCACCAGCCGACGGGCCCGTGCAGGCTGACCAGCGCGAACGGCGTGTAGGTGCCGGCGATCAGCAGGTAGATCGCCGAGTGGTCGATGACCCGTAGGACCCTCTTCGCGCGCTCGAACGGGATGCTGTGGTAGAGCGTGGACGCCGTGTAGAGCAGGACCAGCGTGGCGCCGAAGACGGCGCAGCCGACGACGTGGCGCGCGGTGCCGTGGCGGCTGGCGGAGTCGGCGAGGAGCGCGAGGCCGGCGACCGCGAGCACCGCGCCGGCGCCGTGGACGACGCTGTTGGCGATCTCCTCGCGCGCGCTGTAGCGCGGCTCGCAGGCCCCGGCTGCCATGGCCGCGGATGCTACTCGAAGCCCGCGCCGGCCGCCGGGTCCGTTACCCCGCGCGCAGCGTCGCCGCCGGGTCCATGCGGGCGGCGCGGCGGGCCGGGAGCCAGGTCGCGGCGAGCGCCACCGCGGCGAGGACGAGCGGCACCGCCGCAAAGGTCGCCGGGTCGTCGGCGGTGACGCCGTAGATCTGGCCGGCCAGGAAGCGCGTCAGGAGGCGCGCCAGCGCCAGCCCGATGCCGATGCCGGCGGCGGCCATCGCCATCCCCTCGCTGAGCACCAGGCGGAGGACCCGCGAGCGCGTCGCCCCGAGCACGACGCGGATGCCGATCTCGTGGCCGCGTGCCGCGACGCCGTAGGCGATGACACCGTAGAGCCCGACCGCGGCGAGCGCCAGCGCCAGGCCGGCGAAGAGGGCGAGGAGGAGGGCCATGAAGCGCGGCTGCGAGAGCGCGGTGCCGACGACCTCGTCCATCGTACGCAGCCGCGCCACGGGGAGGCGCGGGTCGAGCCGGCGCACGGCCGCGCGCACCGCGGCCGCCAGCGCCAGCGGCTCGGTGCGGCTCTTGACCACCAGCGTCATGCCGCGGCGCAAGGAGCCGGTGGCGAGCTGGAACTGCTCGAGCGGCAGGACCATCTCGGTGCGCGGCTCCTCGACGACGCCGTTGTGGTGGACGTCGGCGAAGACGCCGACGATGGTGAACCAGGGGCGGTCGGGCGCGGTGCCGAGCCGGAAGCGCTCGCCGAGGGCGTCCTGGCCCGGCCAGTAGCGCGCCGCCATGCTGCGGTTGACGACGGCGGCGAAGGGCACGTCCGCGCGGTCGGTGTCGCGGAGGAGGCGGCCGTGCAGGAGCCGCACGTCCATCGTCTCGAGGTAGCCGGGCGTCGCCACCTGCCAGTCGCCGTTGGGGTTCTCGCGCGGGTCGTGCGGCTTGCCTTCGAGGGTGATGCTCCAGTCGCCGATGATGCCGGTCAGCGGCAGCATGCGCACGGCGCCCGCCGAAACGACCCCTGGCAGCGCCTCGACCTCGGCGACCAGCCGCTCGTAGAAGCCGGCGATCTCGGCGGCGCCCGGGTAGTCGCTCGCCGGCAGGGTGAGCTGGGCGGTGAGGACGCGGCCCGGGTCGAGCCCGAGGTCCACCTGTCGCAGCTGCCAGAGGCTGCGCAGCATCAGGCCCGAGCCGATCAGCAGGGCCACGGCGAGCGCCGTCTCGGCGACCACCAGGGCGCGGCGGAAGCGCTGGCGCGGCGGCCCGGCGGTGGCGCCGCGCGCGCCCTGGAGCACGCCGCTCACCTCCGCCCGCGAGCCCTGGAGCGCCGGGGCGAGGCCGAAGAGGAGACCGGTGGCGACGACGGCGCCGGCGGCGAAGAGGAAGGCGGGGGCGTCGAGCCCGACGGTCTCGACCCGCGGCACGGCGGCGGGCGCCAGCGCCACCAGGAGCCGGGTCGCGGTGTACGCCAGAGCGAGCCCCAGCGCGCCGCCGGCCGCGGAGAGGAGGAGGCTCTCGGTCAGGAGCTGGGCGAGGAGGCGGCCGCGCCCGGCGCCCAGGGCGACCTGCACCGCCACCTCGCGCCGCCGCCCCTCGGCGGCGGTGAGGAGGAGGTTGGTGACGTTGACGCAGGCGATCAAAAGGATGCAGGCGACCGTGCCGACGAGGACGCGCAGCGCCGGCCGGATGCGGCGGGTCATCAGCTCGGCGACCGGCACGGCCGAGCGCTCGAGGCGGCGGTCCCCCTGGTCGTGGACGTGCCCGGCCTCGACCCAGCGCCCGGCGATCGCCGCCAGCTCGCGGCTCGCCGCCGCCGGCGCGACGCCCGGCCGCAGGCGTCCGAACGCGTAGAGATAGCGGTCGCCCCAGTCCTCGAAAGCTTCGGGACTGAGGGCGAGCGGCACCCAGAGCTGCGGCGGCTGCTCGTCGCGGTAGGCGAGCGGCAGGTGGAAGTCGGCCGGCAGGACGCCGACGACGGTGTGCGGCTTGCCGTCGAGGTGGACGCTGCGGCCGACAATCCCGGGGTCGCCGCCAAAGCGGCGCCGCCAGAGCGCTTCGCCGAGGAGGACGACCTGCTCGCGGCCCGGCACCTCCTCGTCGGCGGTGAATGTCCGGCCGAGGAGCGGCGCGGCGCCGAGGATGGTGAAGCCGTCGGCGGTAACCGAGGCGGCGGCCACCCGCTCGGGCTCGCCCGCGCCGGTCAGGTTGGCGGCGAAGTCGGTGAAGGCCGCCAGCTCGGTGAAGGACTGCGACGCTTGGCGGTACTCGACGATCTCGCGCCAGGAGAGCCAGGTCTCGTCGTCCGGGTAGAGCATGTTCCAGAGCAGGACGACCCGCTCGGGCTCGGGGTACGGCAGCGGCCGCAGCAGGACGGCGCGGACGACGCTGAAGAGCGCCGTCGTAGCGCCGATCCCGAGCGCGATCGTGAGCAGCGCCGCGGCGGTGAAGCCGGGCCGCAGCGCGGCGCGGCGAAGGGCGAGACGGAGATCCTGGACGAAGGGCATGGCGTCGCCTCCCGGGTCGAGCGGTCCTGCCGGTGGATACCGGGACGGCGGCGGGGGGTTACAGCCCGAGGCGCGGGCGCATCAGGGAGTTTCTGCGAGGCTGTGGTAGAGGCGGGGCTTGAGGAAGATCTCGGGAGAGGAGTCGCGGGCGCGGTCCTGTTTGTGCCGGGTAGTCATTTGGAAGACCACCGACTCGCCGAGTTGCTGCGAATCCTGCACGACGGTGTTCTTGAGCGGCGACTCCCTGCGATCGAGGAGCCGCCGCGCCTCGTTGATCCCGTCGTAGCCGATAACGACGAGTCGCTCCGACACGCCCGAGCCGTTCCTTTCGCGCACCGCCTCGATAAAGCCCAAGGCCATCTCGTCGCCCGTGCAGAAGGCACCGTCGTAGCTCAGCCGCTTTTCGGCGGCCTCCGCGAGCAAGTTCCTGGCGAGCCGGCGCGCCTTGTCACGATCGAAGTAGCTTGGGTTGGCAGTCTCGACGACTGCGCCGGCTAGTTCCCTGCGCACGACCTCCGCGAAGCACTCCTCTCTCGCCTCGTGGAACCCGCCCGGCAGGACCAGGATCCGCGGCCTCGCTACGGGGGGATCCAGCCTCCTCAGCTCGTGCACCATGGCGGCCGCGGCGAGCTGCCCGCCGGCCCGGTCGTCGACGCCAACGAAGCAGGAGCCGGGCGTGTACTCCGCCGGCTGCAGGCATGGATTGGTATCGAAGAACACGACTGGGCGCTCGAAGCGCTGGACGAACTCGGCGAGGTCGCCCTTGGCGTTGTTGGGGTCCACCGGCACGATCAGGGCTCCCACATACTCGTGCCGTCTCCTGAGGGCTTCGTTGAGATGTCTCAGTTGGTTCGCCCGATTGTATTGGGCGCGCGGAGCGTTGACGACCGCTTGCAGCGTCAGGCCGTCGCGGGCCGGGGTCTCGTCGAGACAGGCGATGATGTAACGCAGCACCTCGGCGAAGTAGGTATGGCGCTCGAACGCCGAGAGCATCACCAGGACGTTGTGCGGCTCCTCCGTCCGGCGCAGCTTGCGGAGCGCGTAGATGAAGGGGAAGACGAGGAGCGCGACCGTCAGCGGCAGGAGCCAGAAAGGCACCCTGAGGCTCCAGATGTCGTCCGGGAAGAGGAAGCCGAAGAATAGGAAGACCAGGCCGGCGCCGAGACTTCCCAGCAGGCTGATCCAGATCTCGCGGATGTACCTGTTCATCGTCGCCTCCCGAAGTCGCGCGCGCTTGCCAGGTACGGTTCACCGAGTATGGCATCCGCTGAAACTCTGCTGCAAGGCAGCCAAGGGTCTCGCCCGTCTTTGCTAGCATCCGCCGGGCTTTTCGGCCCGGACCCTCAGAGGAGCGCGCGCGTATGGAACCGGAGCGGGAGACTCTCGAGCTGGACGTCCTCTTCGTGGGGGCGGGGCCGGCGAGCCTGGCGGGGGCGTACCACCTGGCGCGGCTCGCCGCCGAGCAGAAGCTCGAGGTCTCGATCGCGGTGCTCGAGAAGGGCAAGGAGATCGGCAGCCACGCGCTCTCCGGCGCGGTCGTCGATCCGCGCGCCCTTCGCGAGCTCTTCCCCGAGGACTGGCGCTCGGCGCCGTTCGAGGCGCCGGTCGAGCACGAGCGGCTCCTCTGGCTGACCGGGAAGCGCGCCCTCCCCCTCCCGATCCCGCCGCCGCTCGAAAACGAAGGCAACTACGTCGCCTCGCTCGGCAAGCTCTTGAAGTGGATGGCGCCGAAGGTCGAGGCGGCCGGCGTCGACATCTTCTACGAGTTCCCCGCCGTCGCCGTGCTCATGGACGGCGACCGCGGCGACCGTGTCGTCGGCGTGCGCACCGGCGACCGCGGCGTCGGCCGCGACGGTCGGCGCAAGGCCAACTACGAGCCGAGCGTGGACATCCGCGCCAAGGTCACGGTCTTGGGCGAAGGCCCGCGCGGGACGCTCGTCAAGCAGCTCGAGGAGCGGCTCGGCCTGGCCGAGGGCCGGAACCCGCAGGTCTACTCGATCGGCTTGAAGGAGGTCTGGGACCTCCCGCACGGCCGCGTCGAGCCGGGGCAGGTGATCCACACCATGGGCTGGCCGCTCGGCCTGCAAACCTTCGGCGGCGGCTTCGTCTACGGCATGCAGGGCGACCAGGCGATCGTCGGGCTGGTCGTCGGGCTCGACTACGAGAACCCGCTGCTCGATCCGCACGTCCTCTTCCAGCGCTTCAAGACCCATCCCGAGATCGCCGCCCTCCTCGACGGCGGCCGCATGGCCTTCTACGGCGCCAAGGCGATCCCGGAGGGGGGCTGGTGGGCGATGCCGCGCCTCGCGGGCGACGGGTTCCTGATCGTCGGCGACTCGGGGGGGCTGCTCAACAGCCAGCGCTTGAAGGGCATCCACCTGGCGATGAAGTCGGGGATGCTGGCGGCGGAGACGATCTTCGAGGGGCTGCGCGCCGGCGCGCTCGACGGCGAGCGGCTGGCGGGCTACGAGCGGAAGATCGAGGAGAGCTGGGTGCGCGAGGAGCTGTGGGCGGTGCGCAACTTCCACCAGGCCTTCGACCACGGCGTCGTGGCGGGGATGTTCCAGGCCGGCGTCGGGCTGGTGACCGGCGGCCGCGGCTGGGGTTTCCGCGACCGGCTCCCCACCCGCCCGGGGCACGCCCGCATGGTGCCGCTCGACACGCCGGGGGGCCGGAAGTCCCGGCCGGAGCCGTTCCGCCCGGACGGCAAGCTCACCTTCGACCGCCTGACCGGCGTCTACCACTCCGGCACCGTGCACGAGGAGGACCAGCCGGTCCATCTCATCGTCCACGACACCGACGTCTGCATCTACCAGTGCGCCGTCGAGTACGCCAACCCCTGCACCCGCTTCTGCCCCGCCGCGGTCTACGAGTGGGTGAGCGACCCGGCCTCCCCCACCGGCGAGCGCCTGCAGATCAACGCCAGCAACTGCGTCCACTGCAAGACCTGCGACATCATGGACCCCTACGAGATCATCACCTGGGTGCCGCCCGAAGGCGGCGGGGGCCCCAACTACTCCAAGATGTAAAAAAAACGCCCGGGTCCCGGCCCGCACGGGCGGGCCGGCTCCGGGCGCTACGGAGATTCCTGAGCTCCTAGGCGTGGGGTCAGCCCTTCGGGCCGATCGAGCAGTCGCCGCTGCCGGTCTCGCAGCGTATCTTGGTGCGGCTGTTGCCGCGCCGCGCGCCGACCACCTTGCGGCCGTCCTTGCGCAGCTCCGCGTCGTCGTAGCCGACGTGCACGTCGCCGCTCCCCTGGCTCGCCGACATCTCGAAGGAGGCGGCAGGGCCGGCCAGGACGCGGACGTTACCGCTGCCGGTGTCGACGTGGATGCTGCGCGTCTCGGCGAGCGAGGTCTCGACGGTCACGTCCCCCGAGCCGGTGTCGGCGGCCAGCTCCTCGACCTCGACGCCGAGGACGCGGATCGAGCCCGAGCCGGTGTCGGCGGAGAGGGTGGCGACGGCGCCGCGGCTGACCATGACGTCGCCGGAGCCGGTGTCGACCGAGAGCTTGCCGGCCTTGACCTGGGCGATCGAGACGTCGCCGGAGCCGGTGTCCACGGAGCCGTTGCCCACCCACTGCTGGACGGTGACGTCGCCCGAGCCGGTGTCGACGGAGGTCTCGCCGCGGGTGCTGCCGAGGGTGACGTCGCCGGAGCCGGTGTCGACGACGAGGGCGCCGGCGAAAGCGGCGAGCTGCACGTCGCCACTGCCGGTGTCGACGACCAGGTCGCCCTGGAGCGAGCCGCCGCGCACGCTGCCGACGACGTTGCGCACCGCCAGCTCGGCGTTCTGCGGCATGCCGATCTTCAAGTTGGCGTAGAGGATCGGCACCGACGAGCGGCGGCTGGCGTAGATGCGTACGCGCTCGCCGCGGTAGGTGCTGCTGGTATGGCCGAAGTCGATGCCCAGGATCTCCACCTGGTGCCCCTTGCGCGGGTAGGCGAAGCCGTCGTAGTCGTTCACCGGGTAGGTCAGCACCCACTCCTCGCGGCCCTTCTTGTCGCGGTCCTTGACCCAGTGCATGCCGTCGAGGAGCTTGCGGGTCTCGGCGGCGTCGCGCCCCTCGGCGTGGACGGTGGTCTCGACGACGATCTCGGCGCCCTTGATCGGCACCAGCTCGATCCGCCCCGCCAGGTTGGCGAGCCGGACCTCGCCGGCGGCCGGGAAGCCGCGGCGGAAGCCCCGGGTCGTGGTCTCGGCGGCGGCAGCCGTAGCGCCGGCGGCGAGCAGGCAGACGAAGGCCGCGGCGAGCGCGGGCCTGCGGTGGTAAGTGGTCATGGCGGTGGTCTCCTCCGAGCTGCACTACGGCAGGGGGTCGGTAAAGGTTGCATCTACACTTGGCCAATGCGACCGCCGGCACCGCTTCTCATCCTCCTCGCCGCGCTCCCCCTGGCCGCCAACGGTCCGGCGCCGCCGCGGGAGCTGACGCTCGACCTGGTCTTCGCGGAGGGGGCCGGCGGGCGGCAGCCGAGCGACCTCGCCTGGTCGCCCGACGGCACCCGCCTCGCCTACCTCTGGGACGACGGCGCCGGCGAGGCGCTCTGGGTGCTCGACGCGGCGACCGGGAGGGCCGAGCCGGTGCTGCGGCGGGAGGAGATCGACGAGCTCGTCTGGTCGCCGGCGGGCGACGCCATCGCCCTCCTTGCCGAGGGCGACCTCTCCCTCCTCGGCCTGCGCGACCGCGCCGTCGCCCGCCTCACCACGACGCCGGAGAAGGAGGAGGCGCCGGCCTTCTCGCCGGACGGCAGGAGCCTCGCCTTCGTCCGCGGCTTCGATCTCCATCTCCTCGACGTGGCGACCAGGGAGGAGCGCGCCCTCACCACGGACGGCGAGGAGAACCAGGTCCTCAACGGCACCACCGACTGGCTCTACTGGGAGGAGATCTGGAACCGCGAGGCAACCGGCTTCTGGTGGGCGCCGGACGGGCGGCGGATCGCCTACTACCGGTTCGAGGAGGGGGAGGTGCCGCGGTACCCGCTGGTGGACGAGCTGCCGCGCTACCCCGAGGTGCGCTGGCAGCGATACCCAACGGCGGGCGAGACGAACCCGCGGGTGAAGGTCGGGGTGCTCGACCTGGCGAGCGGCAGGACGACCTGGCTCGCCACCGGCGGCGCGCCGGACGACTACCTGGCGCGCGTCCACTGGGCGCCGGACGGCGAGCGCCTGGCGGTCGAGCACCTCGACCGCGAGCAGACCCGCCTCACCGTCCTCCTCTGCGGCGCCGCCGACGGCCGCTGCGCGCCGCTCTTCGTCGAGGAGCTGCCGCCCTGGATCAACCTCGGCAAGGACTTCCGCTTCCTCCCCGACGGCCGCTTCCTCCGCGGCGCCGAGCGCGAGGGCTACCGCCGGCTCTACCTGCACGCCGCGGACGGCCGCGAGCTGCGGCCGGTGACGCCGCCCGGCTGGGCGGTCGCCTCGCTCGACGGCCTCGACGCCGAGCGCGGCGTGGTGGTGGCGACCGGCTTCGAGATCGCCGGCCTGGGAGCGGCCGAGCGGCAGGTGCTGCGCGCCGGCCTGGAGCGCGACGAGGTCGACAGGCTGACGCCGGGCGCGGGCTGGAACACGGCGCTCGTCGCGCCGCGCACCGGGTCCTGGGTCCACACCTGGAGCGACGCCAACACCCCGCCTCGCCTGGTGCTGCGGCGCCCCGACGGAGGCGAGGCGGCCGTCCTGCCGTCGGCGCCGCCGCTCTTCGATCCGGCGGCAGTCTCCAAGTGGCGGCTCTTCACCATCCCCGGCCCGGAGGGGTCGCAGCTACCGGCGCGGTCGCTCGAGCCCGCCGGCTTCGACGCCCGCCGCCGCTACCCGGTCCTCATCTACCACTACGGCGGGCCGGGCTCGCAGGTGGTCGCGAACCGCTGGGAGGGGAACGTGCGCGGTCTCTGGCACCGGGCGATGGCGCAGCGCGGCTACGCGGAGCTGTCGGTGGACAACCAGGCCTCGCTCTTCTTCGGCCGCGCCGGCGAGGACCGCCTCCACCGCCGCTTCGGCGAGGTGGAGCTCGCCGGCCAGCTCGCCGCGGTGGAGCACCTGAAGGGGCTCGGCTGGGTGGACCCGGCGCGCCTCGGGCTCTGGGGATGGTCGGGCGGCGGCTTCAACACCCTCTACAGCCTGTTCAACCGCCCCGGCGTCTGGCGCGCCGGGGTGGCCGGCGCGCCACCCACCGACTGGCACCTCTACGACACGGTCTGGACCGAGCGCTACCTCGATCACCCGCGCGACAACGAGAAGGGCTACGAGGCGTCGTCACCGGTCACCTACGCGGCGCGGCTCGCCGACCACCTGCTCCTCGTCCACGGCACAGGCGACGACAACGTCCATCCGCAGAACTCGACCGTGCTGGCCCAGAAGCTCGTCGAAGCCGGCCGCCCCTTCGAGGAGGCCTTCTATCCCAACCAGAAGCACGGCATGACCGGCGCCGCGCAGGAGCACTTCTACCGCCGGATGACCGAGTTCTTCGACCGGCACCTCAGGGAGCGGTGACAGGTATAGAGCCTTAGCTCACTCGCCCGCCGGGAGAAGAGATGCGATTCCCTCGGCGCGGGCCGCATCGAGGAGCTTGGCGTCGAAAGCAGAGAAGACGATGCTCTCCGCAGCCAGCTGCTCGACGAGATCGAGCGCCGCCGAGAGGTGCACGGCGTCGAAGCCACGCAGTACGTGCTTGACGGCGAGCCCACCGGCCCGGCGCTCTCCGAGAGGAAGCAGCACGAAACTCGGCCAGTCGGTTTCGCATGCTTGCCGCAAGAGCTCAAAGTCTTCAGCGGAAACATCGTCCGCTTGGCGGCGCCTGGCGAAGGCGCTCAGGGCTTCCGGATACGCGACCCGGGATGTGGCGACTGCTTCCGCACTCTCGACCCACTCGCGGACTAGGTCTGAATGCTCCTCTTCGAGGTAGAGCTTGACCAGGCTGCTGGTGTCCAGATAGAGGATCACCGGCGATCGCGGACGACCGTCTCCGCCACCGGTTCGCCGCGCACGACCACCCCGCGCAGCCCCTTCGGCTTGCCGCCGCTCCAAAGCACTTCGCCCTCGGCGGCAAGCTTCAGAAGGGCAACCCGCTCAGGGGTCAACGGAGCAAGCTCCGCGACCGGCTCGCCGCGATCCGTCACCAGGAACCGCTCGCCCTTGCGCGTCCGCCCGACATAGTCGCTGAGCTTGGCCTTGAGATCTTTGATGCCGACGGCTTGCATGGCGCCCTCCGAGGTAGTCACCTGCGGAGTTTAACAGTAGTCACCTCGTAAGATGGGCGACAAGCCGAGTCTCAAGACGCCGCGCCGGCCCAGAAGTCCTCCCAGTCGAGGTCGGAGACGTGCTGGTACTCGCGCCAGTGGGTGACCTTGTCGTCGCGCAGCTTGACGAGGACGACGCCGTGGTAGCGCTGGTGCCCCTCGTAGCTGTACTCGGCGGCGCCCACCTGGCGCGCCTCGTCGAAGACGGCGTTGTGCCAGACGGTGCGCTGCTCGTACCCGCCGTCGACCTGGAAGAAACGGAGCAACTCGGCGCGGGAGGCGTGGCGGTAGCGGAGCGGGTCGGCGTAGCGGACGTCTTCGGCGAACCAACCGGCGGCGCCCTCGTAGTCCCGCGCCGCCCACGCCCGCGCCAGCTCGGCGAGCATGGCCTCGAACCCGGCCTGGGTCAGGCGCCCTCTTCCCAGCGCCGCATCAGCAAGGCGCCGTTGGTGCCGCCGAAGCCGAAGGAGTTGGTGAGGGCGACCTCGAAGCTCGCCGGGCGGGGGGTGTGGGGGACGAAGTCGAGGTCGCAGCCCTCGTCGGGGTGGTCGAGATTGAGCGTCGCCGGCAGCACCTGCTCGCGGACGGCGAGGGCGAGGATGCCGCACTCCAGCCCGCCGGCCGCGCCCAGCAAGTGGCCGGTGGAGGACTTGGTCGAGGACACCGCCAGCTTGTCCGCGTGGGCGCCGAAGACGGCGCGGATTGCCTTGACCTCGCCGCGGTCGCCGAGCGGCGTCGAGGTGCCGTGGGCGTTGATGTAGCCGACGCTCTCCGGCGGCAGGCCGGCGTCGGCGAGCGCCGTACGCATCACCCGCATCGCCCCGTCCCCCTCCGGCTGCGGCGCCGACATGTGGTAGGCGTCGCCGCTCATGCCGTAGCCCACGATCTCGCAGTAGATCGGCGCGCCGCGCCGCCGAGCGCTCTCCAGCTCCTCGAGCACCAGGATCCCCGCCCCCTCGCCGATGACGAAGCCGTCGCGGTCGCGGTCCCAGGGGCGGGAGGCCTTCTCCGGCTCGTCGTTGCGGGTCGAGAGGGCGCGCATCGCCGCGAAGCCGGCGAACGCCAGGGGCGTGATGACCGCCTCCGCGCCGCCGGCGATCATCGCGTCGGCGGCGCCGTACTGGATCTGGCGGAAGGCGTCGCCCACGGCGTGGAGGCCGGTCGTGCAGGCGGTGGCGGGGCAGCTGTTGGGGCCGCGGGCGCCGTAGCGGATCGACACCTGCCCGGCGGCCATGTTGACGATGAGGGCGGGGATGAAGAACGGCGAGACGCGCGACGGCCCGCGGTCGAGCAGCACCTTGTGCATCGTCTCGATGAGCGGCAGCCCGCCCATCCCGGAGCCGATGATCACCCCGACCCGGTCGCGGTTGTCGTCGTCGACGACGAGCCCGGAGTCGGTCATCGCGAAGTGCGTCGCCGCCAGGGCGTAGTGGATGAAGAGGTCGCTCTTCTTAACGTCCTTGTGGTCGCTGTAGTCGTGCGGCTCGAAGCCCTTGACCTCGCCGGCGATCCGCACCGGGTACTGCGACGTGTCGAAGCGGGTGATCGTGCCGATGCCGCTGCGCCCGGCCAGCAGCGCCTGCCAGTTGGCGTCGGTGCCGATCCCCAGGGGGGAGACGAGCCCCACCCCCGTGATGGCGACGCGGCGTCTCGGAGAGGCGGTCAAAGGTTGTCGGCGGGGAGTTCGGCGGGGTCCGCGGGGTCAGTTCTGGTCCCCGGCGTTGTTCTGGATGTACTCGACGGCCTCGCGGACGTTGCCGATCTTCTCGGCGTGCTCGTCCGGGATCTCGATCCCGAACTCCTCTTCGAAGGCCATGACCAGCTCGACGATGTCGAGCGAGTCGGCGCCCAGGTCCTCGGTGAAGCTGGCCTCCGGCGTCACCTCGTCCTCGTCGACGCCGAGCTGCTCCACGATGATGCTCTTCACCCTCTCTTGTACGGCCATCGCTCTCATCCCTCCATACGGTGGAAATGCGGCCAGCCCCGCGGGTTTGTAGCACAAAGCAAAGGGGAGGCCAAGGCCGCCGCGGCGCCTCCGGCGGCGGTCACCAGCGGGTGTGCTGGGCGATCAGGCCGCCGGCCGCGGAGCGGTCCACGGGGCCGGAGAAGAAGAAGCCCTGGCCGAGCTCGCAGGAGAGCCCGCGCAGGTGCGTCACCTGCTCGGCGGTCTCCAGCCCCTCGGCGGCCACCCCCATGCCCAGGGTGCGCCCCAGGGCGACGATCGAGCGCACGATCTCGGTGCTGCCGCCGGGCGCGGCGCCGGCGCCGCTGCTGATGAAGGAGCGGTCGATCTTCAGGCCGTCCATCGGCAGCCGGTGGAGGTAGGAGAGCGACGAGTAGCCGGTGCCGAAGTCGTCGATGTAGAGCTTGATGCCCAGCTCGCGCAGCTGCAGGAGCTTCGAGACCGCCGCCTGCCCCTGCTCCATGATCGCCCCTTCGGTCATCTCCAGGCGCAAGCTGCCGGGGGCGATCGGCACCTCGCGCAACAGGCGGCGCATGCGCCGCACCAGGTCGGTCTGCAGGAACTGCTTGCCCGAGAGGTTGACGCTCACCGCCATCGAGCGGCCGCAGCCGTTGGCCTGCCACTCGGCGAGCTGGCGGCAGGCCTCGCGCAGCACCCACCAGCCGATCGGCACGATCAGGCCGGTGTCCTCGGCGATCGAGATGAAGCTCTCCGGCTGCAGCAGGCCGCGCGCCGGATGGTGCCAGCGCAGCAGCGCCTCGAAGCCGTCGATCTCGCCGCTCGCCAGCTCGACGATCGGCTGGTAGTGGACGACGAACTCCTGGCGCTCGATGGCGCGGCGCAGGTCGGTCTCGACCTGGAGCAGCGCCACCGCGTGCTCGTGCATGGCGCGGTCGAAGATGGCGTGGCGGTCCTTGCCCGCGGCCTTGGCGCGGTACATCGCGGTGTCGGCGTCGCGCAGCACGTCCTCGGGGCGCTCGTAGCTGGCGCTCGAGCTCAACGTGATCCCCAGGCTCATGGTGACGAAGACCTCGTGCCCCTGGATGTCGAAGGGGCGCGACAGCTCGCGGTTGACCCGCTGCGCCACGCGCGAGGCCTGCGCCGGGTCGTCGACCCCGTCGAGGAGGATCGCGAACTCGTCGCCGCCGAGGCGGGCGACGGTATCGCCGGGGCGCAGCAGCACCTCGACGCGGCGTGCCACCGCCACCAGCAGCTCGTCGCCGACGTGGTGGCCGAGACTGTCGTTGACGTTCTTGAAGCGGTCGAGGTCCAAGAAGAGGACGGCGAAGGCGTGGTCGCCGCGGCGGCGGGCATGGGCGAGCGCCACGCCCAGGCGGTCGAGGAAGAGGGCGCGATTGGGCAGCCCGGTCAGCGAGTCGTGGAAGGCGTCGTGCTGCAGGCGCTTCTCGGCCAGCTTGCGGGCCGTGATGTCGGCCATCGAGCCGGCCATCCGGTACGGCTGCCCGGCGGCGTCGCGCACCGCGATGCCGCGCGACTGCACCCAGCGATAGGTGCCGTCCTTGTGCAGCATCCGGTGCTCGCTCTTGAAGTGCGGCGTGCCGCCGGCGCGGTGGGCCGAGATCTCCGCCCGCAGGATCAGGAGGTCGTCCGGGTGGACGCGGTCGAACCACTCCGGCGGCTTCTCGCCCACCTCGTCGAGGCCGTGGCCGAGCATCCCCTTCCAGCGCGGCGAGAAGTAGATCGTGTCGCGCTGCAGGTCCCAGTCCCAGAGGCCGTCGTTGGCCCCGGCGACCGCCAGCGCGTAGCGCTCCTCGCTCTCGCGCAGCGCCACCTCGGCGCGCTTGCGCTCGATGGCGTAGCGCAGCGCGCGGCCGAGGAGCCGCGCCTCGAGGCTGCGCTTGGGCAGGTAGTCCTGGGCGCCGCGGCGGATCGCCTCCTCGGCGACGACCTCGTCGTCGAGACCGGTCAGGAGGACGGTCGGCAGGAGCGGCGCCGCGGCCTGCACCCGCTCGAGCGTTTCGAGCGAGCCGGCGGTGGTGTCGGGCAGCGCCAGGTCGAGCAGAGCGACGTCGGCCCGCGCGCCGCCGCGCAGGAGGTCGACGGCCTCGCCGACGCTGCCCGCGGTGAGCGTGGTGGCGGGGCCGGCGGCGCCCCGCTCGAGGAGCTTCAGGACGTGGCGGAGATCGTCGGGGTTGTCTTCGACGATCAGGACCCGGATGGGCCGGTCGGTCATCTCCCCTCCAACAGCAAGTTGCAACCGACCCTGCGGTCCCGACGCCCCCGGCGACGACAACCTGCTTCAGATAAACATCAGACCCAATTGAACATATCAGAATGAACGACGCCGTGCAAATGGTGTCCCGCCCTGAGGCCGCTCTTGCTCGGCCGCCCGCGGCAGGGTGAAGTAGAAGGTCGAGCCCTGCCCCGGCTCGGACTTCACCCAGATGTGGCCGCCGTGGCGCTCGACGACGCGCTTGCAGATCGACAGCCCCAGGCCGCTCCCCGGCACCTCCGGCCGCAGGCGCTTGAACGAGGTGAAGATCGACTCCGCCTCGACCGGCTCCATGCCAACGCCGTTGTCGTGCACCGAGAAGACCCACTCGCCGTCGGTGCGCGCGGCGGCGACGTGGACCGCCGGCGGGCGGTCGCCGTGGAACTTGATCGCGTTGCCGATCAGGTTCTGCAGGAGCTGGACGATCTGCACCGGGTCGGCGTGGATCGTGGGCAGCGGCGCGTGCGTCACCTTGGCGCCGCTCTCCTCGACCGCCGCCTCGAGGTTGCCGAGGGCCTGCTCCAGGAGCTCGCCGGCGTCGACGTCGACCAGCTCCCGGCGCTCCCGCCCTTCGACCTGCGACAGCGACAGCAGGTCGCGCACCATGTCCTGCAGCCGGCCGGCGGCGGCGGCGGCCCGCTCCACCAGGGCGCGCCCGGCGTCGTCGAGCCCGCCGCCGTGCTCGTCGCGCAGGGCGCGCAGCGAGCGCTCGATGGCGCGCGCCGGCTCCTGCAGCTCGTGCGAGGCGACGGCCGCGAAGCGGCCCAGCTCGGGCGGTGGCTCGGGTGCTGGCTCGGGCGCCTCGCGCGGCACCGCGGCGAGCTGCGGCTCGCGGCGGCCGGCGGGGGGGACGATCCGCGCTCGCGTCTGCAGGAGCGCCGCCTCGACCTCGGAGGCGAGGCGCAGGAAGGTCCCCGGGCGCTTGACCAGGTACTGGTGGACCCCCAGGCGCGCGGCCTTGAGCGCCAGCTCCTCGTTCCCCGAGCGGGTGAAGAGGATGACCGGCATCTCCGGCCACTCCTCCTTGATGGCGCCGAGCACGGCCAAGCCGTCGGCCCAGTGCAGCTTCTGTTCGAGGATGACGAGATCGAAGTCGCGGCGGGCGCAGGCTTGGGCGAAGGTGACGGCGTCGGGGACTTCGTGGACCTCGAAATGCCCTAATTCGCTCGTGAGCACAACACTGGCAAGGGAGCGGTCGTCCGGGTCGTCGTCGATGAGCAGGATCCGCTGGTTCGCTCCTCTCATACCGCCGCTACGAGCCAGAACGATGCCATTGACTCGCGGCTATCAATCGATGAATCGGTGCAGCCCACGATTCTACCTAAATGTACAGCCCCCCGGACACGTTCAGCACATGTCCAGTGACGTAGCCGGCTTCCTCACTCGCCAGGTAGGCGACGGCCCAGGCGACGTCGTCGGGCGAGCCGAGCCGCTTGAGCGCGATCCCCGCGGTCAGCTCGCCGCGCGACGCCTCGGGAAGCGCCGCGGTCATCGCCGTCTCGACGTAGCCGGGGGCGACGACGTTGACCGTGATGTTGCGGCTCCCCAGCTCGCGCGCCAGCGACTTGGAGAAGCCGATGAGGCCGGCCTTCGAAGCGGCGTAGTTGGCCTGGCCGGCATTGCCCATCAGCCCGACGACCGAGGAAACGGAGACGATCCGCCCCCAGCGCCGGCGCATCATGCCGCGCAGCAGCTCCTTGGTCAGCACGTAGGCGCCCGTGAGGTTGGTGCGCAGCACGCGCTCCCAGTCCTCCAGGCTCATGCGGGCGAGGAGGTTGTCGGCGGTGATGCCGGCGTTGTTGACCAGGACGTCCACCGCCGCGAACTCCTCGGGCAGCGCCTTGAGCCGCTCGGCGGCGGCGGCCGGGTCGGCGACGTCGAGGGCGAAGGGGAGGGCCCTCCCGCCGGCGGCCTCGATCTCCCCCGCCACGCCGCGCAGCTTCTCCTCGTTGCGCGCCGCGACGACCACGCGCGCTCCCTGCCCCGCCAGCCGCCGCGCCACCGCCTCGCCGATCCCCTGCGAGGCGCCGGTCACCAGCGCCGTCCTGCCGTTGAGTCGAAACATCGTCACCCCGCTGCCAGAAATTTGTCTACCAGCTCCGGCTCGCCGAGGCTGGCGACCGTCGCCCGCTCGGCGATTCGCCGGATCAGCCCGGCGAGGACGTTGCCCGGCCCCAGCTCGAGGAAGAGGTCCACCCCGGCCTCCCGCTCCATCCACTGCACCGACTCGACCCAGCGCACCGGCCCGTCGATCTGCCGTGCCAGGGCGTCGCGGGCCGCCTCGGCGGTCGCGACCGGCGCCGCGTCCACGTTGGCGACGACCGGCACCCGCGGCGCGGCGAACGGCGCCTCGCGCAGCGGCTCGATCATGCCGAGCCGCGCCAAGCGCATGAGCGGCGAATGGAACGGGGCGGAGACCGGCAGGAGGGTGGCCTTCTTGGCGCCGCGCTCGCGGGCGAGCGCCACGGCGCGGTCCACCGCGGCCTTGTGGCCGGCGACCACCGTCTGCACAGGGGCGTTCAGGTTGGCGACCGCCACCAGCTCCCCCTCCTGATCGGCACTCGCCTGCCGCGCCACCTCCGCCACCGCCGCGGCGTCGAGCCCGAGGACCGCCGCCATCGCCCCCTCCCCCACCGGCACCGCCGCCTGCATCAGCTCGCCGCGCCGGCGCACCAGGCGGAGCGCATCGGCGAAGGGGAGCGCCCCGGCCGCCACCAGCGCCGAGTACTCGCCGAGGCTGTGGCCGGCCAGCGCCACCGGGACGACATCGGCGAGCGGCGTGCCGGCGAGGGCGCGGTAGATGGCGGTCGAGGCGGCGAGGAGGGCCGGCTGCGTGTTGACGGTGAGCCCCAGCTCCTCCTCCGGGCCCTCCCAGCAGAGGCGGGAGAGCGGCTCGCCGAGCGCCTCGTCGGCCTCCTCGAAGGTCCGCCGCGCCGCCTCCGAGACCTCCGCCCAGCCGCGCCCCATGCCGACCTTCTGCGACCCCTGACCGGGAAAGACGAAGGCCACCCGCCGCGTCGCCAGCGCTTCGCTCATCCCGCCCCGACCTCCTCCGACCCGAGCATTCTTCGCTCCTCGTCGTGCAGCTCGATCATCTTCTCGGCGATCTTCTTGTGCACCTCGTGGCTGGCGAACTCGACGGCGCGGCGGATGGCGTTGTGGATCGCCACCGCGTTCGAGCGGCCGTGGCCGATGAAGCAGCCGCCGTCCACCCCCAGGAGCGGCGCGGCGCCGAAGCCGCTGTAGTGGGTGCGGGCGCGGAAGCGCTCGAAGGCCGGCTTGGCGAGGAGGTAGCCGAGCTTGGTGCGGGCTGAGCGCCCCAGCTCCTCACGCAGCATCGCGCCGACCATCTCGGCGAGCTGCTCGGCGCTCTTCAAGACCACGTTGCCGACGAAGCCGTCGCAGACGATGACGTCCACCGAGCCGTTGAAGACGTCTCCCCCCTCGACGTTGCCGAGGAAGTTGAGGCCCGTCGTCTTGAGCACCTTGAAGACCTCGCGCGTCAGGTCGGTCCCCTTCGACTCCTCCTCGCCGATCGACAGGAGGCCGACGCGCGGCGACGGGATGCCGATCACCTCCTGGGCGAAGAAGTGCCCCATGACCGCGAACTCGCGCAGGTGGGAGGGCTTGACGTCGACGTTGGCGCCGACGTCGAGGAGCACGACGCGCCCCTTGGGGCCGGGGAGGACGGCGGCGAGGGCCGGCCGGTCCACCCCCTTGATCGTGCCGATCACCATCTTGGCGGCGATCATCGCCGCGCCGGTGTTGCCGGCGGTCACCACCGCCGCCGCCCGCCCCTCGCGCACCAGCTCGGAGCAGATGCGGATCGAGGAGCGGCGCTTCTTGCGGATCGGGGTGATCGCCGGCTCGTCCATGCCGACGACCTCGTCGGCTTGGACGAGCTCGAGGCGGCCGCCGTGGTCGCCGAGCTTGCGCACCAGCGGCGCGACCTGCGCGGTGTCGCCGACCAGGAGGACCGAGGTGCCGTCCTCGACGGCGGCGCGGAAGGCCCCCTCGACCGCCGAGCGCGGCGCGAAGTCACCACCCATCGCATCGACGGCAATGTGCACGGTCGGCGGCGGATACGGGCTGCAGCGGCGCAGCCCGGAGCGTCCTACCCGGTCTTTACGTCGTCTCCTTGACGTCCACCACCTGCCGCCCGCGGTAGGTGCCGCAGTGGCTGCAGGCGCGGTGCGGCAGCTTCGTCTCGCCGCAGTTCGGGCAGACGGAGGTGGCGGGGCGCTCGAGGGCGTCGTGGGCCCGGCGCTTGTCGCGGCGGGCCTTGGAGTGGCGGCGTTTGGGGTTCGGCATGGTTCGGGCCTCGTCGGATAGCGGGCTAGGCGCCCTGGCTCTGGTTCATTCGTCGTCCCCGCTCAGCCGGTCGCGCAACGGCGCCAGCACGGCCCAGCGGGGGTCCACCGACCGCTCTTCGCAGGTGCACGACTCGAGGTTCCGGTCGGCGCCGCACGTCGGGCAGAGCCCCTGGCAGTCCGGCCGGCAGAGGGGCTTCATCGGGATGTTGAGCTGGAGCTGTTCGACCAGGATGGGCTCGGTCTCCAGGATCTCGTCGTCGAGGTAGAGGGTGCCGAGGTCGCGGTCGCGCAGCTCGTGCTCGCCGGCGCCGGCCGCCGAGGCCCCGACTTCGAGCAGCAGCTCGACGTCCGGGGTGGACCGCTCGGTGAACGGTTTCAGGCAGCGGTTGCAGGCGAGCGTCTGTTCGTAGGAGAGCCGGGCGCGCAGCAGGTAGCCGGGGTCGACGAAGACGACCTGCCCACGCCACGCGACGGGCCCCAGGGACAGCAGCTCCGGCCTGCCCAAGGGCTCGGTCGGCACTTCCTGCGTCTCCTCCCAGTCGAACGGTTCTTCGCGAACCTGATCCAGCCAAATCCGCATCCGAACCTCCAACCGGGCCAACGGCGTAGGGTAAGGGGTTGATACTGCTCTGTCAAATCTGCCCCCCACCCTGCTTGCTGCGGCCGTTCCGGTGTGGGGTCCCGCAGGTCTCCTCCGCGCCGGGCGCTCCTTGATGTCCGCGCTTCGCGTGCCTGTTCAGACCGCTCTTGCCGGCAAACACGTTCTTGCCTTCGTCGCCTCGCATGGTGGACTGCCAGGGGGGAGCGGACGGAGCGCCCGGCGCTCCAGAGATCCTGCGGGCCCTAGAACCGGCGGTGGAGCCCCTGCTCATATCTGGCCCCTCTTGAGTGGGGGCGACGTCACTTCAGAGTTCCGAGTCATGGCGCCGCGTGATGTGCCGGGCCAGAGGCCCGCGAAGCGGCGCGTTTCCGGTTAGGGGGCCACCGTGCGCTAGCGGCGAAGCCTCCACCCGCTAACCAGCCACCGCCCTTCCCAACCAGGACCCGCGAAGCGGGCGCGCCTCTTCGCGGGCCGGATGGCCCGGCATCTCACGCGGCACTATCCGCCCCGCGCGGGACTCTTCTACTTACAGCCCGCTAATCGCATCCGAAACGTCCCCGGCCATTCGGTGGAGACGAGCGAAAGCTCTTCGCAGTTTGCGAAGGGTTCCAACACCGTTTCCCAGTCGCGCCAGCGTTGGACTTCGCTGCCGCGGACGAGGGGGAGGTCTTCGAGGGTGTCGCGGACTTGTTGGACGAGGCGGTAGGCGCCGCGGGGCTCGGCCCAGACTCCGGAGACCAGGCGCGGCCCTCCACCCGCCCCGCGCGGGTCGATCGCCGCCGCCAGGTGCGGCGCCAGCTGCTCGGCGCGGCGGAGCGTTTCACGGTCCATCGCCACGATGCGCCAGCCCGCCGCCTCGCCGGACGGCAGGCCGCCGCGCAACGCGGCGCCCAGGCGGCCGCCCGGGAGCCGCCATCCTTCCTGACCGGGGGCCTGGAAGAGCGCGATGCCGGGGAGGCGGAAGCGTGCCACCGACTGGCCCTCGTAGAGCGCGATCGCCGCCGGCGCGCGGCGGTCCTCGCCGGCGGCGCTCTCGGTCGCCGCAAGGAGCAGCGCCCGGTCGCCGCGCGGCAGCCGGTCGAGCCCGGGGTCGAGCGCCGGCGGCGCGGCGCCAGTGAGGCGCAGCACCAGGTCCCCCTGCTCGCGCTGCAGGAGGTAACGGCCCGGCGGGAAGCGCGAGATCCCCTCCTCGAGGCGCAGGGCCGCGAGCGCCTTCTCCCCGGCCGGCGCCGCCGGCGCGCGCTCCGGCACCGGCACCGGCGCCCCGCCGCGCACCGTCCAGAGCCCGCCGTCCCAGGCCACCTCCAGCGTCCGCTCCCCCTCCTCCACCCGCCCGCCGGCGAGCCAGGGGTTCCCCGCCAGCCGCCCCGCGGTGCGCGCCACCAGCCCGAGGAGCGGGTAGACCCGCGCCGCCACCACCAGCCGCCCGCCGTCGAGGTCCGAGCAGGCGGTCAGCTCGCGCGAGGGCGGCAGGGCGAAGGGGCCGAAGGCGGGCAGCGCCGGCGGCGGCAGGCCGGCGACCCGCGACACCGCCCCCAGCCAGGCCGGCCAGTCCCCCACCGCGCGCTGCAGCGCGCCGGCGTTCTGGTGCGGGTACGGCAGCCAGAGGCAGACGTCGGCCGCGCCGGCGGCGAGGAGGCGCCCCGGGAGGTCGTTGGGGTCGGGCGCGGCGGAGCGCTCGCGCGGCAGGTACCAGAAGGCGTAGTGCGCGGCGAGGAGCGCCAGGACGAGCAGCGCCGCGCCGGCCTTGGCGAAACGGCCGCAACCGAGCCGGCTTCCCTTTTGCGAGTTCCGCATTTCGTCGATGTCAGAACTTGCCGGAATGTGAGTTGACTCGGCGGCCCGCGCGCGGCATCCTGGGGACAATATCCCTTAGACGGCCCCTCTCTCCGCGGCGGTACGCGGCGGAGTGTCGGCCGCCGCTTCTCTTCCGGAGGTCGTGCATGCGACGCCTCGTCAGCCCCGCTCTTCTCGTTGTCACGCTCGCGCTTCTCTTCTCGCCCGCGGCCCCGGCCGCCGGCCCCTTGCGCCACAACGCCGACGGCACGATCAGCGACCTCGGCACCGGCCTCACCTGGGTCCGCGACCGCAACTTCGCGGTCAGCTCCGGCTTCGCGCGCGCCGCCGTCCTGCCGCGCGCCCAAGCGGTTCAGCTGATCGCCGCGATGAACGCCGGCGCGGTCGAGAACTTCGGCCGCAGCGACTGGCGCCTGCCCACCCGGCGCGAGCTGCTGCGCATCTCCGCGCTCCTCGGCGGCTCGCCGCTGCGCCCGCAGCGCGGCGGCCGCTTCGGCCTGCCGAACCTCGCCGGCGACGCGGTCTACGCCTGGCCGGTCGTCGGCGCCTCCGTCCTCTCCGGCTTCGACGAGGTGGCGGTCCTCGCCACCAACAGCATCGACATCGGCCGCGCCTCGTCGGTGCAAGGCGGCGTCGCGGTCAACGACGCCAGCCCCGGCCCGACGCTGCGCCCCGGCTTCGAGCTCGGCATCGGACGCGGCACGACGATCGCCGGCGACATCGCGGCGGACTCGATCGTCCTCGACCGCGGCGCCGCGGTGGGCGCGGTCTCCTACAACACGCTGAGCAAGGACAACGCCTCGACCGGCCCGCTCGACACCCCGCTGCCGCTGCCGGTCTTCACGCTGCTGCCGCAGTTCCAGACCGCGGCGCTGCGGCCGGAGTCGGTGGACGTCTTCGTGAGTGCGGGCCAGACCGTCAACCTCCCGGCCGGCGACTACGACGACATCCAGGTCGCCTCCGGCGGCACGCTGGCGCTGGCCGGCGGCACCTACAACGTCCGCTCGCTCGTCTCCTCGGGCGGCCAGGGCAACTGCGGCGGGCAGCCCTGCCGCCTCGTCACCTTCGCCGACAACCTCGACCTGCGGATCGCCGAGCGGCTCGACCTCGGCTCGTTCGGCTCCTTCGGGCCGACCTCCGCCTCCGGCCTGACCGCCTCACAGGCCATCGTGTACGTCGGCGGCGTGGACGGCCCGGACGGCCTGCCGCGCGCCGTCTCCTTCGGCCGCGGCAGCAACCTCGACGCCAACGTCTATGCGCCCAACGGCACCATCGCCCTCGAGCAGGACACGACCGCCAACGGCACCCTGATCGGGCGCAACGTGCTCCTCGACCGCAACGTCGCGGTGACGCTCGAGAGCTTCTTCGCCAACCGCGCGCCGGTCGCCGACCCCAAGGACGTCGCGACCAGCGGCGACACGAATCTCGTGATCACGCTCAGCGGCAGCGATCCCGACGGCGACGACATCGCCTTCGACATTCTTACCAGCCCGACCCAGGGGTCGCTGAGTGGAATCACCCAGGACCCGGCGCCGACCCCGACGCCGCGGCCCTCGACGGCCGGCCTCGTCGCGGTGACCGGGGCGGTCGTCTCGACCGAGACGGCCAGCGTCACCTACAACCCGGCGACCGCCGGCAACGTGGCGGACAGCTTCACCTACAAGGTGACCGACGCGCACGGCGCCATCGGCGTCGCGACCGTGCGCATCAATCCGGCGGACACGCCGGAGGTGCCGGACGTGCCCCCGACCACGGTGATCGCCCTCGACGGCGTCGAACAGACGACGACCGACCACGCCGTGACCATCACCCTCGACGGCGACGCGCCGGCCGGGGTATCGCTCTCCTTCGCCATCGTCGGCGGCAGCGGCCCGGCCAACGGCACGCTCGGCGCAGTCGTCGCCGGCAGCGAGAGCCCGCAGCGCACCGCCTCCGTCGTCTACACTCCGGCCAGCGGCTTCAACGGCACCGACGGCTTCGACTTCACCGCCTGCGGCACGATCTCGGGCTCGCCGGTCTGCGACACGGCGCACGTGACGATCACGGTCGCCCCGGCCGTCGTCGAACCGACCGACCTGGCGCCGGACAAGACGGCGGAGACGTCCGAGGACCGGCCGCTCGAGATCACGCTCGGCAGCCTCTCCTCGGCGAGCGGCGAGACGAGCGCCGTGGTGGCGCCCAGCCGCAAGGTGTTCGTCGGCCAGCCCGCGGCCTTCCTCGACAGCGCCGAGATCGCCGGCAACGTCGCCGACGCCAACAACGACGGCTTCGGCGACGAGCACGCCGCGCTGCCCGGCTCGGCGCCGATCTTCGCCAGCGCCAGCGTCGGCTTCACCGGCGGCGGGCCCGGCACCAACGGCAAGGCTCGCTTCCACATCGAGTGGGACATCTCGACACTGGGCACCGGAAACCTCGAGAGCGCCACGGTGGTGCTCAACACCCACCGCGGCACGATCGACTCGCTCGACACCGTCTTCTTCGCCGGCGCCGGCGGCAACTCGGCGCTGGACGACAGCGACTTCGAGTCGAGCCTGGAGCCGGTCGGCGCCACCATGCCGGTGCCGCCGCTGTCGTCGATGCCGGTGGGCAGCGACGGGACGTTCAGCTTCGACGTCAGGGCGGAGCTACAGTCGGCGAAGGCCGCCGGCGCCACTCACTTCATCGTCCAGGGGCGGGTCGACGAGAGCCTCGCGGGACCGGCCCGCGGCCTCGAGATCCGCACCTCGGCGGCCGGCAACGTCGCGGACTTCCTGCAGCCGCACCTCTCGCTCGCCACGCCGGGGGTCGTCGCCCCGACGATCTTCCGGATCACCTCGCTGCCGGCGAACGGGATCTTGAAGGACTCGCTCGGCGCGACGATCACCAGCGTGCCGGCAACCCTGCCGAGCTCGCGGGTGAGCTACACGCCGAACACCGGCTTCGTCGGCACCAACAGCTTCGGCTACGAGGCGGAGCTGGGCGCGACGGTCCACAGCGGGCTGGTGTCGATCCTGATCAAGGCCGGCGACTGCGCGACCGACCCGACGCACTGCGACGACGGGCGGTAGAGAAGTAACGATCGATGTCGTGACGGCGGGCCTCCGGGCCCGCCGTTTTCTTTTGGCTTCCCCTAGCCAAGCCGCGCCAGCACGGCCTCGAAGCGCGGAGTGCCGCGCAGGGAGACGAGGTCGTGGTCGTGCACGATCCAGTCCCTGAGACCGAAGAGCGGCCCACCGCCTGCTCGAGGCAGTCGAAAGCGAAGCTGCGTCGCCGCCGCGGTGTCAGCTCCTGAGGAGCGCCTGGAACCCTGCCTGCTCGAAGTGCCGGTCGTATGTCAGGGCTTCGGTGATCCCCTGTCGCCTCATGATGCTGAACGAAGAGCAGTCCGTGTGACTCCAGCTCTGGTCGCCGCGTTCCGCATACAGACGCAGGGCTTCCTCGAAGTCGGCGCTCGTCTGCGGGACGACCTCGACCGCAGGGTCGACGCGCAACCTCTCGATGAGTGCGGCGGCGGCCGCGCGCAGGTGCCGGCCGCGCCGTGCGAAGTCGTTCAGCCACTCGACGAGAATCGCTTCACTCGTCACCAGGCGAACGGCCTGCAGAGAGGCAGACACGCGCCGTGCAGGCTCGTGCAGGTCGTCGTGTGGGTTGAGCAGCGCGATCCAGTAGGCGGTATCGACGAAGACGGCCCTCAATCCTCGTCCTTCGGCGCGCCGTAGAAGTAATGGTCCAGGTTCTTCGAGAGATCGGTCGGGACGCTCTTCCACACGTCGTCCGGCACCGTGCCGGCAATCTCGGCGGCGACTTCCCAGATCGGCTGCCGGGGCGCCTCTTCCGGGCCGGTCCCGGCTGCCGGCGCCGGCGTGTCGATCAGGATGATGACCTCGGCATCCGAGCCGGCCGTCAAGTCCGGATGGCGGATCTCGATCGACCCTTGCTTCTCCACCCTGAGGTTCTCCTTGATCGTGCGGACCATCATGCTCTCCCTTCGGCTCCGACGCAGTTTATCCCTTCACCGCGGCCCCCATGCCTGCCCCGAGACCGAGGCCCAGAAGGTCGCCCGCGAGCTCGCGCAGCAGCTCGTCGTCGTCCTCGCTGGCGCCGAGGTCGACGGCGTCGGCGGTGGCTTCGGCGATGAGGTCGGAGAGGACGTCCTCCGGCGGGTAGGGGGCGAGCGGCGGCACCGCGGGGACCGGGCGGATGCCCTCGGCGAGGACCGCTTCGATCGCCGCGGCGTGGAGGGCGGCGGCGCGGTCTACCCGGTGGTGCTCCGCGGCGTGGCGGGCCGCCGCCGCCCCCATGGCGCGGCGGAGCGCGGGATCGCCGGCGAGGGCGTCGAGGTAGGCGGCGAGCAGGTCCTCCTCCGTCTGGTCGGGCGGCACCTTGGCGCAGGTCCCCGCCGGCAGCTCGGCGAAGGAGCCGGTGTCGGTGACGATTACCGGCTTGCCCAGCCCGAACAGGTGCATCAGCGCGCCCGAGGCCTCGCCGGCGCTCGGGTAGCGGAGGTTGACCGCCAAGTCGGTTGCCGCCATGAAGTCGAGGAACTCGGCGTGCTCCGGCCGGCCGGCGAGGTGGACGCGCGGGCGGAGCGCCTCGGGCACCAGGCTGGGGACGTCGTAATCCTTCGACACCTCCCCGACGACGGCGAAGTGCGCCCGCGGGTGCCGCGGCGCGATGCGGGCGAAGGCGCGGAAGGCCACGTCGAGGCGCTTGGCGCGGGTCATGTAGCCGACGGCGGCGATGAGGAGGGCGTCGGCGGGGAGGCCGCGGCGGCGGCGGGCTGCGCCGCCGTCGCCCGCCTCCGCGTGCGGGAACCAGGGGTGCGGGACGGCGCGCACCGCGGCTCGCGGGCGGCTGGCGAGGACCCGCCGGCAGCTCCCCTCGCTGTGGACCAGGACGCCGCGGCCGG
>DATLOC010000033.1:0-19047 GCA_035536455.1 Thermoanaerobaculia bacterium | reverse complement strand
CCGGTCTCTCGCGCGCTTTTCCAGGCGGCCTTCTGCGCGATGTAGGCGGCGTTCGATTTGGGCGCGGTCGCGAGGTAAAGGCAGGCCTGCGCGATCGCCAGCTCGCCTTCGGGGCTGCCGAGGACGTCGTAGGTGTCCTTGGCGGCGAGGCACTGCACGATCGCCTGCGGATCGGCGAGGCCGATGTCCTCGACCGCCGCGCGCACGAGCCGGCGGGCGATGAAGAGCCGGTCCTCGCCGGCGTCGAGCATGCGCGCAAGATAGTAGAGCGCCGCATCCGGATCCGAGCCGCGGATCGTCTTATGGAGCGCGCTGATGAGGTTGTAGTGGCCTTCCTGGCCCTTGTCGTAAATCGGGGCGCGCCGCTGAATCACTTCCTGCAGCTGCTCCGCGTCGAAGACCTCGTCGGGCTTCGCAGAACGCCAGATCTCTTCCGCCAGCGTCAGCGCGGCGCGCCCGTCGCCGTCCGCCATCCTTGTCAGGGAAGCCCGCGCCTCGGCGGTGAGCGGGAGCGAATTTCCCGTGACAGTCTCGGCCCTTGCCAGGAGTTGCTCGATCGCTTCTTCATCGAGGGACTTGAAGATCAGGACTCGGGCGCGGGAGAGAAGCGCGGCGTTCAGCTCAAAGGACGGGTTCTCGGTGGTGGCGCCGACGAGGGTGATGGTGCCGTCCTCCATCACCGGCAGGAAGGCATCGAGCTGAGCCCGGTTGAAGCGGTGGATCTCGTCGACGAAGAGGAGCGTGCGCCGCCCCTGGGCCTGGCGCAGGCGCGCGGCCTCGGCCATCACCTCGCGCACCTCCTTGATGCCCGAGGTGACGGCCGAGAAGGGGACGAAGCGCGAGGACGTGGCGGCGGCGATCAGGCGGGCGAGGGTGGTCTTCCCCGACCCCGGCGGCCCCCAGAAGATGAGCGACGGCACCCGGTCGGCGGCGATGGCGCGGCGGAGAAACCCCTTCTCTCCCACCAGCGCCTCCTGCCCCACCACCTCCTCGAGCGTCCGCGGCCGCATCCGCTCGGCGAGCGGCGACCCCGCCGCTGGCGCGGCCTCCTCGACCTGCCGCGCCGCTTCCTGGTCGTCGAAGAGAGTCCGGGGCATGGCGGCTAGGGCCCGGCACGCAAGCTTCGCGCCTCAGGCGGCGGGCGCCCGCGCCACCTCCACCCGGGCGTCGTTGAAGCAGGCGCCGCCGCCCAGGTCGGCGAGGGTGTCGGGGGCGAGGGCGTTGGCGGTGGTGCCGCTCTCGGTGTTGTGGCTCCAGAGGCCCTTGGGCAGCAGAACGACGCCCGGCTTGAGGTCGCGCGTCAGGCGCGCGGCGCAGCGCACCTCGCCGTACTCGTTCCAGACGCGCACGGGGTCGCCGTCGGCGATGCCGCGGGGGGCGGCGTCGTCGGGGTTGATTTCCAGCGGCACCTTGGCGCGCACGAGCTGGCCGAAGGTCGAGCTGACCGTCCGGCCGGTGGCCGGCGAGATGAGCGCCAGCGGGAAGGCCGCGCTCGCCGGGTCGGGGCGGAAGGCGTAGAGCCCCTCCGGCGCCTCGCGGTCCAGCGCCTCCGGCACCAGGTGGACCTTCTGGTCCGGCGTGTAGGGGAAGACGTCCACGAACTGCACCGGGGCGGCGCCGCAGTCGGGGAGCGCGCTCCCCGGCCCCGGCAGCTCGGCGAGCAGCCGCGCCGGCAGGAGCGCGTCGGCCAGCTCGTCCGCCGTCTCCGCGTCGCCCGGCCGCGCCAGCCCGAGCCGGCGGCAGAGGTCGGCGAAGACCTCGACGTTGCCGCGCGCCTCCCCGACCGGCGCGATGACCGGCGCGCTGCGGTGGACGACGTAGGCCCCGTAGCCGCGCGACAGCTCCGCGTGCTCCAGGAAGGTCGTCGCCGGCAGCACCAGGTCGGCGTAGCGCGCGGTGTCGGTCATCACCTGGTCGAAGACGACGGTGAAGAGGTCTTCGCGCTCCAGGCCGCGGCGCACCAGCTCCTGGTTGGGGAGGGTCGCCAGCGGGTTGCAGTTGTAGACGAAGAGGAGCTCGACGGGCGGCTCGGCGCCGTTCGTCAGCACCCGGCCGACGAGGTTCATGTTGACCCGCCGCGTCGGCGGCTCGGGCGCCGCCATGGCGCGCTCGCGGTCCATCTTGTAGGCGCCGGAGTTGCTCAGCGTGTAACCGCCGCCGCGCACCCCGAACTTCCCCGCCACCGCCGGCAGCGCCAGCACCGCCGCCACCGCCGAGCCGCCGTTGCGGTTGCGCTCGAGGCCCCAGCCGCAGCGGACGACCGCCGGCGAGGCCTCGGCGTAGAGCCGGGCGAAGCGCTCGATCGCCGCCGCCGGCACGCCGCAGGCCGCCGCCGCGCGCTCCAGGGTCCACGGCTCGGCCCGTCGCCGTAGCTCTTCGGCACCGGTGGCGTGGGCGGCGAGGAAGGCGAGGTCGGCCCGCCCCTCGGCGAAGAGCCAGCGAATGACCGCGAGCGCCAGCGGCAGGTCGGTCCCCGGGCGCGGCGCCAGGTGGAGGTCGGCCCTGGCGGCGAGCGGCGTGCGGCGCGGGTCGACGACGACGAGCGTCGCCCCCGCCGCCTGCGCGTCGAGCACCACCGGCACCAGGTGGATGCCCGAGGCCGACGGGTTCACCCCCCAGAGGACGATCAGCCGCGCGTGCGCGACGTCGCCGAGAGCGATCCCCGGGAACTTGCCGTAGAGGCCGGTGGCGGCGCGGCCGGTCGGGGCGGCGCAGACCGTGCGCTCGAGGCGGGAGGCGCCGAGGCGGTGGAAGAGGCGGTGGTCGGTCGTCTCCTGGGTCAGCAGACCGTTCGAGCCGCCGTAGTAGAGGGGTAGGATCGCCTCGCCGCCGCTCCGCTCGCGCACCGCGGCGAGCTTGCCGGCCAGGAGATCGAGCGCGTCGTCCCAGGAGAGCCGCTCGAACCGCCCCTCCCCCTTGCCGCCGGCGCGGCGCCCCGGGTGGAGCAGCCGCTCCGGTCCGTAGAGGTGGCGCGGGAAGCGCGCCACCTTCGAGCAGATGAAGCCGGCGGTGAAGGGGTGGGCGTCGCCCGCCGCGACCTTGGTGACGCGCCCGTCATCGACCGTCACCTCCAGGCCGCAGGCGTCGGGGCAGTCGAGCGGGCAGGCGGTCTCGTGGACCTCGGTCGCCATCACGCTTCCCGGGGCGCGGCGGCGACCGTCGCGCCGCGCTCGATCGCCCCGACCACCGCGTCGGCGAAGCCGCTGGTCGTGGCGTCGCCGCCGAGGTCGCGGGTGAGGATCTTCTGGCGCACGACGACGTCGCGGATGGCGGCGCGCACCCGGTCGGCGACCTCGTCCTTGCCCAGGTGGCGGAGCATGAGGATCGCCGAGCGCATCAGCGCCAGCGGGTTGGCGAGGTTCTTCCCGGCGATGTCGGGGGCGCTGCCGTGCACGGCCTCGAAGACCGCGGCGTCGTCGCCGATGTTCGCCCCCGGCACCACGCCGAGCCCGCCGACCAGCCCGGCGCAGAGGTCGGAGACGATGTCGCCGTAGAGGTTCTCCATCAGCAGCATGTCCCAGTCCTGCGGCCGCGTCACGAGCTGCATGCACATGCTGTCGACGATCTTGTCGTCGGTCTTGATCTCCGGATAGTCCTTGGCGACGGTGCGGAAGCACTCCAGGAAGAGGCCGTCCGAGAGCTTCATGATGTTGGCCTTGTGCACGGCGGTGATGCGCTTGCGGCCGTTGCGACGCGCGTACTCGAAGGCCCAGCGGGCGATGCGCGTCGAGGCCTTGGCGGTGATGATCTTCAAGCTCTCGACCACCCCCGGCACGACGACGTGCTCGAGGCCGCTGTAGAGGTCCTCGGTGTTCTCGCGCACCACGACGATGTCGACGCCGGGGAAGAGCGTCGGCAGGCTCTCCAGGGTGCGCGCCGGGCGGAGGTTGGCGTAGAGCTCGAAGCGCTGGCGCAGCTCGACGTTGATCGAGCGGAAGCCGGTGCCGACCGGGGTGGTGACCGGCCCCTTGAGCGCCACGCGGTGGCGCTCGACCGACTCGATCAGCGCGTCGGGAAGGGGATCGCCGTACTTGGCCAGCGCCTCGGCGCCGGCGAGGTGGGTTTCGAACTCCAGCTCCGCGCCCGCCGCCTCCAGCACCCGCACGGTGGCGGCGCTCACCTCGGGACCGATCCCGTCGCCGGGGATGAGGGTGATCGTGCGGGCCACGCCGGGAGTGTATCGTGACGTAAGATCCTGGACGCCATGGCGAAGCGCAAGCGCCATCTCGGAGGGCGGCGGATCGATCCGCGGCCGGTGACCGGGCAGGAGAGCCTGCCGGAGCTCATCGCCCACGCCTTCACCGCCTACAACGCCGGCCGCCTGCGCGAGGCCTGCGAGCTGCTGGTCGAAAAGATGCTGCAGCCGGACGTGACGGTGGGGATGAGCCTCTCCGGGGCGCTTACCCCCGGCGGCTTCGGCAAGTCCTGCCTGGTGCCGCTGGTCGAGGCCGGCTGCGTCGACTGGATCATCTCGACCGGCGCCAACCTCTACCACGACACCCACCACGCCATCGGCCTGGCGCTCCACGCCGGCAGCCCCGCCTGGGACGACGTCGAGCTGCGCGAGGAGGGGGTGGTGCGGATCTACGACATCGTCTTCGACTACTCGGTGCTGCTCGAGACCGACAAGTTCTACCGCCAGGTGCTGCGCCACCCCGAGTTCCAGCGCCCGATGTCCACCCCCGAGTTCCACTACCGCGCCGGCCGCTACGTCGCCGCGGTCGAGGTCAAGCTGGGGCTCACCGGCACCTCGCTGGTCGCCGCCTGCTACCGCCACGCGGTGCCGGTCTTCACCTCCTCGCCCGGAGACAGCTCGATCGGCATGAACGTGGCCGAGCTGGCGCTCGAAGGCTCGAAGCTCGCCTTCGACGTCAACGCCGACGTCAACCTCTCGGCGGCGATCGTCTGGGATGCCAAGGAGCGGGGCGGCAAGAGCGCCTGCTGGATCCTGGGCGGCGGCAGCCCCAAGAACTTCCTCCTCCAGACCGAGCCGCAGATCCAGGAGGTGCTGGGGCTCTCCGAGGCGGGGCACGACTACTTCCTGCAGGTCACCGACGCGCGACCCGACACCGGTGGCCTCTCGGGCGCCACGCCGGGTGAGGCGGTTTCTTGGGGGAAGGTGGATCCCGAGCGCCTCCCCGACGCCGTCGTCGTCTACTGCGACTCGACGATCGCCCTGCCTCTCCTCACCCACTACGCCCTGGCGCGCGGCCTCCGCCGCGAGCCCAAGCGCCTCTACGAGCGGCTGCCCGATCTCGACGCCGGCATCCGCGCCGCCTTCGACGAGCACCGGCGGGCGCGGATCGCGGAGGGCCGGTTCGAGGACGTGGAGCCGGGCGAGTGAGTCAGGAGCTGCGGCTGGGGCCGAGCTCCTCGAGCTTGGCGACGACGTCGCGGTAGTTGGTGTTGATGCCGTAGAGCTCGACGAAGGTGCGGTAAGCCGCGTCGTTCTCCCCCAGCTCCATTTGCACGTTGCCGAGGTCGTAGAGCAGGCCGGCGGCGTCCTCCTCGCCGACGCCGGGGGTGTGGAGGCCGCGCCGGTACCACTTGACCGCTAGCTCGGGGAGCCGCTTGTCGAGGAAGCAGAGCCCGAGCATCGAGCAGCAGGAAACCAGGTGCGCCTGGCTCTTGGCGGCAAGCTGGAACTCGCCGATCGCCTCGTCGAGGAGCCCCATCTCGCGGTAGGCGATGCCCAGGTTGAAGTGGGTCTCGTAGTCGGTCGGCGAGAGGTTCTCCGCCACCCCCTTCTTGAACCCCTCGACGATCTCCTCCAGCGACTGCTCGCGCGGCTGGATCAGCAGCTCGCCGGTGGCGAGCCCCTCGCGCGACAGCTCCTCCTCCAGCTCGCCGGCGAGATCGAAGAACTCCTCCTCCGCAGCGAACAGGCGCTCGGACGGGATGCCGCCGATGCGCTTGCGGTTGTCCGCCTCCTCCAGCCAGCTCATGCCGGTGTCGTCGAGGTGCGCCGGCAGCAGGTCCTCGGGCGGCACCAGCGGCACGCTCCCCGGTGTCGCGTCCAGCATCTCTTCGATATCGCCGAACTCCTCGGCGGCGATCTCCTGCCCGAGCCCGCGGAGGTCGATCTTGCCGGTGCGGCGGAGAGAGGGCGGCGCGACTTGCGGAGGCGCCGGCGGCGGCGCGGCGGCCTGCGGCGGCGGCGCGGCGGGGATCGCCGGCGGTGCCGGCTTCCCCTTCTTCGCCTTCGCCGCCGGCACTTCGAGCAGCCCCTTGAGGAGCTTCTCGATCTCCTTGTCGCGCGCCGCGGCCCGCGGCGGCGGCGCGACCACGCGGTCCTCCTCCACCGTGAAGCCGGCCCCGAGGAGGCGCCGCCGCACCCGCTGCCAGGGCTCGTCGTTGCGCGCCCGGGCGGCGACCTTCGCCATCTCCTGGGCCAGCTCCGCGACCTTGGCGTGCCGTCCCTTCTCCAGGTGGAGATGCACCAGCACGGCGTGCGCTTCGAGGTGCCGGGGGTTGAGGCGGAGGGCCTGGCGCAGGCGCTCGAAGGCCTTCTCCTCGAGGCCGTATTTGGCCAGCACCTCGGCCTCGGTGACCAGGTCCTCGTCCCGCTCCTTGGGGCGCGGCGGCGCGACCTCGTCGGCGGCGCGCTCCAAGACGACGTGGTTGAGCTCCAGCCGCGCGCCCGCCGGCGGCTCCGCGGGCGGAGTGGGCACGGGGATGTCCGGCAGCGGCGCCAGCTCCTCCAGCTCCGGCAGCGGCTCGAGCTCCAGCTCGAAGGCGTCGATCGCCCCCAGGTCCTCCTCGTCGAGCTCGGGAGCGGCGGGCGCGCCGGCCGCGGACGCCGGCGGCGCCGGCGGCGGCTCCAGCTCCTCCAGGACGCCGAGGTCGAAGTCGAGGACCGAGTCCTCGAGGGCCTCCGCCTCGGCGGGGGCCGCGGCCTGGGGGGGCGCGGCCGGCGGTGAGGGCGCGGCGGGCTGGACCACCTCGGCGGCGTGCGACCAGGCGGGGCGGCTCGTCTCCAGCACGTCGGGCGGCGGCGCCACGAGACTCGAGGGGGGGCTCTCGTCGTCGAGGTCGAGGACGAAGGCGTCGTCGAGGTCGAGCTCGTACTCCTCGGGCTCCGCGGCCGGGATCGGCGGGGCCGCGGACCGGGCCGGCGGGGCCGCCGGGGCCGGAGCCGGCGGGGCCGCCTGCGGCGGCTCGAGCGCGAACTCCTGCGGCAGCTCGATATCAGGCGCTTCGGGCGGCGCTTCCGGCCCGGCGGCCGAGGGCGGTGTCTCCACCGCGGCGGCCGAAGCCTGGGCCGCCGGCTCGGCGTGCGGCTGCTCCCCCAGCCCCACCAGCCGCGCCACGCGCTCGGCCTGCGGGTTGTGCTCGACGGCCACCGACAGCAGGTGCGCCGCCGCCGCGGCCTGGCCGGCCTCGCGCAGCTTGAGCACCGCGTCGGTGACGAAGGAGATGTTCGTGGCGTCGAGGTCGAGGGCCCGCTCGTAGACCTGCGCCGCCTCCTGCGGGTGGCCGGCGGCGACCATCATCTCGGCGATGATGCGGTACTCGCCGAGCGCCTTCTCGTTCAGCCGCTGCGCCTGGTAGATCTCGGCCAGCTTGACGTGGTAGGTCGGGTTCTCGGGCTCGAGCGCCGCCATCTTCTGGTAGATGGCGATGGCGGAGGCGGCGTTCTCGTGCTTCTGGTAGTAGTCGGCCAGCACCTGGTACTGGCCGCGCGCCTCGGTGACCAGCCCCTGGCGGCCGTAGAGCTCGGCGAGCTTCTCGTAGATCTCCAGCCGGGTGGGGTCGAGCTTGATGATCTTCTTGTAGATCGCGGTGGCCTTGGGGAAGAACCCCTCGGCGGTGTACTGCGCCGCGATCTGGTTGAAGAAGTCGACCGCCTCGTCGATACGCTGGATGCGGGCGTAGAGGTCGCCGACACGGTTGAGGGTGTTGATGTCGTTGGGGTTCTCGGCGAGGAGCTTCTTGTACTCCTTGATCGCCGCCTCGATCTTGCCGCGCGAGACGTACTTCTCGGCGGTCTGGACGACCTGCTCGCGCTTGACTGCCACCGCTCAGCAAGCCTCGTCGCCAAGCCGCGGCAGGACGGAGTGGAAGGTCAGGCGGTGGCAGGGGCTGGGGCCGTAGGCGACGAGGGCCTCGACGTGCTCGGCGACGCCGTAGCCCTTGTGCACGGCGAAGCCGTACTGCGGGTACTCGACGTCGAGCTCCCGCATCAGGCGGTCGCGCTCCACTTTGGCGAGGATCGAGGCGCAGGCGACGGCGTAGCAGACGGAGTCGCCGCGCACCACCGGCACGCAGGGGAAGCCGGCGCCGGGGAGAGGGACGGCGTCCACCACCGCGCAGTCGGGGATGGGACGCAGATCCGCCAGCGCCCGGCGCATGGCGCGGCGGGTGGCCTCCAGGATGTTGATGCGGTCGATGACGTCGGGGGGGACCGCCACGACGGCGGTGGCGATCGCGCTGCCGCGGATGGCGTCGGCCAGCCGCTCGCGCTCCGGCGCGGTCAGGTGCTTGCTGTCGTCCACTCCGGGGACCAGGCAGCGGCCGTCGGCGAGGACCGCCGCCGCCACCACCGGCCCGGCCAACGAGCCGCGCCCCGCCTCGTCCACGCCGGCGACGCGGCAGTAGCCGCCCCCCGCCAGCAGCTCCTCGAGCCCGCGCAGCAGGCGGAGGCGGTACGCCTCGGCGAAGAGCTGCAGCATGCTCGCGGCCACCGCCGGGTCACCCCCTTTGTACGGTCAGTGCCTCCCCGCCGCCGCGCCGGTTCAGGCCGGCTTCGCCTCGTCCCGCCGCTCGTCGCGCCGCTCTTCGATCCGCGCCGCCTTGCCGCGCAGCTCGCGCAGGTAGTAGAGCTTGGCGCGGCGCACCTTGCCGCGGCGGATCAGGTCGATGCGATCGATCGACGGCGAGTGGAGCGGGAAGATCCGCTCGACCCCGACGCCGCCCGAGATCTTGCGCACGGTGAAGGTCTCGCGCGTGCCGTCGCCGCGGCGGCCGATGACGATCCCCTGGAAGACCTGGATGCGCTCCTTGTCCCCTTCCACGACGCGCACGTGCACCCGGACCGTGTCCCCCGGCCGGAAGTCGGGCTGCTCTTTGTGCAGGTAGGCGCTTTCGACGTGTTGCAGCTCGTTCATACCCGTTCCCCTATCGATCCTTGACGCGCTCCGTGTGACGGATCATCGATTATTCTCTATCGGTTACAGCGATGCAAGGCTCGCGGCCGCCAAGTCGGCGTCAGCGGCCCCCCTCCCACTCCCAGCGCCCGATCTCCCGCCGCTCCTCGGGCGTCAGCTCGATCCCCGCCAGCAGGTCGGGCCGCTTCTCCCAGGTGGCGCGCAGCGCCTCCCGCCGCCGCCAGCGCGCGATCGCCGCGTGGTCGCCGGAGAGCAGGACCGGCGGCACCGCCAGCCCCGCGACCTCCGGCGGGCGGGTGTAGTGCGGGTGGTCGAGGAGACCGGCGCGGAAGCTGTCCCGCGCGACCGACTCCTCCCGCCCGACGACCCCCGGCACCTGGCGCGACAGCGCCTCGATCAGCACCATCGCCGGCAGCTCGCCGCCCGAGAGGACGTAGTCGCCGATCGACACCTCTTCGTCCACCGCCAGCAGGCGCACCCGCTCGTCGATCCCCTCGTAGCGCCCGCAGAGGAGGAGGAGGTCGTCGCGGGCGGCGAGCCGCCGCACCCCCTCCTCGTCGAGGCGCTTGCCCTGCGGCGAGAGCAGCACCCGCCAGGGGGCCCGCCCCGCCGCCAGCGCCCCGACGGCGCGCAGCCAGGGCGGCGCGGTCATTACCATCCCTCCGCCGCCGCCGTACGACTCGTCGTCGACGCTGCGGTGCCGGTCCTCGGTCCAGTCGCGGAGGTCGTGGACCGCCACCTCCAGGAGGCCCTTCTGGATCGCCCGTCCCACCAGGCTCGTCGCCAGGAACGGCGCGAAGAGCTCGGGGAAGATCGTCAGGAGTTGGACGCGCACGCTTCAAGGAACCCCGGCGGCAGCGCGAGCTCGATCCGCCCGCTCGCCACGTCCACCTCGGCCAGGAAGCTGGCGACGAACGGCACCGGCACCTGCCGCGCTCCGTCCGAGACCAGCAAGAGGAGGCCGCCGCCGTCCTCGACCAGATCCACCACCTCGCCCAGCTCCCCCGCCTCGGCGTCGCGCACCCGGCAGCCGACGAGCTGGTAGTGGTAGTAGGTGCCCTCCGGCGGCGCCGGCACCGCGGCGCGCTCGACCGTCAGCCAGAGGCCCCGCAGCTCTTCGACCGCATCGCGGTCGTCGCGGCCGGCGAAGCGGAGGAGGCGCCCTGCGTTGTGGGCGCGGCTGGCGGCGATCTCGAGCTCGATCGCGGCCTTGCCGGCTGCCGCAGGCGCTTCCGTGTTCGCCACCGCCGCGAGGCGGCTGCCCTGAGCGAGCCGCTCCGGCACGTCCGAGAGCACCTCCACGACCACGTCGCCGCGCAGGCCGTGGGGCCTGAGCACCCGCCCCACGACGACCCGCTCGGGAAGGTCGCGCCGGTCGACTGGAGCCCGGCGCGAAGGCTTTCGCGCCTCCGGCGCCTCAGTCTTCGAGGATCTCGAGCTCATAGTCGACGCCGCGGCGGGTCCCCCGCGCGTCGAGGAGAGTGCGCAAGGCGTGGGCGGTCCGCCCCTGCCGCCCGATGACCTTCCCCAGGTCCTCGGGCGCGACCCGCAGCTCCAGGACGACCACCCCGCGCCCTTCGGGCAGGGCGGTCACCTCGACCGCCTCCGGCCGGTCCACGAGCAGGGCGACCAGCTCGCGGACGGCCGTCTCGACGTCGGGGACGCGGACGTCAGGCACTCTTCTGCTGGGCGAGCAGCTTCTTGACCGTGGGCGAGAGCTGCGCGCCGTGGCCGAGCCAGTAGTCGACGCGGCCGGCGTCGATCTTGACCTGCGCGGGCTGTTTGGTGGGGTCGTACCAGCCGATCTCCTCCACCGCCGAGGCGGTGGGCGCCCGGCGCGAGTCGGAGACCACCACCCGGTAGAACGGAGCGTTGCGCGCCCCCATCCGGCGGAGCCGAATCTTCACCATCGTTTCAGGACCTCCAAGTCTTTGGTTCTAAAGCGCGGGCAGGAAAAGGGCCCCGCGCAAAGACGGGCGAGTGTAGCACAGGCCCCGGGGGGCCTACATCCCAGTCATCGCCCGGCGCAGCCACTTCCCCTTGACCCCCTTCATCATCTTCTTCATCTGCAGGTACTGCTTGAGGAGGCGGTTGATCTCCTGGACCGAGGTGCCGGAGCCCTGGGCGATGCGCTTCTTGCGGCTGCCGTTGAGGACGTCCGGGCGGCGGCGCTCCAGAGGGGTCATCGAGTTGACGATCGCCTCGACCCGAACCAGCCCCTTCTCGTCCACCTGCGCCGCGTCGAGGCCGCGCAGCGGGCCCGCCTTGGGGAGCATCTCGAGGACCGAGGCGAGCGGCCCCATCCGGCGGAGCTGGCGGAGCTGGTCGCGCAGGTCTTCGAGGGTGAACTCCTGGCGCGCGAAGCGCTGGGCGAGGCGCTCGGTCTCGGCGGCGTCGAGGCCCTTCTCGGCGCGCTCGATGAGCGACAGCACGTCCCCCATGCCGATCATCCGCGAGGCCATGCGCTCGGGGGCGAAGAGCTCGAGGTCGTCCGCCTTCTCGCCGACGCCGGCGAAGCGGATCGGCACCCGCGCCACGGTGCGGATCGACAGCGCCGCGCCGCCGCGCGAGTCGCCGTCGAGCTTGGTCAGGACGACGCCGGTCAGCGGCAGCGCGGCGGCGAACTGCTCGGCGCTCTTGACCGCGGCCTGGCCGGTCATCGAGTCGGCGACGAAGAGGGTCTCCTCCGGCTGGAGCTTCTCGGCCAGCCGCCGCAGCTCCTCCATCAGCTCGGCGTCGACGTGCAGGCGGCCGGCGGTGTCGACGAGGAGGACGTCGTGGCCGCGCTGGCGGGCGACGGCGAGAGCGCGGGTGGCGAGGTCGAGGACCGTTTCCCCCGGCGAGGGCTCGAGGACCGGCACCTCGACCCCCTTGCCCACCTGCTTGAGCTGCTCGACGGCGGCGGCGCGCTGGAGGTCGGCGGCGACCAGCAGCGGGTACTTGCCGCGCTTGGCCAGGCGGCGGGCGAGCTTGCCGGCGGTGGTCGTCTTGCCCGAGCCTTGGAGGCCGCAGAGGAGGACGACCGCCGGGCGGCCCGTGAGTTTGAGCTCGGCGCCCTCCTCGCCGAGCAGCGTCTGCAGCTCGTCGCGGACGATTTTCACCACCTGCTGCGCCGGCGTCAGGCTCTCCAGCACCTCCTGCCCCTCGGCCCGCTCGCGCACCCGCTCGAGGAACGGCTTGGCGACCCGCACGTGGACGTCGGCTTCGAGCAGCGCCAGCCGGATCTGCCGCAGCGCCGCCTGCAGCGCCTCGGGGGAGACCCTGCCCTCGCCGCGCAGGTTGCGGAACACTTCCTGGAGCTTGCCCTGGAGACCGTCGAACATAGTCGCTATCCTGCGGGGAGCGAATGGTAAGGGGCCGCTTGCTACTGCGTCAACCTACAGGGGGCGCAGAAGAGCTTGCCGCGTTATAGGCCTCGCGCAGCCCCCTCGCGTTCCTCGATGTTGAAGCGAGCCTTGAGTCGTTCGACGGTGTGATCCCACTTCGGCGTTGTTGGGCGCGCGACAGTGTTCTGATTCCCAAAGAAGCCCCGCTCCTTGATCGCCTGCGCTAGAGAAACCGTCTTGATCCAGTTAACCGGAACCAGATACTCGGCGTGCTCTGGGTCTTCCGAGCTTCGAGTGGCTCGTGCAATCTTGAGCGGAAGCTGCGTGATCGGGATCTGCTCACCAGCCTCGTTTCTGACAAGGAACTCTTCGACAGGCCTGCGGCCGTCGGTGACGATCCCGACACCGACGTAACCCGAACCGGGAACGTTCGCCCACACCCGTGCACCACGCTCAAGCTTTAGTAGTGTATTGGTAAACCATGCCCCCCCACCGGCGGAGATAAAGCCGTATTTGACAGCCTCCTGCCAATCGCGTGTCTCACCGATCCCGAAGGACACATAGTACTCCCCGTTCCACTCACCTCGTGGGGTGTCTTCTCCGCCATCAATGTCGGCCGTTGTCGGATCGCGGAGCCAAACTCGACTCAGGTACTCCCGATCTCCATCTGCAAAGAATCGAAAAAAGACGGCATTAATAGTGACGTCATAGTAATCCGCCAGATAGTTTACGATACGCTCTGTGCTGGGATCTAAGCTGGAGGCTACGATAATCAGCTCGTGATCGCCATTCAGTTCGTCCGGCATGGCCCCGACCCTGAAGTGGGCACAGAAAGCCTCATTCAAAGAACTCTTCTGCCGTTCGGGATGCCACTTGGAAAGATACTCATTGTAGATGCGCGCGATGTCGTCGTCGCGGAGCGAGCGAACCCACGATCCATAGTCGAGTACCTGGGCAACAATGTCTCGGTACGTCTTGTCCCTCTTGAGCTCCAGTACCGCGAGGTTGCCAGCGACATCCATAGCGAGCAGATCGATCAATTTGTCAAAGGCCGTACGTACCTGGCGCCCGATCACCATGAGGTGCGGAGCAGCGATGCTAATCTTGGTATGGAGGATACTTTCCAAGCGTGATTCGTCTGTCATCGGCTCGAACGTGACTTCTGCAAGGTCGTGATCAATCCGCCATACACCTAACTCGATCGGCATGAAAAAGTCCCTTCGTCTATCGCGAGAGCCCGACCCCGAGGAAGATCAGCACGCTTCCAACCAACAGCGGCCGGCCAGATTCTCGCGTCACAGTCACACCGCGAACTGCCGCAGGTGGTGGTCGAGGTGCTTGTAGCAGAGGCGCCCCCACTCGCGGCCGGCGATCGGGCCGAAGGCCGGGTGCGGGGCCCACTCCCCTTCGGGGCGGAGGTCGGCGAAGCGGTCGACGAGGCCGTGGAGCGTCTGGAGGTCGCCGTCCCAGCTCGTCGGCTGCGAGGTCAGCATCTCGCGCACCGTCGGCACCTTCCCCTTGGGCCAGGGGAGCCAGTAGACGAGGAGCTGGCGCAGCGGCCGGAAGCGCAGGAGGTTGGGTCGCGGCCGCGTCGGGATCTCGCCCAGCGCCACCCGCAGCTGGTCGGCCGCGTGGCACACCATCTGCGGCGCGTTCATCTTCCCCCAGAGCCCCGGGCGCGCCGCCTCCAGGCGGTCGATCCGCGCATGGACCCCGGAGCGCGTCTTCTCGTCGAAGAGAGTGCTCATGCGGCGATTCTATCGCCCGCCGCGAGAACGCAGCGTCCGCCAGATCTCCGTCAGACCGAGCCGCGACGCCCAATCCTCGATGTACTCGGTGTCGAGCTTCTCTCCGGAGATGCGGAGCACGCCCGCGATGTCCTGGAGGTGCTTGTCGGAGCCGCCCCGGCGGTAGAAGTCCATCTTCTTCAAGATGACGTCCTCGACCGAAGCGAAGGAGGCTACATAGTCCGCGGCGGGGTGCACGCGAGCCGCCCGCTCGAAGCGGCTGCGGTTGAATTCGTCCGCCTCGGGCACGACGATGTCGAGCTTCAAGCCGGAGGTCGGATGGATGACGTTGAACTGGCCGCGGCGCTCGACCGCCGCGCGGGCGGACGCCTCGTCAACGTAAAACTGCTCGGTCGGGAAGGCCCGGCAGAGCTCGCCCACCCGCTCCGGAGCTAGGTCGACGACGATGTCGATGTCGTTGGTGAAGCGGGGCTCGCCGTAGAAAATGGTAGCAATCGAGCCGGTGACGAGGTACGGAAGCCGGAGCCGCTCCAGGACGCCGACGGCGAACCGGAGCAGCTCATCCTGTTCCACCGGCGATCCTCCGCGCGACCTCGTCCTGGATGCGCCGCTCGTCCCAGTCGGGGCGCTCCGCGGCGAGGTGGCTCGCCAGCATGCGGCGCGCCGCGGCGACCATGCCACTGGCGATCCGCAGCCGCTCCGCGCCCGTCTTGGAGCGCAGGACCGCGGTCATCCGCTCGTCGTCGCGGCCGTCCGGGCCGTCCTCCACCGTGCTCACCCTACGATCCTCCCACAGCCACCGGCCCGGTGGTCACGACCTCGAACTTCCACTCTTCGGCGGCGGTGCCGTCGAGGTTGAGGTGGCCAGTCAGGAAGTAGAGGCGCTGGGTGTCCTCGCTCTTCGAGGTGCAGAAGCGGTCCTGGAGGTAGAAGGGCGGGATCGCCTGGTAGTAGAGCGTTGCCTGGACGGCGGCGGGGGTGCTGGTGAGCTCTCCCAGGTCCACCTCGTAGACCAGCGTGTCGCCGCCGCCCTTGACGTAGTCGGGATCGCCGCCGACGTTGAAGGCCTCGACGTCGCGCGCCAAGTCCTCACCGGCGCCGAGGGCGCGGGCGATCTTCTTGCGCTCGGCGAGCGGCAGGAAGCCGTCGGGGAGGATGCGGTTGTCCTTCACCCGGCCGCAGATCGAGAGGAAGCTCGTGGTCAGCGGCGGCCGCGGCGGCACCTCCAGCCCGCACTTCGGGTCCTCGACCGGCGGCGGCGCGCTCACCAGCTCCTGATAGATCTGCGCCTGGTCCTGGCGGCGGATCACCTGGTGGTGCGGCTGGTAGACCAGCTCGTCCGGGTGCAGCCGCGCCGAGCAGTCGTCCTGCCACCACAGCTCCCCCGCCACCGGCTGACCCCGCTCGTCGACGATCACCCCGGCGCCGTTGGTGCGCCCCGAGGCCCAGAGGACGTTGCCGCTCCCGTCCAGCACCGCGAACTCCAGGAAGGCGCGGCGGAAGCCCACCCCGGAGGGGAAGCGGTGGCCGACGTCGCTCGTCAGGCGCACCGTCGCCGCGAGCTTCCCGCCCTTCGTCCCGACCTTCTCGACGGCGATCTTCGCCGTGTCGTTCGACGCCTGGTCGAGCATCGCCTGCTCGGTGAAAAGGAGCGGGTCGAGCCCGCGGCCGACCAGCATCGGGTCCTGGGTGCGGATGCCCAGGACGTCGGGGAACTGCTGCGCCATCTTGACGAAGAAGAGGTTGAGCCCGACGAGCGTGTGGCGGGCGAAGCCCTCGCGCACCGGCAGGTCGATCTCCTCCGCTCCCCGCGCGTGCTCAGCCTGGGGGAAGTTGCTGTGCTCCTGGATACCGGCGATCTTGCTGCGGTAGGGGCGGCCGCTCCGGTCCTTGCTCGGCATGTGGCAGCTCTGGCAGGACTCGGCGCGGGCGCCGGGGCCGCCCGGTAGCTTCCCCTGCGGCGTCGCGCCGGTGCGGTAGGCGCTGAACGCCCACTCCGGGTAGGTCGCCTGCTCGTAGACGTGGCCGACGACCTTGCCGCCCTTGGCCATGACCGGCAGGTGGACCGTGTGGCAGCTGCCGCAGAGCTCCGAGCTCTGGATGGCCGTGGTATGCAGCGGCTTGATCCCCAGCGCCCCCTCCATCGGCTTCGTCTTGGGCTCGGCGAATTGCCCGTACAGCTCGTCCGGCGGCCCGACCAGGAAGCTGCCGGTGAAGGTCTTGGCGAAGCCCGTGTTGTGCGGGTTCAGAAAGTCCTGCCGCTCCTTGACGCAGCGGTTCTCCGGCCGCATCAGGGCGGGACGGGATGGAAGGTCTCCGTCTCGCTCGCCAGTTGGGCGTAGAAGACCGGGTCGCGGCCGCCCAGCCCCATCGGCGAGGTCCGCCAGGTGGCGTAGGGGGAGAGGTTCAGGAGGTTCGCGCCGTGCGGGTTGGGCTCCGTCATGTCGAACTGCAGGCCGGTGGCCCCCGCGTCGTGGCAGCCGAGGCACTGCGAGGAGGTCACGAACTCGCTCGCCGCGGTGACGGCCCCGGCCTTAACCCACACCTCGTCGTAGGTCTGCGAGGGGAGCGGCACGACCGTCTCCCAGCTCGGCCGCGGCAGGCCGCCGGCGGGGAACGCGCCGGTGATCGCGGCGCGGTACAGGTAGTGCGGCTGGCCGAGGCGCGGCGCGTCGTCGGTGGGGAGCGCGATCTCGCGGTGATGGCTGGCGACCGGCCCCGGATCGAAGAAGTGCTGCGACAGGAAGACCAGCGGCTCCCCCGGCTCCCCCTCGACGTTGGTGAGGCTGGCGAAGGTGGAGTCGTCGCGCGCCGAGGCGTGGCAGTTGACGCAGTACTGCCCGAAGCCCATGAAGGGGTAGCGGTTGGTGGCGTCCGGCGGCCAATCGGGGGTCCAGCCGCTCCAGCCGAACCAGCCCCAGAACCAGCCGTCCTGCGAGGCCTGCCGGTCGCGCACCATGACGGCGGCGCCGCTCGTCGGCAGCAGGCGCAGCGGATCTACGCCGGCGCACGCCGCTCCCGGCGCCGGGAACATCTCCTTGACCATCACCGCCCCGTCCGGGACCGGCGCCGGCGCGGCCGGCGCCGCGCGCCCGTCGACCGGGCGGTTGGCCCGCATCCAGTCCACCATCTCGGGTGAGTACCAGACGACGACCGGCGCGTGCGTGCCGCGGTAGGTGCCCGTCCACTTCCCGTCGGCCAGCGTGGCGGTGAAGGGCCCGGTGTCGCGCACCCCCTTGTCGCGCTTCCAGCCTTTTGCCGCGTCGCGGTGGCAGAAGGCGCGGAGGAACTCGCCGAGCTTCGCCTCGTACTCGGCGAGCGGCAGCGCCCCCGGCCGCCGCACCACCGGCGCCAGCCGCTCGCAGAGCGCCGGATCGGCGGGCGTAATCGGCCGCGCCTGCTCGGCGGCGCAGGCGGGCTGCGCCGCGGCAGGGATGGGCACCAGGGGAGCGACGAAGAGGACGGCGAGGAACGGCGGAGCCAGGGACACCCGGGCCGTCAGCGGTTTCTTCACCTGGGACCTCCTGAACGCGCAACTATACTCACGCCCCGTATGGAGCGGCGGGCCAAGATCATGGCCACCCTGGGGCCGGCGAGCGGGGAGGACGGGGTGCTCCGGGAGCTGCTGCGTGCCGGGGTGGACCTCGTCCGCCTCAACCTCTCCCACGGCAGCCCCGACGAGCACCGCAAGACCCTGGAGCGGGTGCGCCGGGTGGCGGTCGCCGAGCAGGTCCACCTGCCGGTCGTCCTCGACCTCATGGGGCCGCGCTATCGCCTGGGGAAGCTCCCCGGCGAGCGGCGGCGCCTGCAGCCGGGCGAGGAGGTGCATCTTGGCGGCGCCAAGGCCGCCGGGGTGGACCTGCCGCTCGACGACACCTCGATCCTCCAGTACCTCGAGTCCGGCGAGCGTCTGCTCATCGACGCCGGGCTCGTCGAGCTGCGGGTCGAGGCGCACGAGGGGGACCGGGTGCGCGCCGTCGTCGTCAACGGCGGCGAGGTGCGGACGCGGAAGGGCCTCAACCTCCCCGACACCAACCTGCCGTTCGAGATCTCCGAGAAGGACCGGCGCGACTGCGCCTTCGCCCTCGCCGAGGGCGCCGACTACCTCGCCGCCAGCTACGTCGGCGAGGCCTCCCACGTCGAATCCCTGCGCGTGGTGATCCACGAGGCCGGCGGGCGCATCCCGGTGGTCGCCAAGCTGGAGCGCGCCACCGCCCTCGAGCACCTCGACGCCATCACCGAGGCCGCCGACGGCGTCATGGTGGCGCGCGGCGACCTCGGCGTCGAGGTGCCGCTCCACAAGGTGCCCGTCCTCCAGAAGCGGATCGTCGCCGCCGGGCGGCGGGCCGGCAAGCCGGTCATCGTCGCCACCCAGATGCTGGAGTCGATGATCGAGCAGCCGCGCCCCACCCGCGCCGAGGCCACCGACGTCGCCAACGCGGTCTTCGACGGGGCCGACGCCCTGATGCTCTCGGGGGAGACGGCGGTGGGCAAGCACCCGGTCGAGGCCGTGGCGACGATGGCGCGGATCGTCTGCGCCGCCGAGTCCTACGCCCGGCAGACCGCCGCGCCGTTCGAGCCGCTGCGGCTCCTCGGCGACCTCAACCTGCGCCGCAGCTTCGAGCTCGAGCCGCTCTCCGACCGCCCGGGCGGCGACCCCTCGCTCGATGTCCCCGACATGGTCGCGGCCGCCGCCGTCCATACCGCCCGCGAGCTCGAGTTCCGCTGCATCGTCGCCTTCAGCCAGGGGGGCTTCACGGCGCGCCTCGTCGCCCGCTACCGGCCGGGCGCGCCGATCGTCGCCTTCACCCCCGACGAGCGGGTGGCGCGGCAGCTCCAGCTCGTCTGGGGGACGCGGCCGCTGCT
>DATLOC010000032.1:0-74316 GCA_035536455.1 Thermoanaerobaculia bacterium | reverse complement strand
GTCTTCTCGAGGCGGTTGGCGTACAGGCTGTTGGCGGCGCCGGGACCGTTGGTCACGTAGAGGTCCAGGTCGCCGTCGCCGTCGAAGTCGAGCAGCGCCACGCCCGGTGAGCCGCGGGGCTTCTCCGGCGTGGCGACGATCAGTGGCATCGTGTAGCGGGGCTGGGCCTTGATCCGCTCGAAGACGGCGTTCGTGGCCGACGGCGCGCGTCGGTAGTCGATCCCGGAAGCCTGGTCCGCCGCCAGATCGTGGAACGTGACGCCGGCCCCGTCGTCAGCGGCGGCCGGCACGCCCGCGCCCACGAGCGCCGCGAGCAGGATCGTGGCGGTGCGGTGGAGCATCGGTCACCTCCCCCTGATGATTGAGTCCGACGGATAGAGAATTCGCCACTTCGCTATACATTAGGTGCACGCGAATGACGGAGCGGGACAGGGGGAGGACGTTACGGCTCGTAGGTCACCTCCAGGACCGGCGGGTTCGAGGAGTCCCGGCTGCAGACGTAGGAGTAGGACGGGTTGCTGTTGGCGAAGCCCAGCGAGTACGTGCCGTTCTCCGTGACTCCGCCATGCTCGAACGGCTCGCTTCGCCTCCGGCCGTCCTCGACGTCTTCGAGGAAGTCATCCGCGAGAAGCTCGGGCGGCGCCGCGCCCGTGACGAAGAGCTGCGGGCTGCAGCGACCCACGGTCTTGAGCGGTTGCGCGCTCACCTGCGCCGGCTTACGGAGGCGTGCCTCTACGGGGGTGTGATCGACGCAGCGCTCTTCCGCGAGGAACGGGAGAAGCTCCAGGAGGCCACGTCCATCCCGCGTGGTATCCCCAACGGGATTCGAACCCGTGTTGCCGCCTTGAAAGGGCGGAGTCCTAGGCCTCTAGACGATGGGGACGTGGTGGCGGGGGCCGCGGGTGGCGCGGGTCCGCCGGGGCCGCTGGTTAGGGTAACACAGAGAGGAACTTAGAGCCCCCGCCCGGACTTGGGCCCCCCACCCAGATCCTTCGCTGGCGCTCAGGATGACATGGCAGGGGCGGAGGTGTGGACATGGGGGGGCGGAGGCCGTGCTCCGCCCCTCACCAAGAAGAACCTCCTACTGCCCGAGGCTCCTCGCTGCGATGACACGCCGGCCGCGGAAGCCGGTTTCCCAGGGGACGAGGAAGCCGCCCTTGCCGTCGGCGGCGATGTTGGTGCGGTAGTTCTTCGACACGCCGGTCCGGGTCACTTCGATCTCGTCGCCGACGCGGGCGCCGAGGTGGTCGAGCTCGACGGCGCGGATGCCCAGGCCGGACGGGAACGACTCGCGCCAGGTGGCGATGAAGCCGCTGCGGGCGGCGGCGAGGGCGGGGGCGACCTGCGAACGGGTGCTGCCGCTGATCTGGAACGGCGCGCCGAGGAAGCCGCCGGCGGCGCCCAGGAACTGGCCGTAGATGTGGACGACGCCGCGCTCGAGGGTGTTGTGCCAGGCGACAAGGTAGTTGCCATCAGCGCCGGCGGCGACCGCCGACCAGCGCTTCGAGCCGATCCCGAAGGTCACGGCGAAGGCGGCGCCCTGCGCCTGTCCCGATGCGCCGATGAGCCGTCCGAAGACTTCGCCGGTGCCGGCGCCGTTCTCGTCCCAGGTCACCAGGAAGCCGCCGCGGCCGGCGGCGACCGCGGCGCGGCCCGCCTCCGGATGGGAGCTGAGCACGATCTCGTCGCCGTTCGGGCGGCCCAGGCGGGTGATCGGCCGCGCGACGAGCGTCCTGCCCTCGCCGGCCTTGCTCTCCCAGACGACGAGCGCGTTGCCGTTGGCGAGGAGGGCGAGCTCCGGCGCGGACTGCAGGCCGGTCTCTTGGGCGTTGACGCGGAAGCGGTCGCCGTCCGGTCGACCGCGCGCGTCGAAGCGCTGCACGAGGACGTCCTGGTCGCGGACGTCCCGCTCCTCGATGTAGGGGTAGGACTTCACGAACATCCGCTCCTCGGTCCAGGCGAGGAGGAAGTGGCCGTTCGGCAGCATCGCCACGGCGGGCTCCTTGCGGAAGCGCACCTCGCCCTCGCGCCCGCCGCCGAGCCCCTGGTTCGCCACCAGCGTGAGCTGGTCGCCGAGGGCCACGCCGCGGAGGTTGTGGAACCGGCCGCGGATGCCGGCCTGGTCGTTCTCCCAGACGACGAGCGCGGCGCCCGATGGCGCGAAGGCGGCCACCGGGTTCACCTGCCGGAAGTCGTTGGTGGGGTTGACGCGGAACTCGGTGCTCAGGGGGCCGACCGCGGCGCCGGCCGGAACGGCCAGGGCGGTCAGCAGGAGGAGGGCGGTCAACGGGTTCGGGCGCATGGAGTCCTCCAAAAAGAGGTCGGTTGTCCTGTCTATTGTAGGGCCTTTTCGTCGAGCCAGCGGACGAGGAGGCGCAGGGCCTCGGGGTTGATCTCGTGGCCCATCTCGAGCTCCCGGTAGGTGAGGGCGACGCCGTAGGGGCGGACGGCCTCGCGCGACTCGCGGGCGCGCTCGACCCCGAGGAGCTGGTCGCGGGTGCCGTGGAGGATGAGGACCGGCAGGCCCTCGTGCTCGGGCTTCTTCTCGATCTCGGCCGCCACCTCGCGCGGGAACCAGGACGACAGCGCGGCAAGGCCGGCGAAGCGGGCGGGGTCTCCGAGCACGAGGTCGTAGGCCAGGGCGCCCCCCTGGCTGAAGCCCAGGGCGACCAGGCGCTTGGGGTCGATCGGATAGCGCTCCAGCGCCGCGTCGAGGAAGGCGCGCAGGGCGTCGGCGCCGCGGCGGAAGGCGGGCAGGTCCGGCGGCGCGTTCAAGGTCAGCGGGAACCAGCCGTGCCCGACCATGCCGCCGCCAATCGGCACCTCGACCTCCCCCTCGGGACAGAGGACGAGCGCGCGGCCGCCGTGGAGGAGCGGCGCCAGCCCGAGCAGGTCGTGCGCGCTCGCCCCCCAGCCGTGGATGGCCAGGACGGTCGGGAACGGCCCGTCGCCGGCCGGGACGTGGGCGGTGTGCAGGAGGTTCATCGGCCGCGGAGTGTAGCGCCCGGCCTACGTTCGGCGTCCTGCGCAGGCATCGCAATTGCTGCTGCATGGATGCGAAACCACCGAGAGGAGGAGCCATGAGGAGCCTGCTGAAGCTGACGTTGGTCGTCGCGGTCGCGTTCCTGGCTGTCGCCTGCGCCTCGGGCGGCGGCTACGGTGGAGACCAGCCGGACGCCACGGTGGAGCCGGCCACCGCGCCCGGGGGGACCACCCCCCCTCCCTGCGCGAACGTGCGCTGCGAGGCCTGCCCGGAGGGGCAGACGCCGGCGCTCAAGCCGCCGGACTGCTGCCGCTGCGTGCCGATCGACAACAAGGTCACGGACTGCTCGAACGTTCGCTGCGCGAGCTGCCCGGTCGGGTCGCACCCGGCGCTGACCCCGCCGGACTGCTGTCGCTGCGTGCCGGACTAGCCGGCTAGCGGACCGGCACGGCGGCGGCGAGTGGCTCGAGCGGCGGCTCGCCGGGGTAGACGACGCGCTCGAGGAAGAGCCCTGAAGGCGGCGCGGTCCACTCGGCGTGCGCCTTGCCGCGGCCGGCGACGAGGGCCGCGAAGTCCTCGACCCCGAGCGCGCCGCTTCCCACCTCTACGAGCGCGCCGGCGACGCGCCGCACCATCTTCCAGAGGAAGTGCGAGGCGGCGAGGCGGACGAGGACGAGCGCGCCGTCGGCCGCCAGCTCCGCCCGCTCGACGACGACGAGGGTCGAGGTCTGCTCGGCCGGCTTCTCGCAGAAGAGCCGGAAGTCCTGCTTGCCGGCCAAGTGCGCCGCCGCGGCGCGCATGGCGCCGACGTCGAGCGGACGCTTCACCCACCAGACGAAGCGCTTGGCGAGGGCGGTGCGGCGGGTCGAGACCTGGTAGAGGTAGCTACGCAGGACGGCGTCGTGGCGGGCGTGGAAGCGGTCGGGCGCCGCGGCGGCGGCGAGCAGGTGGATGTCGGGCGGGAGCCGCTCGTTCACCTCGCGGCGGAAGCGCTCGGGCTCGACCTTGCGCGCCAGCCGCAGGTGCGCCACCTGCGCCAGGGCGTGGACGCCGGCGTCGGTCCGCCCGGAGCCGCCCAGCTCCCCCACCGCGCCCGCCACCTCCTCGACCGCCCGCCGCAGCTCCCCCGCCACCGAGCGCGCGTTCTTCTGCTCTTGCCAGCCGCGGTAGCGGGTCCCCTCGTACTCCAGCGTCAGGCGGAGGGTCGGCACGGTGCGGATGATAGGCTACGCGCCTCACAGGCTCCACAGGAGAGAACGATGCGGAAGACCTCAGTCCTCGTGTGCACCCTGCTCCTCGCCCTGGCGATGGGCATGCCCCTGACCGCCCAGCCCCGCGACGGCGAGTGGACCGGCTGGATCACCGACGACAGCTGCGGCGCCAAGGGCGCCAAAGCCGAGCACAAGGCCTGCGCCGAGAAGTGCCTCGGCAACGGCGGCACGCTGGTCCTCTACAACCCGGCCGACGAGCAGCTCTACAAGCTCGACAACCAGGAGCTGGCCAAGGAGCACCTCGGCCACGAGGTGATCGTGAAGGGGTCGGCCGAAGGGACCACGATCAAGGTCAAGTCGATCGCGGCGAAGGAAGGGTAGCGCTCAGGGTGCCGGCGGCACCTGCACGGCACGTGTGAATACAGTCACGTCGCCGCCGCCGAGCGGCACCGCGGTCGACGGGCGGCGACGGACCACCTGCTCCCCCACCGGCGGCAGCCCGTACGAGCGGTCGAAGACGTAGGCCTCGATCGGCCTCCCGCCGTCGCGCGCCAGCTCCACCTCGACCCCCTCCGGCGGCGCCCCGGTGTAGGTGAAGACCCGCCAGCCGGGTGTACTGGGGCCGCTTCCGCGGCCGGCCGCCTCCGGCACCGGCGTGCCGGCCACCGTCGCTCCCCGCACCCCGGCGTCCGGCGGCAGGGCGATCCCAACGATCGGCGCCCCGCGGCGCGAGATCAGCCGCAAGCGGCCGCTCCCCGCCACGACCACCTCCGGCGGCGGCAGCGCGAGCGGCGCCGCCGGCGCCTCCAGCACGCCGGCGTCGACCCACGGATACAGCGGCTGCGGCTCGTCGCGCCAGGCGGCGGCGTCCGCCAGCGGGCGCGGCAGGCGCTGCGGCTCGGGGGTGCTGTAGCTGTAGAGGCGCGACCGCACGGTGCGGCCGGCCGCGTCGAAGTCCTGGTGGAAGCCGACGTTGAGCGCCTGCGGCGACGTCGGCGTGAAAGGCGGCAGCGCCAGCCCCCAGCCGGCGAAGGCCAGGGCGGCGAGCGCGAGGCCGGCCGCCACCCACCGGCCGGCGCGCTTCTCCACCGTCGCCGCGAGCGGCACGAGGCCGGACGTCGCCAGCCCCACGAGCGCCGCGACGGTCGGCAGGATGCCCATGGCAAGGGCATCCGGCAGGAAGCGCACGATCGGGAACCAGAGGGCGCCGGCGGCGGCGAGCGGCAGAAGCGCGGCGGCGACCGCGCCGGGAGCCAGCGCCCCGGCGAGCCCGGCGAGGAGCGCCGGCGCAATGAAGAGGAAGGAGAGGCCGGGCAGCGTCGCACCGACGACCAGGGCGAGCAGCGCCCAGAACGTCCAGACGCCGAGCCAGGCGGCCTCGGCCCCGACCCGGCGGGCGAGCGGCGCCGCGGCGAAGAGCCCGGCCGCGATCGCCCCCAGCCAGAAGGGCGCGACCGCCAGCGGCTCGGCGAGCCACCTCGCGGCGTAGGACCCGCGCGAGATGAGCGCGAGCCCCAGGAGCACGCCCGCGACGGCGGCGGCGAGCGTCATCGCCGGCGCAGCCAGCAGGCCGAGGGCGACGCGCGACCGCGGCAGCCTGGCGCGCCGGTCGAGGCGCACGGCCGTCACGCCGAGGAGCGCCAGCGCCAGGAGCGCGAGCGGGATCGTCCAGCCGACCGGCCAGCGCACCACGAACCAGCCGAGGACATCGAAGAAGACCGCGGCGCCGCGCGGCGCCCGCGTGAGGTCGCCGTCGGCCAGCGCGCGGGCGGCGGCGAGGAGGTTCTCGCCGTGGTGCTGGAGGCTGCCGGCCGACGTGTTGGCGAGGTTGTCGAGCGGCGTGTGGTAGTGCGCGGGCCGGCCGATGAAGGCGAAGTTGAGGCCGCGCAGCCCCGCGGCCTTGAACACCGTGAAGTCGGTGTCGTTCGGCATCCGCTCGTAGATGGTCGAGAAGAGCGAGCTGGTGAGCGGCCGCGGCGCCGCGCGCGCGAAGCGGCCGACCGCCCAGGCGTTGTCGCGGTCGGTCTCGAACATGAGGCTCGGGCCGGCGGTGCCGCGCGCCTCGACGTTGACGACGAAGTCCACCTCGCGCGCCAGCGGGTGTTGCGCCATGAAGGCGTGGGCGCCGAGGAGCCCGGCCTCCTCGCCGTCGTCGATCAGGAAGACAATGGTGTGCCGCGGCAGGCGGCCGGCGCGCAGCGCGCGCGCCGTCTCGAGCAGGGCGGCGACGCCGACCAGGTCGTCGCCGACGCCGGGGCCGGCGGCGACCGAGTCGTAGTGCGTGGCGAGGAGGAGGGTGCCGTCCGGCTCGCGGCCGGGGAGGCGGGCGATCAGGTTCCGCACCCGCGCGCACTGCCCGGCCGGGTGGCAGCCGACCGCGTCCTGCTCCTCGACGCGGTAGCCGAGCCGCGCCAGGACCGCCGCCACCCGCGCCCGCACCCGCGCGTTCTCGACGCTCCCCACCGGGTGCGGCCGCTGCGGCCCGGCGATCTCCCGCAGCAGGGCGCCGGCGCGCGCCGCCGAGAACTCCGCCGCCGGCGCCTCCTCCCCGCGCGGCGCGGGCTCGCTGTAGCGGACCACGACCAGGGCCAGGACCAGCGCCAGCAGCAGGAGCCCGGCGAGGAGGTTGCGCACGGCCCGCTAGACTACTGAATATGGCGCCGCCCTCGGACACGCCGCTTCTCGGGCGCCTCGCGCTGCACTACAAGCTAGTCACCCGCGAGCAGCTCGAGCGCGCGGCGCGCCTCCAGGTCGAGGAGGGGGGCACGCGCCGGCTGGGCGAGATCCTCATCGCCCAGGGGAGCCTCTCCGAGCGCGATCTCGAGCGCCTGCTCGCCGCCCAGCGCGAGCTGCTGGCGAAGCAGCAGACGCAGACCCCGGCGCCGGGCGCGGCGGCGGCCTCCCCCGCCGGCGCCTCGCTCGACGCCCTCCTCGCCCACGCCGTGGCGCGCGGCGCGAGCGACGTCCACCTGCACGCCGGCGCGCCGATCCAGCTCCGCATCGACGGCGCGCTCGAGCCTCTGGACGGCGCGCCGCCGCTCTCGCCCGCCGAGGCCGAGCGCCTCGCCGCCGGCGCCCTCGACGCCGAGCAGCGCGCCCAGCTCGCCGCCGGCGGCCAGGTGGACCTCGCCTACACCCTCGCCGGCGTCGGCCGCTTCCGCGGCAACGTCTACCGCCAGCAGCGCGGCCTCGACGCCGTCTTCCGCGCTATCCCGGCCGCGCCGCCGACCCTCGACGCGCTCGGCCTGCCGCGCACGCTCGCCCGCTTCGCCAACTACCACCAAGGGATCGTGCTCTTCACCGGGCCGGCGGGCTGCGGCAAGTCGGCGACGATGGCGGCCCTCGTGCACATTGTCAACGAGGAGCGGCGCGACCACATCATCACGATCGAGGACCCGATCGAGGTCGTCCACCCGTCGCTGCGCTGCCTGGTCAACCAGCGCCAGGTGGGGCGCGACACCGGCTCCTTCGCCCGCGCCCTGCGCGCCGCGCTGCGCGAGGACCCGGACGTCCTGGTGATCGGCGAGCTGCGCGACCTCGAGACGATCTCGCTCGCCCTCACCGCAGCCGAGACCGGCCACCTGGTCTTCGCCACCCTGCACACCAACAACGCCGTGCGCACCGTCAACCGCCTGGTCGGGGTCTTCCCGCCCGAGCAGCAGTCGCAGATCCGCACCATGGTCTCGGAGTCGCTCCGCGCCGTCGTCTCGCAGCGCCTCCTCCGCCGCGCCGACGGCGCCGGCCGGGTGCCGGCGCTGGAGGTGCTGGTCAACACCAAGGCGGTGGCCAACCTGATCCGCGAGAGCAAGACCTTCCAGATCCGCTCGGTGCTCCAGACCGGCGCGGCGCACGGCATGACGCTCCTCGACACCTCGCTCGCCGAGATGGTGCGCACCGGCACGGTGGCGCGCGAGGAAGCGCTGCGCCACGCCGAGGAGCCGCAGCGCTTCATGGGAAAAGCGGCGTAGATCCTCATGGCGCGCCTCGACGACCTCTTCCGGCACCTCAAAGACGGCGGCGGCTCCGACCTCCACCTCGCCGCCGAGCGCGAGCCGCGCGTGCGCATCCACGGCGCGCTGGCGCCGGTGCCCGGCTGGGAGGTACTTCCGGACGCCGCCGTCCGCGCCCTGCTGCGCGAGATCGCCACCGACGCGCAGTGGGCCGAGTACGAGCGCGCCGGCGACCTCGACTTCGCCTACGGCCTCGACGGCGTGGCGCGCTTCCGCGCCAACTTCCTGCGCCAGGAAAACGGCGCCGCCGCCGTCTTCCGCCTGATCCCCGAGACGATCGTGCCCTTCGACCAGCTTGGCCTGCCGCGCTCGATCGAAGGTCTCGCCCACCTGCGCCAGGGGCTGGTCCTGGTCACCGGCCCCACCGGCTCGGGGAAGTCCACGACCCTCGCCGCGATCCTCGACCGCATCAACGAGACCTACCCCAAGCACGTGGTGACGATCGAGGACCCGGTCGAGTTCGTCCACGCCAACAAGCGCTGCGTCGTCTCGCAGCGCGAGGTCGGCGTGGACACCGAGAGCTTCGGCGCCGCGCTGCGCGCCGCCATGCGCCAGGACGCCGACGTCGTCCTGGTCGGCGAGATGCGCGACCTCGAGACGATCGCCCTCGCCGTCACCGCCGCCGAGACCGGCGCGCTGGTCTTCGGCACCCTGCACACCAACGGCGCCGCCAACACCATCGACCGGCTGATCGACGCCTTCCCCGCGCCGGAGCAGCCGCAGGTGCGGACGACCCTTTCGGAGTCGCTCGCCGCGGTCGTCTCGCAGCTCCTCCTCAAGACCGCCGACGGCGCCGGCCGCGTGGCGGCGCACGAGATCCTGCTCAAGACCCCCGGCCTGCCGAACGTCATCCGCGAGGGGAACACGCCGATGATCCAGTCGATTATCCAGGGCGGCAAGGCCCTCGGCATGCAGCTCATGGACGACGCCCTGATGGCCCTGGTCGAAGCGAAACGGATCACCCCGCGCGACGCCTACATGAAAGCCGCCCAGAAGCAGCGCTTCGAGGCGCTGCTGCCGGAGGCGTAAGCGCGACGCGCACGAAGTTCGCCCCGTTTTCCGTCTTATCAAGCAGATGGTGGCCAGGCGTGGCGGATGGCCCTGGCAAGGTGCGGGAGGCGGAGGCCCGGCGGGTGCTAAATTACGTGGTCAGAGGACGAATTCATGGCACGCACCGCTGACCACCGACTCACCTACGACGACCTCTTGGCCCTCCCGGAGGACGGCCTCCGCCACGAGCTGATCGACGGAGAGCACTACGTGGCGCCGGCGCCGAACTTCAGGCACCAGAAAGTCGTCGTCAACTTCACGCTCGCTGTCGGCAATTTCGTCGAGCGACATGACCTAGGTGTCTTGCTGGTGGCCCCGTTCGATGTCGTGTTCTCGTCCACGGACGTCGTCGAGCCCGACCTCCTCTTCCTCTCGCGCGAGCGCCTGGGGCTGGCGACCGAGCAGAACATCCAGGGCGCCCCCGACCTGGTGATCGAGATCCTCTCGCCCTCGACCCGCAAGCGCGATCTTGGAGTGAAGCGCCAGCTCTACGAGCGCATGGGCGTGCGCGAGTACTGGCTGGCCGACCCGGCGCGCGAAACCGTAACCGTCTACCGCCGCACCGGCGAGGCCTTCCGCCTCGCCGCCGAGCTGTCCCGCGACGCCGCCGAGGTTCTCACCACCCCACTCCTCCCCGGCCTCGAGATCCCGCTGGCCAGGATCTTCGCGTAGCCATGAGTCAAGATCCTCCGCAGAAGGAACGCGCTGAAACCCAAGTCGAGGCCGATGAGATCCTTCCGGAGTACGACTTCAGTCAGCCTCGGCCCAACAAGTACGCGAGCCGCTTCACCTGGGCCAACCTCCAGAAACTACCCGACGACGGCAAGCGCCACGAGCTGATCGAGGGCGAGCACTACGTCTGGACCTCGCCTAACATCAAGCACCAGGGGGTTTCGGGGAACATCGCGTTCCTGCTGGGGACCTTTCTGAGAGAGCACCGGCTCGGAAGGCTCCTCTTTGCTCGCCTCGATGTCGTCCTCTCACCCATCGACGTCGTTGAGCCGGACCTCCTCTACGTCAGCAACGAACGCTCGACCATCTTCACCGAAGACAACGTCCAGGGCATGCCCGACCTGCTGATCGAGATCGTCTCCGACACGACCCGCCGCATGGACGAGATCGTCAAGCTGCACCTCTACGCGCGCTTCGGCGTACGGGAGTACTGGATCGTGGACCCGATCCTCGACACCGTCAAGGTCTATCGCTGGGTCGACCTCGTCTTCACCAAGGTCACCGAGCTCTCCGCCGCGGCCGGCGACCTACTCACCACGCCTCTGCTGCCAGGTCTCCAGATCCCGGTACGCCAGATCTTCGAGTAGGCCGCAGCCACGAGAGGGCTTCCTTCATCTCCTCCAGCGTGAGCGTGATGGGCCGGTTCGGCAGCTCGCACAGCCCGCCGGGTGAAGTTGCTAGACTTGGTCCTACGGCACTGCAGATGGAGATCGTACCTTCCGTGTGTTCTCGAGGGGTACGGCCTGAATTAAGCAGTGAGAAATCACCTGGCGAAGACATACAAGCTCGGCAGCGAAGACTGGGCTCAGTTTACCGACTGGCTCGAAGAAGGCCTCGGACGGGTGACAGACTGGACTGTGGTCGCGAAGACATTTGACGGTGGAAAACCCTTCACCAACGGCTTCAAGGAAACGCTCGCCACATTTTCCTATCTTGTCGACCCGCGGGAGGTTCCGCTCGAGGAAATCTTCAGTGGCACCTACTGGGACCTTCCCTCCGACTTCGAGGCGCTAGTAGACCATCCAACGGCCGATCATAACGGCGACGTGTACGTTGATGCCCTGAAGGCTACCAAGCTGCATGCGCTCACTCAGTTCAGGAGTAGCATCGGTGATTACCCGGCTGAGTGGCGGATGTGGCCAGCGCTTGAGGATTACTTCAACCTGCGCCGTGCACAGAACGGCGACCTCATCGATCCATATACAGGTACCAGAGTCGCAGAAATGCCCGAGGATGCGGACAACGAGCCCGTAAGAATCCGAACTGACTATCTCCGCGAATACCTAGCTGCACGACGCATGGTGCTCATCCGCCAGCATGACCACACGCGTTTCTGGAAAGAGCCTATTGCGGGCCTTGGACAGATTGTCGCTTACGGCGACCTTCAGCGTACCGACTGGGGCTGCTACGTCCTCAATCTGGTCAATCACTCGCATGAACAGTTTTACTTCTCCCGCTTGGTGGCCAAGGACGCTGTACTCCCTTTCGACTCTGCCAGGCGAATCGGCGGCCGACGACGGCAGCGAGAACCCGGTGACTGCCCAGAATTCATCGTCGGCCAGCAGTGTCCGGCGAATTGGCACTCGAGCAGCCTTCGCAGCATGACCTTGGGAGCCCTGCGTATTTTGACCCGAAGGTGCTGAAACGGTACTATGACCAGCCATCCCTTTACACTGTTGGTTTCTCGGCTCCCGGCCTTGGAGGTGTCTCGGGCCTTGACTGGAGCCTCACGGTTGGTCGCAACGAAGAGGGAATGATAATTGCCTAGTTAGGAGATTTCCTGAAACAGGGTGCCCCGATGGAGGAAATCCGCCACTGGAGAGCTCACAATATCGTCGCAGATGATGTGCATGCCTCCTAGCCAACCGAGTCTTGAGAGTCGACTGCGGAACCTTCGGTACCATCTTCAGAAGGGTGCCGAGGCGCGAGGGACGAGGATCTTTCGCCCCTACGAGGGACCAGACAAACACGCAGAGAAGACCCTACGCGAACCGCTTTATGAGGAGCACCCGGAGTTTCATGAGACCATCCGGCTCCTGAGCATTGTCTTTGTCGAATACCTTGATCTTGAACACTTCAAGGCAACGCTAACGCCCGAGCGACGCAAGAACGAGCGGGGAGAGAGCGTTGGTGGAATTGTGCTCCTTGCCAACTGGCTTAGTGACGCACTCGGAGTGACGACAATAGTGGCCGATCGGCTGAAATCAGCTTTGCAGCGCGTCCAGGCAGTTCGATCCAAAATTAGTGGTAGCCATCGGTTCTCGGATAGTGGCTATCAAAACGCACTCAAACAACTGAACCTCAAGGCAAGTGCCTCCACTCGCGAGGTCTACCGTGCTGTCGCAGAGCCGGTTGCAGAAGTTCTGGAGGGTCTGTGCATCGAGCTTGGCCTCCGGGATGAGATCTGGTGGTTGAGGCGCTCGGGACCGGGTGGCTAACTAACGCGCTACTCCGAGGTCTGGTCCCGAACCGCGGCTCGCATGCCACAAAGCTCTAATGAGGATCTCGCGCTCGTCGTAGGTGTAGTAGAGATGTGACCTAAGGCGCTCGATATACAGGCGCCGGACACCGGGGAGCGTGGTGGCGGGATACGGCAAGCCCATCCCTGGGAGAGCCGACAAGAGCTTGAGGGCCTCACGCAGGTCGTGGTGAAGGATCTCAGGCCGGACTGAGTTCTCCTGCCACCACTGCTGGAAGAGCCGTACGTGCTGCCGGGCAGTTGCCGTGAAACGGACCTTACGCCGGGTCACGGTCTCCGCAATTCCTTCAACACCTCTTCAGCGTCAACCAGGCGACCGGCCTCGATGTCCTCCTGCGAAGCCAGCAACGCGCGATGGAGCGCTTCGCGGTCGGCGGGGTCGAGCCAGTCGCCGGGATCGAGCGGTAGGAGCTCGACTTCGGTTCCTTCGGGGAGTTCGGTCGGCTCGTCGACCACGAGCCGGCCGTTCTGAACGCGGGCCTTGAGAGTCATGCGGTGAGGATACAACCCCGGCGGGGGTAACCGCCCCGCCGGGGTTTGCTGCCGTCCTACGCGCTCTTCTACGCCTTCTCCTGCTCCGCCTTCTTCTCCTCCTCGTCCTTCCGCTTCCGGCGCGGGAGCAGGGGGCCGATGCCGAAGTGGCGGAGCTCCTGGCTGCGCTTGCCGTAGTGGCTCTGGAGGCCGGTGGTGCAGCGGGCGGCCATGTCCAGGCAGCGGATCTCGGTCTCGCGGCGCTTGGCGAAGGTGTCGCGGAGGCGGGCGGTGAAGGCGTCTTCGGTGACGATCAGCGCTTCCATCTTCGCGACCTCCGCCGCCAGCTCGGCGTGCTCCTCCGCGAGTTGGGGGTACTCCACGATCCGGCTTTGCATGGCGTCGGCCAGGCTCCTCCAGCGGGTGACCTTGTCTGCGATCGACGTCTCGGGCATGGGGCGTCTCCTATGGTAAGTGCCGGCCGGCGGGCCGGCGGGATGGAGGGGGTCGGGAGGCTTCCGGACGGGCCCGGGAAGCCTCCGCGGGAGGTCCGGAAGCTTCCGGAGGTGGAGGGGAAGCTTCCGGACCTGGACGGGAAGCTTCCGCAGGCGGCCGGGAAGCTTCCGGACCTGGAGCGGAAGCCTCCGGACGTGGCCGGGAAGCTTCCGGAGGTGAACCGGAAGCTTCCGCACCTCGCCGGGAAGCTTCCGGAGGGGGCCGGGAAGCTTCCGGACCTCGACGGGAAGCTTCCGGAGGCGGTCCGGAAGCCTCCGGACCTGGGCGGGAAGCTTCGGGAGGTCGTCCGGAAGCTTCCGGGGCCGCCTGGGAAGCTTCCCGAGGAGGCACGGAGGGAAATCCTCCGCATTCGGAGAGAAGTCAGCCTCATGCGGTGACTTTACAGCCGCACGAGGATGGCAGTCAACCCACTACGGAGCCTTCTGCGGATAACATCACAACGCCAGGGTTGCGTTAAACTCCAGTCCGGCATGACGATCGAGGACCGCTCCGAGGCCGACGTCCGGAAGGTCGCCGAGGGGCTGAAGCGGAAGATCCGGGAGGCCGGGCTCACCTACAAGGAGGTCGAGGAGCGGGCGGGGATGGGCCGCGACTACCTGCGGCAGGTGCTGCGCGGCTCGGTCAAGTTGCGCTTCGGGCACGTGCTCACGCTCCTCCAGGTCCTCGGCGTGCCGCCGGCCGACTTCTTCGCCGAGGTCTACGGCCCGGCGCCGGCGGCGCCGCCGGCGCCCCTCCCCTCCCCGTCGCACGATCCGAGCTTCGACGAGCTCCTCCGCGTCCTCCAGCGCTCGTTCACGAACCTCCAGAGCGCCCTCTCCGAGATGCATGCGAAGGAGGGGCGCGGCGCTAAGCGGACGGCGGACGTGGACGACGATCTGGACGACGCGCCGCCCGGGCGGCTCGGCTCCAAGGCTTCCTAGCCGCGCGCCGCCGGCCGCTACGGTAAGATCCCCGCGCTCATCCGGGAGGTCGCCATGTTCCAACGCATCGCCAACCTGATCCGCGGGTTCCTGTCGCTCTTCGTGAGCGGGATCGAGAAGCGCAACCCCGAGGCGCTGCTCGAGGCGGAGAAGGAGAACCTGCGGAAGCAGATCGCCCAGTACAACCAGGGGCTCGCCGCCCACGCCGGCCTCTGCGAGCGGCTGATGACCCAGGTCAAGCGCCTGGAGATCGAGCAGCGCGACCTGCGCGCCAAGGCGAGCGCCAACCTCAAGGCCGGCAACCGCGAGGTCGCCGGCCAGTACGCGCTCCGCCTGCAGACGATCGAGCGCCAGCTCCAGGAGAACCGCACCCAGCTCGCCGCCGCCGAGGAGACCTACAAGAGCCTGCTCAAGGCCCGCGACGTGGCGGTCAACGCCGCGCGCACCAAGATCGAGATGCTCAAGCACAGCCTCGACGACCTGAAGGTCAAGCGCGCGATGGCCGAGCTGACCGAGATGGCGACCGGCATGATCTCGACGATCGGCGGCTCGGGCGACACGCTCGACCGGCTGCACACGATGGTCGAGGAGGAGCGGGAGAAGGCGGCCGGGCGGGCGCGGGTGGCGAAGGACTCGATGGACACCTCGCAGGTCGACTTGAAGGGCGCCGAGCAGAACGCGCTCGCCGAGCAGGCGCTGGCCGAGTTCGCGGCGCGCGAGGGGATCGCGCTCGAGCCCCTCCCCGGCGAGGCCGAGCCGGCCGCCACCGAGGCCCCGGCCAAGACCATGGGACCGGAAGCGCAGCAGGCGTGAGCACGACGGCAGCCCCGCCTCCGCGCACGGCGAGGGGCGGTCCCGCCTGGGCGGCGCAGCTCGTCGAGCTCTACGAGTCGAACGCCGCGAGCCAGTTCATCGTCCACGGCAACGTCACCGACCGGCTGCTGCTGCCGGCCGGCCCGCCGCCGTCAGTCGCCGGCGGCGCCGGCGCCGAGGCCGCGGAGGCGGCCTCGCCCACCCCTCCCCCGCCCGTCCGCCTCGGCGGCCTCATCGACTTCTTCCTCCGCCGCCTGGTGCCGCGCTTCGACGTCGTCTTCTCCTACGACCTCGGCAGCGGCCTGCGGGTCGAGAAGGGCGGCGAGCTCTACACCCGCTGGCCGGGCTTCCAGGAGGGGCAGGAGTTCCCGCGCGCGCCGCGGCCGGCGCTCGAGACGGTCGGCCGCTACTTCCGCTACTGCGCCAACCTCGCCCGCATCGGCCAGCCGGCGCAGCACGTGGCGGTGGTGGTCAAGGCGGCGCACCTGGTGGTGCCGGCCGAGGGCGCCGGCCAGGAGGTGCACGCCCTGGCGCTCCTAGTGCGCGACTGGTCGAGCGAGGAGCTGCTGACCCGCCACCCGCTGGTGTCCTTCCTCGTCACCGAGAGCTTCAACGACCTCCACCCGCTGCTGGCCACCAACCCGCGGGCGCCGGCGGTCAAGGTGCCGTTGCCCGAGCCGGCGGAGATCGAGGCGGCGCTCGAGCTGATCGCGCCCTCGTGCCCCACGGCGCTCGCCGAGCTGCGCGGCGACCTGCCGAACGTGGCGCGCGAGCTGGCCGGGGCGTCGCTGGCCGCCATCGAGAGCCTGCTCAAGGTCAAGGAGTACCGGCGCGAGCCGCTGCGGCCGCCGGATCTCGTCGAGCTCAAGAAGCAGATGGTCGAGACCGAGCTGGCCGGGCTGATCGAGTTCGTCTCCTCGCGCCTCACCTTCGACGACCTCTACGGCCAGGAGAAGCTCAAGGCCTGGCTGCGGCAGGACTTGGCGCTCTGGCGGCGCAACGAGCTCAAGGCGCTGCCGCGGGGGTACCTGCTCTGCGGGCCGGTGGGGACCGGCAAGACCTACCTCGCCGAGTGCCTGGCCGGCGAGGCCGGGGTGCCGGTGGTCAAGATCAAGAACTTCCGCGACAAGTGGGTGGGGACGACGGAGGGGAACCTGGAGAAGATCTTCCGCCTGCTGCGCGCGCTCGGCCGCTGCTTCGTCTTCATCGACGAGGCCGACCAGACGCTCGGCAAGCGCGAGTCGGGCACCGGCGACTCCGGTCTCTCGGGCCGCGTCTACTCGATGATCGCCCAGGAGATGAGCAACTCCGAGAGCCGCGGGCGGGTGATCTGGATCCTCGCTTCCAGCCGGCCGGACCTGATCGAGATCGACCTCAAGCGCCCGGGCCGCATCGACTTGAAGATCCCGCTCTTCCCGACCACCAGCGCCGAGGAGGGCTTCCACCTGATCCGCGCCCTCTGCAAGCGCTACGGCGTGGCGATCGAGAAGGACGCCTTCGCGCGCCTGGAGGCCAAGATCCCCGAGCTGCTGACGCCGGCGGCGGCCGAGACCCTGGCCTTCAAGACCTACCGCGCGTGCAAGACCGAGGGGACCGGTCCCCTCGAGACCCTCGAGCGCCAGCTCGCTGCTTGGCGCAACCCGGTGCCGCGCGAGACCCTGGAGTTCCAGATCGCCCTCGCCGTCCAGGAAGCGAGCGACCTCGAGCTGGTGCCCGAGGCGTTCCGCGGGCTGCGGGAGGCTTGACGGAGCGGCCTACGGCGCAAACATCTGTTGGAGGACGGCGAGCACGCGCCGCGCGGTCGTGGGCGCGAGGCGTCCGAGGCGGCGCAACAGCCGGTCCCGATCGACCGCCCGCACCTGATCCAGCACGACGTGCCCGACCTTGCCGGCAAAGCGACACGGCACACGGAACGGGTAGGCGTGACTGCCGGTCGTCAGCGGCGCGACGATCACCGTGCGGAGGTGGGCATTGAGCTCCTCGGGCGAGACGACCAGGCACGGGCGCACTTTCCGGATCTCACCGCCGCGCGTTGGGTTCAGATCAATGAGATAGACCTCGCCGCGGCGGGGACCTGCGCTTACCACTCCCACTCCTCCTCGTCGAAGCGGGTCGGCGCTTCGAGAACCTCCTCCTCACCTCGGGTGCTCAGCCGTTGCGCCGCCTCGGCCCACCCGGCACGCGGCTGCGTCGCCGCGGCGATCACGATCGCCCCGGCGCGGACCCGGATCTCGACCTCATCGGAAAGACCAGCTTCCTCGATGAGTGGTTTGGGCAGCCGGACCCCCCGCGAGTTGCCGATGCTGATCAGTCGCGTTTTCATGGCGCCTCCTGGAAGCACATTGTACCCACACGTCTCCGTCCGCTGCTAGACTCCATGGCTCTATGGCCGCCATCCCTCCCCCGTCCGCGCCGGAGGTCCGGGCGCTGCTCGGCGCGGCGCGCCTCTTCAAGGGGCTGCCGGACGCGGTGCTCGACGAGATCGGGGCGGAGCTCGAATGGTGGGTCGTCGGCGGCGGCGAGACGGTGTGCGCGCAGGGGGACGTCGGCGACTACCTATACCTCGTGGCGAGCGGGCGGTTGGCCGTCGTGCGCACGCTGCCGAGTGGCGAAGAGGTCGTGCTGCGCGAGGCGGGGCGGGGGGAGACGGTCGGCGAGCTCGCCGTCCTGACCGACCGGCCGCGCACCGCCACTGTCCGCACGCTCCGCGACACCGTCCTGATGCGCCTCTCGCGCGACCGCTTCGAGGGGATCCTGCAGCGGCACGCGGCGGTGCTGCGCTCGCTGGCCGGGCTCCTCGCCGAGTGGCTGGACCCGGCACCGGCCGCCGGCGAGCTGCCGGCGGCGCCGCTCTCCTTGACACTCGTCGCGATCACTCCGGGTCTGCCGATGGCCGACCTGGCGGCGGGGCTCCACGCCGCGCTCGCCCGCACCAGCTCGGCGCTGGTCGCCAGCGCCGCCGCCATCGACGACCGCTTCGGCGCCGGTGCCGCCGACAGCCCCGACGGCAGCCCGCTCCACGGCCGGGTCACCGCCTGGCTCGCCGAGCAGGAGGCCACGCACCGCTACGTCGTCTACCTGGGCGACGCCGCCGCCACCCCCTGGACCCGCCGCTGCCTGCGCCAGGCCGACCGGGTGCTGGTCGTCGCCGACGCCGCCGCCGAGCCGGGGCTCGGCGCGCTCGCCGGCGTCCTCGTGCCCGCCGCCCTCGGCAAGAGCCGGGAGGAGCTGGTCCTCCTCCACCCCGAGTCGGCGGACCGGCCGCGCGCCACGGCCGGCTGGCTGGCGCTCTACCCCTTCGACGCGCACCACCACCTCCGCCGTGGCCGCGCCGCCGACTTGGAGCGCCTGGCGCGCCTGGCCAGCGGCCAGTCGATCGGCGTCGTCCTGGGCGGCGGCGGCGCGCGCGGCTTCGCGCACATCGGCGTCCTGCGCGCGCTGGAGGAGGCCGTCGTGCCGATCGACCGCATCGGCGGCGCCAGCATGGGGGCGATCGTCGCGGCGCAGTACGCCCGCGGTTGCGGCTGGCAGGAGATGGTGGACCTGAACCGCCGCGGCTGGGTGGAGATGGCGCCGCACAAGGTCTACACCTTGCCGGTCGTCTCGCTGCTGTCGAAGGCGAAGGCCGAGGTGATGCTTGACATGATGTTCGCGGGCGGCCGGATCGAGGACCTCTGGCTCCCCTTCTTCTGCGTCTCGACCAACATCACCCGCACCGAGGTGAAGGTCCACCGCGACGGGCCGATCCGCCGGGCGCTGTCGGCGAGCATCACGATCCCCGGGATCACGCCGCCCGTGGTGGACCGGGACGGCGACCTCCTGGTCGACGGCGGCGTGCTCAACAACCTGCCGACCGACGTCATGCGCCGCTCCGCGCCGGGGCGGATCATCGCCTCCGACGTCTCGGCCGCCGTCGACCTGCGCGCCGACCCGAGCTGGGAGGACCCGCCGACCCCCTGGCAGTACCTGAGCAACCGCATGCGCCGCGCCGGCAAGCCCCGCCCCTTCCCCAACATCCTCAACCTCATCATGCGCGCCGCTCTCCTGGCCAGCGACGTCTACGCCAAGCAGGCGAAGCGCGAGGTGGACCTCTACCTCGACCTGCCGATGGACCCCTTCGACATGTTCGACATGGAGCGGCTGGAGGACATCGTCGAGTTCGGCTACCGCTTCGCGTGCGAGAAGATCGCCGAGACGCCCTGGCTCACTCCAGCAGCCACTCCCCCGCCGGCTCCCTGAGGTTGTAGCGCGAGGACATCACCCGGCCGTAGGCGCCGGCGTTGGCAATGAGGAAGACGTCGCCTTCGGCCGCCGGCGCCAGGCGGCGGGCGCGGCCGAGGACGTCGCCGGTCTCGCAGATCGGCCCGACGACGTGGGCGGTCAGGGTCGCCGGCTCGTCGAGCCGCGAGAGGTTGACGATCGGGTGGTAGGCGCCGTAGAGCGCCGGCCGGATGAGCGAGTTCATGCCGGTCTCGAGGCCGACCCAGACGACGCCGCCTTTCTCCTTGACCTGCGCCACGCGCGCCAAGAGGACGCCGGCACCGGCCACGAGGTAGCGGCCCGGCTCGATCCACAGCTCCAGGTTCGGATTCGCCGCCTTGACGCGCCCGAGGCCCGCGTCGAACGCCGCGAGGTCGAGCGGCCGCTGTCCGGGCCTCTCCGGCACGCCGAGGCCGCCGCCGACGTCGAGCGCGCGCAGCTCCGGGAAGCGCGCCGCCGCCGCGGCGAGGAAGGCGGCGGTCTCCTCCCAGGCCTCGGCGGCGCGGATGCCGCTGCCGGCGTGGGCGTGAAGACCGACGACGCGGGCGCCGGTGCACGCCAGGAGCGGCGCCACGCGGTCCAGCTCGCCTTGCGAGAGCCCGAACTTCGACTGCGCGCCGGCGGTACGGACGTGGGCGTGGTGGCCGCGGCCGCGCCCGGGGTCGAGGCGCAGGAGGAGCTCGCGCCCGGCGAAGAGCTCGGGCCAGGCGGCCAGCGGGTGGAGGTTGTCGACCGTCACCCGCACGCCCGCTCCGAGCGCCTGCTCGTACTCCTCGCGGCGCGCGAAGTTGGGGGTGAAGAGGAGACGCCCGGGGTCGAGCCCGGGCACGACGGCGCGGACGTGCTCCAGCTCGGCCGCCGAGACGCACTCGAAGCCCAGCCCCAGCCGCGCGAAGAGGGCGAGGACGCCGGCGTGGCAGTTGGCCTTGACGGCGTAGAAGACGCGATCGACGGCGCGAAGCGCGAGGAGCGAGCGCGCCGCCGCCTCCAGCCCCGCCGCGTCGTAGACGTAGAGCGGCCCGCGCTCGGCGGCGAGAGTAAGCAGCTCCTCGCGGCGCGCGGCCCACCAGGGAACGGCGTCGCCGGCGATCTCGCGGCCGGTCGCGGCGCGTGCACCGCGCCCGCGACGCCGGGTGTGCAGCTCCTCCCAGGTGGGGCCGAAGAGCGCCCCCTCGACGGTGTGCTGGAAGAGGAGGCCGTGGAGGTCGCGGGCCAGCCGCTCGGCCTCCTCTTCGTCCACGACGACGGTGAGGTTGAGGTCGCTGGCCGACTGGCTGAGGAGATGGACCTTCAGCTCGGCGAACAGCTCCAGCACCGGCGCCAGCTCGTGGAGGATGGCGCGGATGCCGCGGCCGACGAGCGAGAGCGCCGCGGCGGGGCCGATCGCCCGCGCCTCGCAGCGGCGGCGCAGGTCGTCGAGGAGGGCATCGAGCGCGGCGGCGTCGAGGGCGCCGGCGGTGGAATCGAGCGAGACAGTGACGTTGGTCTCCGAGGAGGAGACGGCGTCCACCGAGACGCCGTGGCGGGCGAAGCGAGCGAAGACGTCGGCGAGGAAGCCGACCTCGCGCCACATGCCGGCGGTCTCCATCGACACCAGCGTGATGCCGCGCCGGACGGCGATCGCCTTGACCTGGCGGTCCGCGACGGGCGAGGCGGCCGAGACGACCGTCCCCGGCAGCGCCGGCTGGTCGATCGACCGCGCGTGGAGCGGCACGCCGGCGCGGGCGAGGACCGGCAGCGCGCCGGGATGGACGAGCGGCGCCGCCGAGGCCGCCGCCAGCTCCTGCGCCTCCTCGTAGTCGAGGGCCCGCAGCAGGCGCGCCGAGGGGAGGAGCGCGGGGTCGGCGGTGAAGAAGCCGGGCGCCTCGCCCCAGACCTCGCAGCGGACGGCGCCGAGCGCGGTGGCGAGGCGGGCGGCGAGAAGGTCCGACCCTTCGGTCGAGAGCGCTTCGGGGGCGACCTCCGCGGCGTCGTCCGCGCGCGTTCCCTCGGGCAGCACGACGACGGGGCGCAGGCCTTCGGCGCGCCGCTCGCGCGCGACCGCCGCCGCCGCGCGCCGGCGCTCGGGCGTCGAGAGGGCGGCGGCGCCGAGCTTGAGGACGACCCAACGGGGACTTGTCGGCGAGGCGGGCATACGGCGAAGTCCGAGGAAGGTACACCAGCGGCGGTGTACCGTCCACCGCCGCGGGCACGCAATGTGCTCAGGCCGGCGGACATGGACATCGAAACCAAGGAGGTCCGCGCCTGGATCGAGCGCTGGGCGCGCTTCGGACACGTCGCGCGCGGCGTGGTCTACGTCCTGATCGGCGTCCTGGCTCTGCAGGAGGCGCTGGGGGCAGGCGGCGAGACGACCGGCCCCGCGGGGGCGGTCGCCGAGGCCGGCCAGTTCAGCCGGCCGCTCCTCTGGTTGATCGTGCTCGGCATCGCCGGCTACGCCACCTGGCGCTTCGTCGAGGCGATCTTCGACCCCGCGCACCTGGGGCGGGACCTCGTCGGCCTGCGCAAGCGCACGGCGCGCTTCGGCAGCGGCCTCGCCCACGCGGCGCTCGCCTGCGCCGGGGCGTGGGCGGCCATGCAGGGGCGTATCGACGAGGCCGCCGCGCAGTCCGCCGAGAACCAGCAGGCGCGGAGCTGGTCGGAGACGCTCCTCGACTGGCCGTTCGGGCGCTGGCTCCTGGTGGCGGTGGGGATCGGGGTCCTGATCTCCGGCGTCGTCCAGCTCTACCGCGCCGTCGCGCAGACCTTCAAGCACTACCTCCGCCTCGCCGAGATGAGCCCGGCCGAGCAGCGCTGGGCCGTGCGCATCGGGCGCTTCGGCATCGCCGCGCGCGGCTTCGTCTTCTGCCTCGTCGGCCTCTTCCTGGTGCAGGCGGCACTGCGCTACGACCCCTCGCGAGCGCGCGGCTTCGGCGGCGCGCTGAAGGCGCTGGAAGGGCAGCCCTACGTCCCGCCGCTCCTCGGCGTCGTGGCGCTCGGGCTCATCGCCTTCGGCGTCTACTCCTTCATCGAGGCGCGATATCGTCGCATCGTCGCCTGATGCCCGACCTCCGCATCGTCCCCGCCGTCGAGGCGGACCTGCCGCTCGTCCACCGCTTCATCCTCGAGCTGGCCGAGTACGAGCGCCTCCTCGACGCGGTGACGGCGACCGAGGAGAAGCTCCGCCGCACGCTCTTCGGCCCGCGGCCCTGCGCGGAGGCGGTGCTCGCCTACGAGGGCGACGAGCCGCTCGGCTTCGCGCTCTTCTTCCCCAACTACTCCACCTTCCTGGCGCAGCCGGGGATCTACCTCGAGGACCTCTACGTCCGTCCCGAGGCGCGGGGCAAGGGCGTCGGCCGGGCCCTCCTCGTCCACCTCGCCCGCCTGGCGGTGGAACGCGGCTGCGGCCGGCTGGAGTGGGCGGTCCTCGACTGGAACGAGACCGCGATCCGCTTCTACGAGGGCCTGGAGGCGCGGCCGATGGACGAGTGGATCGTCTTCCGCCTCACCGGCGAGCCGCTGGCGCGGCTGGCGGCGGAGGATTGACGGCGACGGCCGGCCAGGGCCAGCCGCCGCGCGGCGCGCCGGAGGCGGCATAGAGGTCGCGCATCCCGGAGAGGAAGACGCCGGCGGCCATGGCGGTGAGCGCCCAGCGCAGGAGCGCCGGGACGTCCGCCGGCGCGAAGACGAGCGCCGTGGGGAGCCGCCACCAGGCGCGGAGCGTCGGCAGCAGGTAGGCGAGCATGCCGCCGTAGAGGATGCCCATGACGGCGTGGGTGACGCGCTCGCCCGGGTAGACGTCGCCGAGCGGCTTGCGCACGAACGACTCGACGACGAAGTCCCAGAGGGTGAGCGCGATCTCGGCGACCAGCACGCCGACGAGCGCCACGACCCACCGCCCCTGCCAGGCGAGCCACGGCAGCGTCCCGAAGAGCACGGCGTAGAAGACGTCGCGCGCCGCGTGGAGGCGCAGCTCGGCGGCCATCGCCCGCCCGCGCGCCGGCAGCCGCGCTCGCCACTCGTGGTAGTAGAGGGTGTCGAAGGCACCGATCACGCCTTGCAGCGCCAGCATCCAGAGCGCGGTCTTCATGGGGTACCCCCGGCGAACACCACCGTCCCCTCGTAGCCGAAGATCGGACCCAGCAGCGGGGCGCGGACGGTCACTTCGACGCGCACGGCGCCGTCCCCCGCGGGCGCCTCGCGCGCGCTCACCCGCGGCACGAGAAAACCAGGTAGGGGAAGACGGAGGCGGCCGAGGCGCAGCGCCGCCCCCACCTGCCGGAAGCGGAGGGCGCCCGCCTCGGGCTCGAGGCGGAAGCGCAGCTCGACCGGCGGCACTCTCTCGACGAGGAGCCCGTCGCGCCCCGCGGTCCCGTCGCTCGTCAGCAGCCGCTCCCCGAAGCTCCGCACCCAGCGCTCCCCCTCGCCCTCCGTCGTCACCGAGAGACGCGTGTCGACCGCCTCGCCCGCCGGCGGCAGCCGCACCAGCCGGCAGAGAGCGCGCGCCGCCAGGCCCGGGGCGCACCACACCCGGAAACTCCCCCGTGCCGAGCTCGACGTGTGCGCCCGTCGCACCGCGGGATCCAGCGTCTCCCACGCCGGGCCGAGCAGGCGCGGATAGAGGCCCAGCGCCGGTGCCGCTATCGGGCCTTCTCCTCCGCGAGCCGCGCCAGCTCGGCCTCGGCGGCGATGAACCCGAAGGCCGCCCGCGGGCCGCCGGCCACGACCTCGCGCCAGACGCGCGCCGCCTCCTCGCGCCGGCCCTGGACGAAGTGCCAGTTGCCGACTCCGTAGCCGACCGTCGCCCCGTCCAGCTCGCCCCCCTGCCGCGCCTCGGCGAGGAGCGCGTCGGCCGCCGCGTCCCCTTTGAACAGCAGCAGGAGGCGGTGGTAGGCGTGGTTCTCGATGACCGGCAGGTCGGCGCGAATGGGGTCGAGCAGCGCGCGGGCGTCGTCCTCGAGACCCAACCGCCGCGAGGTGTTCCAGAGCCAGTAGGTGGTCGCCACCCGCATGTCGTCGTTCGTCGCCACCCCGAGCCCGGTGCGGAAGGCCGACTGCGCCCCCGCGAAGTCCCCTTGCAGATAGCGCGCGAGGCCCAGGTGGTACCAGATGTTGTCCTGCAGCGTGCTGGTCGGCACGTTGCGCGGGTTGGGCAGCCCGTCCGGCTCGACCTCGATCGGGCGGGTCTCGGCGAGCTGCGCGGCGCGCGCCAGGTCGGCCTCGGCGTCGGCGAAGCGGCGCAGCGTGATGTAGCGGTGGCCGCGGTGGCGGAGGAAGCGCGGGTCGCGGGGGTGGCGCTCGGCGCCGCGGCCGTAGAGGTCGATCGCCTGCTCGTAGCGCCCCATGTAGGCGGCGCGCCGCGCGTGGCCGATGAGGGCATCGGGGTCGGCGAGGAGGCCCTCCTCCACCGCCTTCCACCCCGTCCACCCCGGCCCGCGCACCACCCGCCCGGGTGTCGCGCCCGTGTGCTCGCCGCCGCGCAGCACGGCGACGCCGTTGACCCAGACGTCGCGCACGCCGGTCGCGTAGCGGTGGGGGTCCTCGAAGGTGGCGTGGTCCTGGATCTTCGCCGGATCGAAGACGACGAGGTCGGCGTAAAAGCCCGGCGCCAGCATGCCGCGGTCGCGGAGCTTCAGGTTCGTGGCCGGCAGCGAGGTCAGCCGGCGGATCGCCTCCTGGAGCGGCAGGAGCTTCTCGTCGCGCACGTAGCGGCCGAGGAGGCGCGCGAAGTTGCCGTAGGCGCGCGGGTGGTTGCGGGACTTGAGGAACACGCCTTCGTTGGCCGGCGCCGCCTCGTCCGAGCCGAAGCTCAGCCAGGGAAGCTCGCGGATCTGCCGCCGCACGTTCTCCTCCGACATCAGGAAGTAGACCGTGCCGACCCGGCTGTCGTCCTCGATGACGAGGTCCATCGCCGTCTCCTGCGGCGACTTGCCGCGCAGCTTCGCCACCTCGGCGAGGGTCTTGCCGGTCAGCGGCTTGAGCGCCTCGTTGCGGAAGGAGACGAGGAGCATCTGCTCCGGCCCCGCGGCGACGTAGAAGTTCTCCCACTCATCGGTCGGCGCCGCCATCTCGCGCGCCACCCGCTCGCGCGTCGCCGGGTCCTTGAGGCGGCCGATCCAGGCCTGCAGCCCCCCCTCCTGCACCCACGGCGGCATCGCCGCGTCGAGGCCGGTGGCGCCGGCGGTGTAGGTGTACATGTCGGCGGTGATGGCGAGGCCCTCGGCGCGCGCTTCCTCGACCTTCTTCACCACCGCGTCGAGCTTCCCCCAATTGGGCTTGCCCGCGGCCTTCAAGTGGTAGATCTCGGCCGGGACCTGCGCCCGGCGGGCGATCGCGATCAGCTCGTCGAGCGCTTCGAGCAGGCGGTTGGCCTCGCTCCGCATGTGCGAGATGTACATGCCGCCGTGGCGGCCGGCGACCTCGGCGAGCGCCACCAGCTCGTCGGTCGAGGCGTAGAAGGCGGGGGCGTAGATGAGCGAGCTGCCGACCCCCAGCGCCCCCTCCTCCATCGCCCGGCGCACTAGCTCCTGCATGCGCTTCAGCTCCTCGGCCGTCGGCGGGCGGTCCTCGTAGGCCAGCTCGTGGACGCGCACGGTCGTGGCGCCGACGAAGGAGGCGACGTTCGGCGAGACGCCGCGGCGCTCGAGGTGCTCCAGGTACTCGCCGAGGGTCGTCCAGGCGATCTCGTACTTGAGGTCGCCCATCTGCTCGAGCCCCTCCTTCTTCATCGCCGTGTTGAGCGGCCCCATCGAGCCGCCTTCGCCCATGACCTCCAGCGTCACCCCCTGGCGGATGTCGCTCTGGCCGCGGCCGTCGACCAGCAGCGACTCGGTCGCCCAGGAGAGCATGTTGATGAAGCCGGGGGCGACGGCGAGGCCGCGCGCGTCCACCTCGACCTTTCCCTTGGTGCCGGCCGGCAGCGGCCCGAGCGCCGCGATGCGGTCGCCTTGCACGGCGACGTCGCCGGTGTAGGGCTCGCCGCCGAGGCCGTTGTAGATCGTGCCGCCGCGGACGACGAGGTCGTACTGCGGCGCGGCGGCGGGGCCGTTGGCGGCGGCGCGGTGCGGCGCGGCGGCGAGCAGCAGGGCGAGCGGCAGCAGGTGCAGCGATCGGCGCATGCGGGCTCCTCGGGAAGGTGCCCGCGGATTCTACGCGCGCCGGGCGGCGCGGTGCCCGCTGATAGCATCGCCGCACCCATGGCCGGCTTCGGGCAGTACATCGGCATCCGCTACTCGGGGCGCAAGGACCCGGGCGACCGCCTGCGCGAGATCCAGGTCTTCGCCGCCCGCGAGGACCACGAGCCGTACCACGAGCTCAACCACGACGACGCGGGCGGCCGCTGGAGCCGCCGCGAGCTGGCGGAGTGGCTGCTCTGGAAGATCCGGGAGGAGGGGCCGGTGGCGGTCGGGCTCGACCACGCCTTCTCCTTCCCGCAGAGCTACATGGACCGGCACAACCTCAAGAGCTGGGAGGAGTTCCTGGCCGACTTCGAGGGGCACTGGCCGACCCACGAGTCGACGGTGCGGGAGCTCCTCCCCGGCAACCCGCGCTCCGGCGACCCCGACGAGCACCGCCTGACCGGCCGCTGGAGCGCCTTCCCCACCGGCGTCTTCCGCTTCGACACGCTCGACAGCCGCGCCAAGGCGACGCACGCCGGGCTGCCCTGGCTCGACTACCTGCGCCGCGCCGGCGACCGCGTCCACTTCTGGCCCTTCGATGGCTGGGAGGTGCCGGAGGGGCGCTCGCTCGTCGCCGAGGTGCGCCCGGCGCGCCTGCGCCATCGCTACCCCAAGGAAGGCCTCAAGCGGGAGGCGCACGACGCCTACGCCATCTGCGCCTGGCTCCAGGAGCGCGACCGGCTCGACCTCCTCCGCCCCTACTTCACGCCGGCGCTCTCCCCCGAGGAGCGTGAGCGCGCGCTGCTCGAAGGCTGGATCCTTGGCGTCGCCTAGACAGTCCCCTCAGCCCTGCGTTGCCAGCAGGCGTCGGAGGGCGCGGTGGACCGTGTCGGCGAGCTCGGACGACGGGGCGGCGAAGGCGATGCCGGCCTGCTCGCCCTCGCGCCAGGAGACGGTTCCTTCGACGGCGAGGATCGGCGGCTCTCCCGGCGGCGCCAGGCCGAAGCGCACCGGCGTCTCCGGCCGCCAGGCCTCCGGCGCGCCGGTGACGCCGAGGCCCCGAGCCGAGAGGTTCTCGAGCCGGAGCGGCAGGCGCGCGCCGTCCGGCAGGACGGCCTCGATCTCGATGCCCAGCCGGATGCGCACGTCCTCCTTACGCGTCAGCCCCATCAGCGCCGAGACGCCATGGCCGAGGGCGCGGATCACCTCGTTGCGCAGCCGCAACTCGAGCGGCGGGTGGTCGGCCAGCAGGCAGAGGAGGTCGTCCTTGTCGATGCGCAGGACCGTGGTCGGGGAGGAGGCGCGGGCGGAGGCGATGCGGCGCACCCGCTCGAGCAGTCCCATCTCGCCGAAGAAGCCACCCTCGCGCAGGCGCGCCAGCACCTGCTGCGGCTTGCCGGCGGCGTCGCGGAAGACGGTCACCGCCCCGTCGCGCACCAGGTAGAGGGCGTCCACCGGCTCCCCTTCGCGGAAGAGCAGCTCGCCGGCGGCGTAGCGCTCGAGGCGGGCGACCGCGAGGACCCGCGCGAGATCCACCTCCTCGAGGTCGCGGAAGAGTGGGATACGGCGGAGGAAGTTGAGCATGCCGGCGAGGCTGGTCGCGGCGCTACAGGCGAAAAAAACACTAGCCAGCGTCGTGCCGGCGCCCCGGCGGGACTTGAGCGGGAGTTGAGAGCGATCAGACGTTGAGCGCGAACGGCTTCTCCGGGTCGATCCCCAGCTCGCCGACGGCGCGTGCGGCGACGGCGGGGTCGATCCGGCCGGCGAGCGCCAGGCGGTGGAGCACGGCCAGGGCGATCGACTCGGCGTCCACCTCGAAGAAGCGGCGCAGGGCCTCGCGCGTGTCGCTGCGGCCGAAGCCGTCGGTGCCCAGGGGGAAGAAGCGCCCCGGCAGCCAGCGGGCGATCTGGTCGGGCACGGCGCGCATGTAGTCGGAGACCGCGACGATCGGCCCTTCGGCGCCGTCGAGCACCGTCTCGAGGTAGGAACGGCGCGGCGGCGCCTCGGGGTGGAGCAGGTTCCAGCGCTCGGCCTCCAGCGCCTCGCGGCGCAGCTCCTTGTAGCTCGTGGCGCTCCAGACGTCGGCCGCGACGCCGTAGCGCTCGGCGAGGAGCGCCTGGGCGCGCAGCGCCTCGTTGAGCAGCGAGCCGCTGCCGAAGAGCTGGACGCGCGGGCGGCCGTCGGTCTGTTCGGCCGCGCGGAAGCGGTACAGGCCCTTCAGGATCCCCTCGTCGGCGCCTTCCGGCTTCGCCGGCATGGCGTAGTTCTCGTTGGTCAGGGTGACGTAGTAGAAGACGTCCTCCCGCCGGCCGTACATCCGCTCGAGCCCGGCGCGCACGATGGCCGCCACCTCGAAGGCGTAGGCCGGGTCGTAGGCGAGGAGGTTGGGCACCGTGCTCGCCAGCACGTGGCTGTGCCCGTCCTCGTGCTGGAGCCCCTCGCCGTTGAGCGTCGTGCGCCCCGAGGTCGCGCCCAGCAGGAACCCCCGCACCCGCTGGTCGGCGGCCGCCCAGATGAGGTCGCCGATGCGCTGGAAGCCGAACATCGAGTAGAAGATGAAGAACGGGATGGTGTCGAGGCCGTGGGTGGCGTAGGCGGTGCCGGCGGCGATGAACGACGCCATCGATCCGGCCTCGGTGATCCCCTCCTCCAGGATCTGGCCGTCTCGCGCCTCGCGGTAGTAGAGGAGCATCTCCTTGTCCACCGGCTCGTAGAGCTGCCCGACGTGGGAGTAGATCCCGACCTGGCGGAAGAGCGACTCCATGCCGAAGGTGCGCGCCTCGTCCGGCACGATGGGCACGACCTGCTTGCCCACCGCCTTGTCTTTGAGCAGCTTGGCCAGGACGCGGACGAAGACCATCGTCGTCGAGACCTCGCGGTCGGAGCCGGTGTCGAACTCCTTCCAGAAGCCGGCGTCGGGCAGCGGCAGCGCCTCCTGACGCGTCTTGCGGCTGGGCAGCGGGCCGCCGAGGGCGCGCCGCCGCTCGCGCAGGTACTGCACCTCTTCGCTCGTCTCGCCGGGGTGGTAGAAGGCGCCCTCGGCGAGCTGCTTGTCGGTCAGCGGCAGCTCGAAGCGGTCGCGGAAGATGCGCAGCTCCTCGTCCGAGAGCTTCTTCTGCTGGTGGGTGACGTTCTTCCCCTCCCCCGCCTCGCCGAGGCCGTAGCCCTTGATCGTCTTGGCGAGGATGACGGTGGGCCCGCCGCGGTGCTCGACCGCCGCCTTGAACGCGGCGTAGACCTTGGCCGGGTCGTGGCCGCCGCGGCGGAGGACGCGGAGCTGGTCGTCGGTGTAGCCCTCGACGAGCTTGAGCAGCTCCGGGTGCTTGCCGAAGAAGTTGCGCCGGATGTAGTCGCCGGGCATGACGGTGTACTTCTGGAACTCGCCGTCCACGGTCTCGTTCATCCGCTTGATGAGGAGGCCGGTGTTGTCGGCCTCCAGCAGCGGGTCCCAGTCCGTCCCCCAGATCACCTTGATGACGTTCCAGCCGGCGCCGCGGAAGGCGGTCTCGAGCTCCTGGATGATCTTGCCGTTGCCGCGCACCGGCCCGTCCAGGCGCTGCAGGTTGCAGTTGACGACGAAGACCAGGTTGTCGAGCCCCTCGCGGGCGGCGAGGGTGATGGCGCCGAGGCTCTCCGGCTCGTCGGTCTCTCCGTCGCCCAGGAAGGCCCAGACGCGGCGGTCGCCGGTGTCGAGGAGGCCGCGGTCCTGGAGGTAGCGGTTGTAGCGCGCCTGGTAAATGGCGCTGATCGGCCCGAGCCCCATCGAGACGGTCGGGAGCTCCCAGAAGTCGGGCATCAGCCAGGGGTGCGGGTAGGAGGCGAGCCCGTGCCCGCCGGCGCCGGAGAGCTCGCGGCGGAAGGCCTCCATCTGCTCGAGCGTGATGCGCCCTTCGAGGAAGGCCTGCGAGTAGATCCCCGGCGAGCCGTGCCCCTGGATGTAGACCAAATCGCCGGCGAAGCCCCCCTCGCCGCGGCCGCGGAAGAAGTGGTTGAAGCCGACCTGGTAGAGAGTGGCCGAGGAGGCGAAGGTCGAGATGTGGCCGCCGAGCCCCGGGTACTTCTTGTTCGCCCGCACCACCATCGCCATCGCGTTGTAGCGGATGATGCTCTTCAGACGGCGCTCGATCTGGCGCTCGCCGGGGTAGGCGGGCTGGCGCTCGACCGGGATGGTGTTGATGTAGGGGGTGTTGCCAGTCCAGGGGAGGTGGACGCCCTTCTCGTAGCCCTTTTCCAGGAGCTTCTTGAGCAGGAACTCGCCGCGCTCGGGCCCCTCGACGGCGATGACCTCTTCCAGGGCCTCCAGCCACTCCTCCGTCTCGTCGACGTCGGGATCGGCCTTCGGCTCGGTGTACCAGTTCAGCGGCAGCTTCAGCGCGGTGCTCATGGCCGCTAGGTTCTCACGCGCGGCCGGGGCGGGGCAAACACGCCCCGGTACATCCGGCCGCCGTCAATTCGGCCAGAGCCAGCCGAAGACGCCCGCGGTGAGGAGGGCGTAGATCAGCCCGTCGATGAGCGCCCGCAGGGTGTTGCCCCACGGCACCCCCATCCAGATCGAGTTGACGATGCTGCCGAGGCCGTAGGCCAGGAAGGCGACGGTGCCGGCGAAGCGGAAGACCTCCAGGTACTCGAGGCCCGCCGGGAGCGTGCGGCCGGCGAGGTAGGCGACGAAGATCCCCACCAGCAGGCAGTAGCCGAACCAGAGCGCCAGGTGCTTGCCCATCGTCGGCGCCCCGGCCGGGCGCGCGATCAGGATCCCGATCGGGCCCTGCCGGTACTTCTCCTGCATCTCGGGCGTGCCCATCTCCTTGGGGCCTGCCGCGTAGGGGAAGAAGTAGAAGCCGGGCGGGATGCCGCCGCGCCGCAGCCCCTCCAGGGTCTCGGCCTCGTTGGGGAGCTGCTTGTAGTCGCGGCGGTGGTAAGTGAGCGCCATGTGCAGGATCGAGCTCACCACGAAGACCAGCACCGCGGCGACCACGATGGGCAACCAGAGGTCCAGGATCGGGATCATGCCGAGCCCTCCTTGGAGTGCGGGAGTTTGTTCAGGCGAGGCTGGAGCGTATTATCGGAAATGAGGTTTTTTTGCTCGCCGTTCGTAACTGTTCTTTGCAGGAAAGAATCCTAATAAGGAGATGCCATGCCGACACAGATCGAAGTCCTTTCGAGCCTCACCAACTCGGTCGCCACCGGGGCCGCGGGCAAGACGCTCGACCTGAGCGCGGTGCTCGCGCTCACCAATCGCTATTTCGTATGGATCGTCACGCCGGGTAAAGACCAGAGCGGCCAGCCGGTGGAGCCGACGCCGCTCCAAGTATGGGATGGGCAGCAAGGGGCGATGCTGCGGACAAAGTTCGAGGACATCGGCATCCTGGCGGCCCAGGAGGCGCCGTCGAGCACGGTCGGCGGCACGGAGATCGACTCCGCGTCGGACCAGGTGCAGGCCGACTCGGACTGCCCCTGGTGCCGGCCGAGCGCCTAGCCCGCGGCGGCCGCCGCGGCGGGTAGCACCGGCTCCCCCAGGAGCTTCCGTCCCAGGCGGTCGAACTGGCGCAGGAACTCTTCCTCGAGGGCGGCCTTCTCGTCGTCCGGCAGGAAGCAGTGGCGTAGCGCGGTCAGCGAGAAGCCGGCGAGGTCGGCCGCGCCGTAGCCGAAGGCCTGCTGGAGGTGGCGGTACTCGTCGGTCAGCGTGGTGTCGAAGAAGGGCGGGTCGTCGGAGTTGACGGTGACCGGCACGCCGCCGCGGTAGAGCCGGTCGAAGGGGTGGCTCGGCAGGTCCGGCACCACCCCGAGACGCACGTTCGAGCTCGGGCAGATCTCCAGCGGCACGGCGCGCCGTGCCAGCTCGGCGACCAGCTCCGGGTCCTCGACCGAGCGCACGCCGTGGCCGATGCGCTCGGCCTGGCAGACCTCCAGCGCCGCCCGCACCGAGCCCGGCCCGGCGTGCTCGCCGGCGTGCGCCACGCGGTGGAGTCCCTGGCGCGCCGCGTACTCGAAGTGCTCGCGAAAGGGGTGGCTCGGGAAGACGGCCTCGAACCCCGAGAGCCCGAGCGCCGCGACCAGGTCGCCCTTCCCCGACAGCGCCCACTCCAGCGTGTGGTCGGCCATCTGCGGCACGTTGCGGACGATGTCGGTGACCAGCCGCAGCCGCACGTAGTGCTGCCGCTCCCCCTCCGCCACCGCCTCGGCCAGCGCCTGGCGCACCTCCTCGCCGTCGCGGCCGTTCGCCAGGTGGGTGCCGATCGTGAAGTGGGCCTCGGCGTAGAGGACGTTCTGCCGCGCCATCTCGGCCATGAAGTCGAGCGTCAGGAGGCGGAAGTCCTCGGCGTCGACGAGCGCCTGCGAGCAGGTCAGGTAGACGTCGACGAAGTGCTCGAAGCTGCGGAAGCGGAACCAGCGCTGGAGGCCCGCTTCGTCGCGCGCCGGCAGCTCGATGTTGTGCCGGCGCGCCAGCGCCAGCAGCGTCGCCGGCCGCATCGACCCTTCGAGGTGGACGTGCAGCTCCACCTTCGGCATGCGGAAGAGGAAGGTGTCGAGGGGCGAGCTCAACGCGCGGGCTCGGCGGCGCGGCGCGGCGCGGGGGCGGCGGCGCCCGCGCCGAGGCGCCGGCCGAGCCGCTCGAGCACCGGCTGCGGCACCAGGCCGGTCAGGTCGCCGCCGAGGCGGAAGACCTCCTTGACCAGCCGGCTGGAGAGGTAGCTGTAGTCCTCGTGCGGCATCATGAACACGGTCTCGACCCGCGGGTTGAGCCGCCGGTTCATCAGCGCCATCTGGAACTCGTACTCGAAGTCGGAGACGGCGCGCAGGCCGCGCACCACGCAGCGCGCGCCCAGCCGGTCCATGAAGTCGACGAGCAGGCCGGAGAAGCTCTCGACGCGGCAGCCGGGGCGGTCGGCGAGGAGCTCGCGCAGCATCTCCAGCCGCTCCTCGACCGAGAAGCAGGGCTGCTTCTCCTCGTTGGCGAGCACCGCCACCACCACCTCGCCGAAGAGCGGGCGGCAGCGGTCGATGACGTCGAGGTGTCCGTTGTGGACGGGGTCGAACGACCCCGGATAGACCGCGACGGTCCGGTTCATCGTGCCTCGCGCGAGAGGTCGAAGGTCACGACATTGTACGCGGCGTCGGTCACCCGGAGGAGGACCAGGCGGCTGCCGGCCGGCACGTCGAGGTGGAGCGTCTCGCTGCGGCCGTCGATGAGACCGTCCTCCGGCTCCGCCGGCTTCCACTCGCCGGCGTCGGCGCTCCACACCGCCTCGCGCAGAGGCGACAGCTCGTCGGCGACGGCGACCAGGAGGCTCCTGCCGTGCGTCACCGTGCCGAGCCGCGGCGCGGTGTGGTCGACGACCACCGGCTCCGAGAGCCGCTCGGCGGTCTTCGCGTCGTCCGGCTCGTTGCTCGGCCGGTCGGAGGCGACCAGCCGGAAACGGTAGACGCCGTCGGGCAGGACCGTGGAGTCGAAGCTGTACCAGTCCTCGTCGAGCTCCTTCACGACCGGCAGCCAGCCGCCGTCGCCCGTCGCGCCGCTCGCGTCCACCGGGCGGAAGCTGAGCTCGTAGACCAGCTCGTCGCCGTTGGGGTCGGCGGCGCGCCAGCGCAGCGACCGGAAGCCCTTCTTCCACAGCGGCTTGAGGCGTCCGTCCTCGAGCTGGTCGGCCTGCTCCAGCGTAGTGAAGATCCCCTCGCGGTTGGGGTGCGCGGGCTCGAAGACCTGGTTCGAGGGGTTGAAGTTCGAGGGCACGAGGATCTGCCCGGGATCGAGCGCGCTCAGCGTGTCGATCTTGGGGCTGAGGTTCTCCTGGCGGTAGGAGAGCTCGACGCCGTAGAGGCGGGGTGAAGCGCTCTCGGCGGCGCGGAGCTCGGCCCGCCACTGGACGTAGCGCCCCGCGGGCACGCCGGCGAGCGTCACTTCCTTCCCCTCCCGCGCCTCGCTCCACGCCGACCAGGTGCGGTCGGGCTCGGAGGAGACGCCGCTGCGGAAGGAGAAGCGGATGCCGCTCCCCGCCGGCGCCTCGCCGCGCCAGCGGAAGCTGCCGAAGCGGGCGATCTGGCCGGCGTCGAGCGCGGCGCTGGTATAGGTGCCGGTCTTCTCGGTGACGGCGGTCAGGCGGTAGAAGGCCGCGGCGTTGGTCGTGGCGAAGGCCGGTCCGGGGTCGCCCGGCGCGCCGCCGGCCAGCGCCACCACCTGCCGCTCGTCGACGTCTTTCTCGAGCAGCATTTGGCTGCCGTCGAAGCTGAAGAGCTTGCCTTCGAGCCCGGTCGCCACCCACAGGCGGTCCGCCTGCCAGGAGAGGTCGTAGACCGTCTCGTCGCGGAACTCCCAGACGCTCTCGACCAGGCCGGCGGGCGAGATGCGCACCAGCTCGCTGCGCGGCCCCTTGTCGTCGGGCCGGCGCATGCCGAGGGCGGCCGCGGCCGCCTCCCCTTCCGCGACGATCACCGCCGCCTGGTTCTGGGCCTCGGGCGAGCCGGCGACGGGCGCCTCGGTCGGCGCCGTCGCCGCCGCCGTGCGCGAGGGATCGACCAGGCTCGCCTCGGAGGCGACGAGGGCGGCGTAGATCGTGCCGTCCGGGGCGGCGGCCAGGGCCACGACCTCCGGCTGCGTCGCGTCGTGGAGGGTGCGCACCTGCGCCGCCCGCGAGCTCGGCGCGTCGAGGCGGAGCACCAGCCCCTCCCCCGCCGTGCCGGCAAGGAGCGCGCCGCCCGGCAGCGGCTCGAGGGTGCGGACGTGGGTGTCGTCGCTGTCGTGGAGGAGCTCGCTCTTTTCCGGCCCGGTGACGCGGAAGAGCTTCCCCTGGGTGCCGGTGGCGACGAGGAGGGCGCCGTCGGTCGCGCGGGCGAGCGCCCAGACGTAGGTCTCGCCGCTGGCGAAGTAGAGCTCCCCCTTGGCGCCCTGCGGCTTGGCCGGGATGCGGTAGACCTTGCCGCCCGGCGAGGTACCGGCGAAGACGGTGCCGTCGGGGTCGGCCCAGACGGCGAAGACCTCGGGCTCGGCGGCGGCGAAGAGCTCGCGGACCTCCCCCTTCCCACCGACCAGGAAGACCTTGCCGGCATTGCCGGTGCCGACGACCCAGCCTTCGGGGTGGCGGGCCGCCGAGAGGAGGAAGGGCTCGCCGAGGGCGGTCAGCCGCTCGGCGCGGTGCGCCAGCTCGAGTCGGCCCAGCGGATCGACCGAGAGGCCTTCGAGCGTGCCGGCGAGGAAGCCGGCCTGGGTCTGGGTCTGAAAGACGCGCACCTCGCTGGCCGCGAGCGGTGCGGCGGCCAGGCCTGCGGCGAGGAGGACGGCGGCGATACGGGCCTCGCGCCTCATCGTCCCTTCCCTCCCGGCTTCGCCTTACCGGCCTTGCCGGCCGGCGGCGGCGGCGCGGCGGCCGGCTTATCGCCCGGCGCCGCCTCCTCGCCCACGGCGCCCGCCGCGTCCGGCTGCGCTTCGGCGGCGGCCTGCGGCTCGCCGCGGCGCACCTCCAGGTCCACCCGCACCAACCCCTCGACCGGCAGGTCCACGGGCTCCAGGTGCTGCTGCGCGACGGCGAGCTTGAGCGGCACGGCGCCACCGGTGGGCGTGCCGGCCCAGAGCGAGCGCACCGAGGCCGGGAGGCGCGGCAGCACCTCGCCGGCGATCGCCAGCCCCTGGCCGCTGAAGACGCCGAGCGCGACGATGTCGCGGCGGGAGTGGAGCGAGCCGAGGAGGTCGAGCGCCTGGGCGAAGGTCACCGGCTCGACCGGCTCGATGGCGAAGCGGGCGGCGTCAACGCTGGTGCCGTCGCCGACCAGGAGGGAGTAGCGGCCGGCCGGCAGGTCCTGCGGCAGGTCGAGCTGGAAGGTGCGGCGGAAGGGGGCGCCGCGGTAGGGAACAAGGTCGACGTTGAGCGCCACGCGCTCGCCCGGCCGCACCACGGTGCGCTCGGCGTGGGCGCCGACGAGCTGCGCCGAGCGCGGCTGGTCCTGCTGCCCGAGGTCCACCTCGATCTCCTCCACCGCCACCCGCTCCAGCGGGTTTTGCAGCAGGTAGGCGGCGACCGCCAGCAGGAAGGTGGCGCTCTGCAGCGCCGCGCCGTCGCCGGCGAAGCTCTGGCGCAGCGAGAGCTGGCGCCCACCGGAGAGCCGGAAGCGGGCTGTCAAATCGAGGCCGTGGGCGCCGCCGATGTACGTCGCCGCCTCGAGCCCGCCCAGCGCGGAGGTGGCGAGGAGAAGCGGCGTGAACTGCGGCACCTCCGCCAGGCGCATGTGGAAGGTGCGCGACTTCTCGGCGCCGCCGACGCGCAGGGTCAGCGGGATCATCGGCGCGGTGGCGCCGAGCCGGCCCTGAATGCCGGCGGAGCGGTCCTGCTCGAAGGCGCCGATCGGCACGCCAAGGTTGGCGATCTTGAACGAGCTGTACTGGTTCGAGATGACGGTGACGATCTCCGAGCTCGCCATCGGCAGCGAGATCGGGCCCAGGCCGAGGAGGGGGTGACCGAACGCGATGACCTGATCGCCCTCGACGTCGGTGACCGTGCCGGTGGCCGCGAACTTGAGGTCGCCGTCGATCAGCACGGCACCGACCGCGGAGCCGGGCGCAAGGGTGGCGGGGGCGGCGCCGGGAAGTGCCGTACCGGTGCCGCCGGGCGCCGCGCCGGCCGAGAAGACCGGCCCCAGCGCCTGCCGCAGGAGCCCCTGGGACAGCTCGCCGAAACCGGCGGCGGACCACTGGATGCTCGACACGCCGCCCGCGGCGACCGGCGGCCGTAGGCGCGCCAGCTCGCGCTCGAGCAATCCGGCGGGGAGCTTGGCGCCGAGCAGGTCGGCGAGCGCCACCGGCGGCAAGGGCGGGCTCGCTGCGGGTGCCGCCCCGGGGGACGCTAGGCTGTTGAGCCGGCGCATGTCGGCGATCGGAGTGATGCCCCCCACCGCGTCGTTCGAGAAAGGCCAACCGAAGGCCACCGCGCCGGCCAGGCGGCCCTCGAGGAAGACCGGGCTGCCGCTCATGCCGGCGATGACGCCGTGCTTCTCCAGCCCGTGGCCGGTAAGCCGCGCCAGGATGTAACTGGTGTCCGGGGTGAGGTTGCGAAGCACGCCCAGCACCTCGACCTCGAAGCGCTCCACCTGGCCGCCGGTGAAGACCGAGAGGCCGTAGCCCCTCTGGCCGACGTGGACCTCGTCGATTGGGATGGTGGCGGCGGCGGCCGGGGCCGGCGCGGGCGATGCCACGGCAGCGGGCGTGGCGACGGCCGCGAGCAGGGCGAGGGCGAGGAGAAGGGCTGGGAGCGAGCGGCGGTTCATCGTGCTTCCTCGGTCAGCGAGAGTTCATTTGCGCCTCGCCGAGCCGGGCGCGCAGGCGCTCGACCGGGAAGGCCCCTTCACGCAGCACGCGGAGGCCGGCGGGGCCGAGCTCCACGAGCGTCGACGGCGCCCCTCCCGGGAGGAGACCACCGTCCACCACCACAGCGTCCTCGCCCGCCAGCAGCTCAGCCGCGTCGTGCGGCTCGAGCAGCGGCGGCCCGCCGCTCCTGTTGGCGCTGGTCGCCGTCAGCGGCGTCCCCAGCGCGGCGAGCAGGCGCCGCAGGCCGGCATGGGCCGGGACCCGCACCGCCAGCGTCGCCTCCCCCGCCGCCGCGGGCAGCGGCCGAGAGAGCGGCAGCGCCACGGTGAGCGGCGCCGGCCAGAGCGCGACGAGGGCGTCCAGTATAGGGAGCCCGGGGTCGATCCCCAAGCTGGCGAGCTGCTCGGGCCCCGCCACCACCACCGGCAGCGGCTTGCCCGCGTCTCGCCCCTTCACTCTGTAAACCGCGGCGACCCCCGCCGCATTGCGCGGGTCGGCGGCCAGGGCGTAGCTCGACTCGGTGGGGACGGCGAGGAGGCCGCCCCGGGCGAGGAGGGCGGTGAGGGGGGCGATCGGCTCCCCCCAGCGCCAGAAGGCCGGCGGCGCCGTCATCGCGCCGCCGCGGCGATCAGCTCGCGGGCGTGAGAGAGCGAAAGACGGGTGACCTCGCTGCCGGCGAGCATCCGCGCCACCTCTTCGACCCGCGCCGTGCGGTCGAGCGGCTCGACCGCCACGTGCGTCCGCCCGCGCTCGACCCGCTTGGCCACCCGGAAGTGGGCGTCGGCGTGGCTGGCGACCTGCGGCAGGTGGGTCACCGCCAGGATCTGCCCGCCGCGCGCCAGCCGCTGCAGCTTGCGGCCGAGGGCCGCCGCCTCGGCGCCACCGATCCCGGCGTCGACCTCATCGAAGACCAGGGTCGGGCGGGCCTCTTCGGCGTCGACCCGGGCGGCGAGCTGCAGGGCGAGGTAGAGGCGGGCGAGCTCCCCCCCCGAGGCGATCCGCGCGAGCGGGCGCGGCTCCTCGCCGGGGTTCGGGGCGAAAGTGAAGACCACCTGGTCCACGCCCTCGGCGCCCATCTCGACGGGCTCGCCGTCGAGGACAAGGGGGCTGTCGGAGCGCCGGCGCCGCTCGAGCCGGACGGCCAGGCGCGCCTTGCCGAGTCCGAGGTCCGCGAGCTCGGCCCGCATGCGCTCCGCCAGCGCCTTCCCCCACGCCGCGCGCGCCGCCGAGAGGGCGAGCGCGGCTTCGCGGTACTCCGCGAGCGTTGCCGCCGCCCGCGCCGCCAGCTCCTCCCGCCCCGCCTCGTCGCCGGTCAGCTCGGCGAGCTCGCTCTCAATCTCCCGCCGGCGGGCGAGGAGCGCCGCCGAGGAGCCGCCGTGCTTCTTGAACAGGCGCTCGAGGACGGCGAGGCGCTCCTCCACGGCGTCGAGGCGCGCCGGGTCGGCCTCCAGGCCGTCGAGCCGCCGGGCGACGCCGTGGGCGACCTCGGCGAGCCGCGCCCGGACCTCGTCGAGCTCGGCTGCCCAGGGGCCGGCCTCGCGGTCCCAGGCGGCGATCTCCTGGAGGAGGGCGTGGGCGCGGGCGACGCGGTCCACCGCCGACCCCTCCTCCTCGAAGAGCAGGGCGAGCGAGCCGCCGAGGCCGCGGGCGATCGCCTCGGCATGACGCAGCAGGTCGCGCTCGGCGCGCAGGTCGTCCTCCTCGCCGGCGACCGGGCGCGCGGCGTCGATCTCGCCGGCCTGGAAGCGGAGAAGGTCGAGCCGCTCGCGGCGGGCGCGCTCGTCGCCTTCGAGACCGGCGAGGCGCTCGGCGAGGCGGGCATGGCGCGCCCAGGCGTCGGCGACGCGGCCGAGCAGCGGCACGGCCGCCTCGCCGCCGCTGCGGTCGAGCCACTCGCGCTGCAGATCGGGCGTGGTGAGGCCCAGCTCGTCGCGCTGGCCATGGATGCGGAGGAGGTAGGGCGCGAGGTCGGTGAGGAGGCGGAGCGTCGTCGGCTGGTCGTTGACGAAGACACGGCTCTTGCCGCCGCGGGCGATCTCGCGGCGCACCAGCACCTCGTCCCCCTCGGCATCGAGCCCGGCAGCCTCCAACAGCTCGCGCCAACCGGCGCCCTCCGGCGCGAACACCCCGGCGAGCCAGAGGCTCTCGGCGCCGGTGCGGATCAGGTCGAGCGAAGCCCGCGCCCCGGCCAAGAGCGCCAGCGAGTCCACCACGATCGACTTCCCCGCCCCAGTCTCCCCCGAGAGCACGTTGAGCCCCGCCTCGAACTCCACCCGCGCCTCCGCCAACACGGCCAGGTTCTTGACGTGCAGCTCGCGGAGCATTCCGGCGAATTGTACCGCCGCGCGGTGTATGCTCCAACGCCCGTCCGAGCACGAACCATCCGGAGGACTCCGATGACCCGCACTCTCCTGGCCGCGCTGCTCCTCGCGGCGCCCCTTCCCCTCGCCGCCGCCGAGCCCGCCGCCACTGCCACGCCCGAGTCGATCCCGGTGCCGGAGGCGATCGTCGTCAAGAACGTGCCGCCGATCCCCAAGAGCACGCTCGACGCCATGCGGCCGTACCAGAACAGCCGCTCGGCGACCCTCCAGGACTGGCACCCGACCGAGCGGCGCCTCCTCATCAGCACCCGCTTCGCCGAGACCAACCAGCTCCACGAGCTGAAGGTGCCGCTCGGGGCGCGCACGCAGCTCACCTTCGAGCCCGAGCGCATCTTGAGCGGCGGCTACCGTCCCGGGCACCCGGAGCAGCTCGTCTACGCGATGGACAAGGGCGGCGCCGAGAACTACCAGCTCTACCTCCTCGACCGCACCGCGGCGCGCACCCGGCGCATCACCGACGGCGTACACCGCCACCAGGGGGCCGAGTGGTCACACGACGGCCGCCTGCTCGCCTACACCGGCAACGCGCGCAACGGCCGCGACATGGACCTCTACGTCTGGGACGCGGCGAGCGGCGCCGAGCGGCGGGTGGCCGAGCTGGAGGGGGACTGGAGCATCCTCGACTGGAGCCCGGACGACCGGCGCCTCCTGCTCGCCCGGTTCGTCTCCGTCCACGAGACCTACCTGCATGCGGTCGACGTGGCGAGCGGCGCGCTCCAGGCGCTGACGCCGCGCCCGGAGGGCACGAAGCTCGCCTACTTCGACAGCCTCTGGACGCCGGACGGCCGCGCGGTCTACACCACGACCGACCGCGACTCGGAGTTCTTCCGCTTGGTGCGGCTGGATCCCGCGACCGGCAAGCACACGGTGCTCTCGGGCGATCATCCCTGGGACGTCGAGGGCTTCGACGTCGCGGACGACGGCGGCCTCATCGCCTATTTCACCAACGAGGAGGGGTTCGGCAAGCTCCACCTGCTGGAGACCGCGAGCGGCCGCGAGCTGCCCGCCCCGGAGCTGCCGCAGGGGGTGGCCGACAGCCTCGCCTTCCGGCCGGGCAGCCGCGAGGTCGCCTTCCGCCTCTCCTGGGCGCGCTCCCCGTCCGACGTCTACAGCTACGACCCGGAGGCGCGCCGGCTCGACCGCTGGACCGAGAGCGAGGTCGGCGGCCTCGACGCCTCCCGCTTCGCGGTGCCCGAGCTGGTCCGCTTCCCCACCTTCGACGAGACGGCGCCGGGGACGCGGCGGACCATCCCGGCCTGGGTCTACCGCCCCTCGGCGGAGCGCTTCCCCGGGCCGCGGCCGGTTTTGGTGAGCATCCACGGCGGCCCCGAGGGGCAGAGCCGCCCCGGCTTCCAGAGCGCCAACAACTACCTCGTCGACGAGAAGGGGATCGTCGTGATCTTCCCCAACGTCCGCGGCTCGACCGGCTACGGCAAGACCTACGGCGGCCTCGACAACGCGACGAAGCGGGAGGACTCGGTCAAGGACATCGGCGCGCTTCTCGACTGGATCGCCACGCAGCCGGACCTCGACGCCTCGCGCGTCATGGTCAGCGGCGGCTCCTACGGCGGCTACATGGTGCTCGCCAGCCTCGTCCACTACGGCGAGCGGCTCTGCTGCGCCTCGGAGTCGGTGGGGATCAGCGACTTCACCACCTTCCTCGAGAACACCCAGGAGTACCGGCGGGACCTGCGGCGGGCGGAGTACGGCGACGAGCGGCTGCCGGAGATTCGCGCCTTCTTCGAGCGCATCTCGCCGCGCCGCCAGGCCGCCAAGATCCGCCGCCCGCTGGTCGTGGCGCAGGGCGCCAACGACCCGCGCGTGCCGCTCTCGGAGTCGGAGGAGATCGTCAAGGCGGTCGAGGCCAACGGCGCCGCCGTCTGGTACGTCGTGGGCAAGAACGAGGGGCACGGCTTCGCCAAGAAGCCGAACGTGGACTACCTGCAGGCGGTGGTCTTCGAGTTCATGGAGCGGCACCTGCTGGCGCCGCGGGTGGCGGCGCCGGCGGCGCCGGGAGGGTCGCCCGGCCAGTAACTAGGGAGCGGCGGCGGGGACCTTCGGCGGGCCCGCCTCCTCCGCCACACCCACGCGGTCCCGCCCCTCGCGCTTGGACTGGAGGAGGGCGCGGTCGGCGGCCTCGTACAGGCTCTCGGCGTGCACCATCCCGTGGCCGAGCTCCGCCACGCCGAAGGAGCAGGACACCGGGATCTGCACGTCGCCGTAGCGGTAGTCGAGGACGCGGATACGGTCGCGCAGCTTGGTGGCCAGGATCGCCGCCCCCTGCGCCGTGGTCTCCGGCGCCAGGATCGCGAACTCGTCCCCGCCGACCCGCGCCAGCACCTGCTCCGGCCGCACCATCTCCCGCGCCAGTCCCGCCACGTGCTTGAGCAGGAAGTCGCCGCAGAGGTGGCCGTGGCCGTCGTTGACCCGCTTGAAGTCGTCGAGGTCGAAGAGGATGAGCGAGAGCGGCCGCCCGTGGCGCACGGCGCGCGCGAACTCGCGCTGGATCTCCTCGTCGTACTTCCGCTTGTTCCAGATCTCGGTCAGGCCGTCGCGCGCCACCAGGTCGTAGATCGCCTCGTGGTAGGCGGTCTCGACGTCCTTCTCGTGCAGGAACTTGAAGTGGACGGCCGCTGTCTGGAAGCGGTCGCCGCTCTTGAGCACCGCCCGCCCGTCGATGAGGCGGCCGTTGACGTAGGTGCCGTTGGTGCTCCCCAGGTCCTCGAGGGTGACGAGCGGCCCCATGTAGCGCAGCCGGGCGTGCCGGCGCGACAGCGACATCACCTCGGGGAGGGTGATCGCCACCGCGCCCGAGCGGCCGATCTCGAGGGTGGCGCCGGGGGAGACGCGGTAGCGCGAGCCGAGCCGCCGGCTTTCCGGGTGGGCGATGAGGATGACGTTGGCCTCGACTCGCGCCCCCTGCGGGCCGCTCGGCCGCTCGCGCGTCAGCGCGTTGTAAGTATGGGTCTGGCCGCTCCCCTCCTGGTAGGACGAGACGTCGATTCCGTCCGTGTCCCGCTGGAGGAGCCGTTCCTCGGTCGACTCGAAGTCTTCGCTGTCCGCCATCGTCCTGGGGCTGCGAAAGTTAGGCGGATTGTACACGGCCCGGCCGGGGCCGGCTTGCCGGCGGCCTGACGCGGCTCAGGAGCCCCCGCGCAGGAACGCCCGCAGCACGTGCCGGGCGACCTCCGGGTTCTCGCGCAGACGGCGCATGGAGTAGGGGTGCCAGTCGCGGCCGTAGGGGACGTAGACCCGCAGCCGGTGACCGCCGGCGATGAGGATGCGGCGGAGCTGCTCGTCGACCCCCAGGAGCATCTGGAACTCGTAGCCCTCGCGCGGCAGGCCGTGGCGGTCGACGAGGGCGGCGGCGGCGCAGGTCAGGTACTCGTCGTGAGTGGCGACCGCCGGGTAGACGCCGCGCGCGATCAGCTTCTCGAGCGCCTGGACGAAGTTGTGGCGCACCGTCTCGTAGCCCTTCCAGGCGATCTCGCGCGGCTCGACGTAGATGCCCTTGCACAGGCGGACGGAGGCGCCGTCCGCCGGCAGCTCCTCGATGTCCTGGAGCGTCCGCCGCATGTAGGCCTGGAGGACGACGCCGAGGTTGCGGTAGCGGTCGTGGAGGTCGCGGTAGATGCGCAGCGTGGCGTCGGTGCAGCTCGAGTCCTCCATGTCGATGCGCACGAAGTTGCCGCCGCAGTCGCGGGCGGCCTCGGCGATCGTCGCCACGTTGTCGCGGCAGAAGGCCTCGTCGATCTTGAGCCCGAGGAGGGTGAGCTTGATCGAGACGTTCGAGTCGAGCCCCTCGCGCTCGATAGCGGCGAAGACGCGCCGGTACTCCTCGACCGCGGCGAGGGCCTTCTCCCGCTCCGCGACCTCCTCGCCGAGGAGGTCGATCGTCGCCATCGCGCCTTGGCCGTTCAAGTCGCGGACGACGCGCAGGGCGTCCTCCAGCATCTCTCCGGCGACGTAGCGCGAGGCGACCTTGCGCACCACGGCCTTGGGGACCAGGGGCAGGGTCCCGACCAGGAGGCGGTTCGTGAGGCTCATCGCGGACTGGAAGCGGTGCTACGCCTGGGCGGCCGCCGGCTCGGCGGCGGCGGGCTCCTCGACGACCCACCGTACTCCCTTCGAGCAGGGGCAAGCGCCGGCGACGCGGCGCAGCTCGGGGGTCTGGCGGGTGGCCTGCTCGATGGTCAGCTCGCCCTGCGCGATCTTGGTCAAGGCGTCGAAGTACTCCTTGAAGTCCACCCCGGCCAAGTAGGACTCGGGCAGGTGGGCGCGCAGGTGGCGGGCGTACTCGGCGACGTTGGTGAAGCGCTCGCCCGCCCAGCCGACCATCTGGAAGGCGGGGACGCCGCGGCGGCGGAAGAAGTCCGCGTGCGGCAGCCGCAGCAGCTCCTCGGGGCCGACGCCGTCCACGGCCTCGCCGCTCTCGACGATGCGGTCGAGCAGCCGCTCGGCCTCGACCAGCGACAGCTTCTCGACCCGCGCCCGCACGTAGCGCATGTTGAGGTCGCGGAGGAGCTTCTCGACCTCCTCGTAGTACTGCCGCTGCGCCTCGGCGTTCTTCATCGGCTTGAGGCCGTAGCGCACGTTGGTGCCGCCGCCGCGCTCGTCGCCGAACATCTCGAGGGCGCGCGGCAGCCACTTGTTGACCGCCTTCTGCAGCGCCTCCATTGTGATGTAGACCTCGCCCTTGGCCGCCTTGGTCACCCAGCGGCGCATCGGCACGACGCCGGCGGCGAGATGAAAGGCCTCCTCGCGCAGCATCTGCGGCATGCTCTCGGCCATCGGCTTGTAGGCGCTGATGCGCTGCATCGCCAGCTGGTACTTGCCCACCCGGTCGATCAGGGCGCAGAAGACGACGCTATCGACGAAGGAGTCGAAGTCGATGTTGAAGGCCCCGAGGATGTGCGAGCCGGTGGTCATCGCCAGGATCCCCTCGACGACGTCGGCGCGCGACTCCTCGGTGACCGAGCTCCAGTCGTCCTCGACGAGGAGGTGGAGCATCTGGTAGCCGTGGCGCAGCTCCTCGGCCATCATGCGCAGGATCCAGAACTGCTCCTCCTCCTCCTGCGCGCGGGCGAGCGTCAGCCGGTGCTGCTGGATGGAGCCGAACTCGGTCGAGGCCTGGGCGCGGATGGCACCGAAGAGGTGGTGGGCCTGCTCAGGGAGGAGGTCGGCGGCGCGCGTCGGCTTGGGCTGCCCCTTCATGTCGCCGCACTCGACCTCGTTGCACATGCCGAGCTCGCGGAAGGCGCAGAGCTCGAAGCGAGGCTCGTTGGGGAAGAAGCGGTCCCAGTTCTCGAGCAGCAGGTCGTAATCGGGCAGGTAGGTCTCCTGCCACCGCACGACGGCGTCGTGGAAGGTCTTAGGCAGGCTCGCGGTGCGGACGCTCATCGCTCGATCTCCACTACTCCAGGTGCTTGACGAAGGGGCGAAGGGGCGCCGGCTCGAAGCCAAGGGAGGCGAAGAAGCGGGCGATCTCTTCCATCCCCTCGTCCACCAGGGTGCGCACGGTGGTCGCCCCCTGCTTGCGGAAGTGCCCCAGGATGGCCTCGGCGAGCCGGCGGCCGATCGCCTGGCTGCGGTAGGCGGGATCGACCCCCAGGACCTCAATCCAGCCGGTCGGCTCCTCGAGCCCGAACTCCCCGGACCGCACCTCGCCGAGCATGAAGCCGACGACTTTGCCGTCCACCTCGGCCACCTGCGAGGCCTCGGGGTCCCGCCGGATGTAGTAACCGATCCGCCGCTCCCAGACTTCCGGCCGGTAGCGGCCGCCGATCCGCTCGTCGATGCCGACGATGGCACCGATGTCCAGCTCGTCGAGCGGACGGATGCGGATCGGGGTCGCCGACGGGGTCTCGGTCATTCAGGCCTCGGGAGCGGCCCCGCCCGGGGCGGCGAGGCCGGGCGGATTGTAGCAGGCGGACTTGCGCCGCGCGGGGCGGATAGTGCCGCGTGAGATGCCGGGCCACCCGGCCCGCGAAGAGGCGCGCCCGCTGCGCGGGTCGTGGTTGGGAAAGTGGGTGGCTGGTTAGCGGGGCGCCGGCTTCGCCGCTAGCGCACGGTGGCCCCCTCACCGACACGCGCCACTTCGCGGGCCTCTGGCCCGGCACCTCACGCGGCGCCATGACTCGCACCTCTGAAGTGACGTCGTCCCCCGCCCATCTCTACGCTCGGGCAAGTTCGACCGCCGGTTCTAGGGCCCGCAGGTCTCTGGAGCGCCGGGCGCTCCGTCCGCTCCCCCTCGCCGTCCACCGTGCGAGGCGGCGAAGGCAAGGGCGTATTTGCCGGCAACCCCCTCTGTACCGGCACGCGTAGCGCGGACACAAAGGAGCGCCCGGCGCGGAGGAGAGCCTGCGGGCCCCCACACCGGAACGGCCGCAGCAAGAGCGTGGGGCGGGGGGCTCAGCGCGACCTGCGGTTGCGCCAGACCCGCCAGTCGTCGTTGAGGAAGATGGTGAGCGCGAGCCCGAAGCCGCAGGCGGCGGCGAGGAGGAAGAGGAGGATGGCGAGGCCCGGGTAGCCGAAGAGCATGAAGCGGGTGCGCACCTGCATCATCAGTGCCGCGCCGACGATCAGTGCCGCCAGCACCAGCCCGAGAGCGATGCGGTTGGCGATCTTCTGCAGGTTGTCCATCAGGCGCGACTCGTCGAAGGCGTCCACCTTGACCGACACGCGGTTGTGCGCCAGGTTGTCGAGCAGCGTGTTGACCCGCTGCGGCAGCTGTCGCACCAGCTCCTGCACCTCCAGCGCCGACGAGAAGATCGCCGCCGGCGACAGCTGCCGCAGCATCTGCTTGCGCAGCAGCGTGTCGCTGTAGCGGCGGACGATCTCGTTGGGGTCGAGCTTCGGCTCCAGCGTGCGCGCCACCTCGTCGAGGTGGAGCAGCGCCTTGCCCAGCAGCGTCAGCTCCGGCGCCGGCCGCACCCCGTTCTCGGCCGCCTGGCGCGACAACCCGAGCACCGTCCGCCCCACGTTCGCCCGCTGCGGCCCCAGGTCCTGGTAGCCGGCCACCACCTCGCCGACGTTGCGCAGGTAGCGGTCCTCGTCGAAGTCGTCGAGGACGGTGCCGATCTGCATGGCGATGCGCGCCGCGTCGTGGCCGCGGCCGTCGGACACCGCGAGGACCAGCTTCAGCAGCTGCTCCTGCGTCCGCGGCTCGATGCGCGACACCATGCCGAGGTCGATCAACGCCAGCCGGTGGTCCTCGGTGACCATAACGTTGCCGGGGTGCGGATCGGCGTGAAAGAAGCCGTCCACCAGGATCTGGTCGAGGTAGGCGCGGCAGAGGTCCTCGGCGAGCGCCCGGCCGTCGAAGTCCGGCTCCTGCCGGGCGAGCGGCGAGAACTCGGTCACCTTGGTGCCGCGCACGTAGTCCATCGTCAGCACGCGCGAGGTGGTGTAGTCGTCGACCGGCTGCGGCACCACCAGCCGCCGGTAGCCTTCGAGGTTCTTCCCCAGGGTCTTCAGGTTGAGCGCCTCGCGCCGGTAGTCGAGCTCGCGCAAGAGGCTCTTGCGGAACTGATCGAGCATGTCCTGGAAGGCGTAGCGCCGCCCGACGTCGGTGTGCTTGTCGAGGAAGCCGGCGATCTCGGCGAAGGCCTCGAGGTCCTCGAGAATCACCTTGCGGATTCCCGGACGCTGCACCTTGACCGCCACCTCGCGCCCGTCGCGCAGCTGCGCGCGGTGCACCTGGCCGAGCGAGGCGGCGGCGTCGGGCACCGACTCGAACTCGGCGAAGGCCTTCGACATGCGGACGCCCAGCTCCTGCGTCACGATCTCCTCGACCTCGGCGAAGGAGAACGGCTCGACGCGGTCCTGGAGGCGGGCGAGCGCTTCGAGATAAGGGGGCGGCAGGAGGTCGGAGCGGGTCGAGAGGAGCTGCCCCAGCTTGATGAACGACGGGCCGAGCGCTTCCAGGTCGCGGGCGAGCTGCTCGGGCCCGCCGTCGGTCGTGGCCCCGGCCGGCGCCTCGTCGCTCAGCTCGAGGTCGGCGTCGGCCATGAAGGCGGCGAGGTCGCCCCGCCCGTGCTTGACCAGCAGGGCGGCGACGTCCTTGTAGCGCTTCAGGTGCTCGGGCCGCAGCGAGAGGGCCATAAATTCATGTGCTCCGCGTACTTCTGTGACTCCGCCGGGGCGGTAATGCAACCAGCGTTCCCGGCGTCTTCGCACGGTAGGATCGCGCGCCATGCTGCCAGGTCGCCCGCGCCGGCTCGTCACCTCCGCGCTGATGCTCGGGATGTTCCTCTCGGCGCTGGAGGCGACCGCCGTCGCCGCGGCGGTGCCGACTGCGGTCGGCGAGCTCGGCGGCGTCGGCCGCTACAGCTGGGTCTTCTCAGCCTATCTGCTGGCTTCGACGATCGTCGTGCCGCTCTTCGGCAAGCTCGCCGACCTCTACGGCCGGCGGCCGGTCTACCAGGCGTCGATGGCCCTTTTCCTGGTGGGCTCGATGCTCTGCGGCATCGCCGGCTCCTTCACGCAGCTCGTCCTCTTCCGCGCCATCCAGGGGCTGGGCGCGGGTGGCGTCACGCCGGTCGCCGCCACCGTCATCGGCGACGTCTACACGCTGGAGGAGCGCGGCCGCGTGCAGGGCCTGTTCTCCGGCGTCTGGGCGCTCGCCAGCCTCGCCGGCCCGCTCCTGGGCGGCCTCATCACCGACGCCCTCTCCTGGCGCTGGATCTTCTTCGTCAACGTCCCCTTCGGCCTCGCCTCGGCCTGGATCCTCGCCCGCTACCTCCAGGAGGAGCCGCCGCGCCGCGAGCACCCGCTGGATCTCTTGGGGACGGGGATCCTGACGCTGGCGATCACCTCGCTCCTCTTCGCGCTGACTGAAGGCGTGACCCTCTGGGGCGTCGCCGACCCGCGCACCCTCGCCTTCGTCGCCGCCGCCGGCGCCGGGCTGCTGCTCTTCCTGCGCCAGGAGCGGCGGGCGCCCGAGCCGATGCTGCCGCTCGAGCTATTCAAGATCCGGCTGATCGCGGTGGCGAGCGTCGGCAACGTCCTGATCGGCGCCCTGCTGCTGTCGTTGACCGCCTACGTGCCGCTCTTCGCCCAGGGCATCCTCGGCGGCACCGCGGTGGACGCCGGCACCATCCTGACGCCGGTGCTGATCGGCTGGCCGATCGCCTCGACGATCTCGGGGCGGCTCCTCCTCCGCCTCTCCTACCGCTCGCTGGTCCTCGCCGGCGCGGCGCTGGTGCTCGCCGCCTGCGTCGCGCTCGCCGGCATCGACGCCGAGACGCCGCGGCTCTGGATCGCGGCGATCATGCTGACGATCGGCCTGGGGATGGGCTTCCAGTCGATCCCCTACTTCGTCGGCGTGCAGAGCGCGGTGCCCTGGACGCGGCGCGGGGTGGCGACCAGCTCGACGCAGTTCTTCCGCCTGATCGGCGGCGCGGTGGCGGTGGCGGCGCTGGGGATGCTGATGCAAGTGCGTCTTGAGAACGCGGGTGTGGCTGAGCAGGTCGAGGCGCTGCTCCAGCCGGCGAGGCGGGCGGCCCTGGCACAGCCGGTCCTCGCCGCGACGAGCGGCGCGCTGCTCGACGGGCTGCAGGCGATCTACCTGGCGATGGCGGTGATCGCCGCGCTCCTGCTTGTGGTGGCCTTCACCTTCCCCGCCGGCAGCGCCCAGTCGCACGCCCACCGCGAGCCCTCTCCCCAAGAACAGTGACGCCCCGCCGGGAGACCCGGCGGGGCGCCTCGTGCCAGGAATGTGTCGGCGTCCTACTCGACGCTACCGCCCTGGCCGCCGGAGGGCATGTTGCCGCCCTGGCCCGGGGTGCGCTGCGGGTTCTGCTGCCCCGGCTTCTGTTCCTTACCGGTCTCACGGCCCGGCTGGCTCGGCTGCTGCTGGCCGGGGTTGCGCTGCGGGAGCGCTGTGCCGAAAATCCGCTCCTAGGGAGGGAATAAGATGCGCGGCTCATGGTCAAGAAACTGTCGATCGAGGTGCGCGGCCAGGGGCTGCACGAGATCACCCGCGAGATCGCGGAGCTGGTGCGGGGAAGCGGCGTCGAGGAGGGGCTCTGCACCGTCTTCCTCCAGCACACCTCGGCCAGCCTGACGATCCAGGAGAACGCCGATCCGGCGGCGAAGCGCGACCTCGAGAGCTGGCTCGCGCGCTTGGTGCCGGAGGACGACCCGCTCTACACCCACACCGCCGAAGGCCCCGACGACATGCCCTCGCACATCCGCGCCGCGCTGACCTCTTCCTCTCTCTCGATCCCGGTCCTCGCCGGCGAGCTCGCCCTCGGCACTTGGCAGGGGATCTATCTCTGGGAGCACCGCCGCCGGAGCGGCCCCCGGCGGCTCGTCGTGCACGTCGCGTGAGGCGGGCTACGGGTAGTAGCCGCTGATCGTCCGCGCTTCGAGGCCGGGGCCGCCGACCTGGACCTGCACCAGGCGGAAGCGGTCCTCGACGCCGGCGTTGCTGGACTGGTAGGCGATGCGGTACTGGGCGCGCAGCTCGCGCTCGATCTCGCGGTAGACCCCCGGCAGCGCCTCGGTGCCGGCGATGAAGAAGCTGCGGCCGCCGGTCTCGGCGGCGAGGCGCGACAGCGTCTCCTTCGCCGCCGCCGCCTCGGCGGGCGCCAAGTCCATCCCGACGGCGTAGATGGCGATCCCCGCGCGGCGGGCGCTCTCGAGCGCCTGCTCGAAGCGGAAGCGGCTCCCCTTGTCCACGCCGTCGGAGAGCAGCAGCACCGTCCGCTGCCCCTTGGCGCCCGACAGGTAGTGGAGGGTGTAGACCAGGCTGTCGTAAAGGGCGGTGCGGTCCTCGGCCACCAGGCCGGTCAGCCCCTCGGCCAGGGTCGCCAGGTCGGAGGTGAGCCCCACCGCCACCCGCGGCGCGCGGTTGAAGGTGATGACCGCCGCCTCGTCCTGCGGGCGCAGGGTCTGGCGCAGGAACTGGAGCGCCGCGGCGCGCACCGCGGGCATGTGCCGGCGCATCGAGCCGGAGTTGTCGATCAGGACCGCCGCCCGGATCGGCGTGTCGGCCACCCGCTCGACGCGCCGCAGGCTCTGGCGGACGCCGTCTTCGACGACCCGGAAGCGCTCCGGCTCCACCCCCTCGACCGGATGCCCGGCGCGGTCGGTCACCGTCGCGTAGAGCTCCACCATGCGGACGTCGATCGCCTCGCCGATGCCGCGCTCGGGCAGGTTGAGCATCACCAGGTCCTCGGCGGCGCTGCCGTCGGCGAGGTGGGCGACGGCGCGCACGTAGGTGGCGGCGCTGGCGCGCGGCAGGGCGATCGGCTGCCGGTACGGCGGCTGGTAGAGGGTCGCGACGCGGGTCTCGTCGAGGTAGAACTCCACCCGCTCGACGCTGCGTCCCGCCGGCGGCTCGACCTCGGCGCGGGCGTGCAGGCCGCGCCCGGCCGCGCGGCCGCCGCGCGGCTCGACCAAGCGCACCCGGAAGCGCTGGCCGCCGTCGTTGAGCACGACCTCGTCGCGCGCCAGGACCTCGCCCCCGGCCGCCACCGCCTCGACCCCCAGCCGCTGCGGACGCGGCACCGGCCCCAAGTCGAGGCGCACTTCGTAGGGCGGCCGCGTGCGCCTCATCACGAGGCGGCCGTCGAGGAGGAAATCGACGCGCTCGACCGGCCCGCCGTCGACGCGGGCCGCGATCCGCACCGGCCCGGAGAGCAGGCCGGCGGGCACCTGGAGCCGCACCGTCGGGCTGCCGGCGCCGGGGCCCTCCGCGGCCTCGTCGTAGAGCCGGCCGAGCTGCGCCGCGACCGGCGAGGGGCGGGCGAACGGTCCGTCGGGGGCGACGTTCGCCGCCAGGGCGACCGTCCCCGGCGCCGCAACCGCGCCGGCGGCCACCTGGACCGGCGGCGCGAGCTCCTCCTGCCGCATCGGTCCCGCCGCGCCGGGCCCCGGCACCTCGACCTCCTGCTCGTCGCGGAAGTAGGCGCCGGCCTCGAGGTCCTCCAGCCGCACCACCACCCGGCAGGGACCGCCCGGCACGAAGCGCTCAAAGGCCAGCGGCACCGGCTCGTCGCGCGCGACGCCGGCCTGCACCACGAAGCGGTAGCGGAAGGCGTCGAGCGGCTCGGTGCCGCGCAGCACCTCGCCGGTCAGCAGCAGCTCGCGATCCCCCGGCGCCAGCCCGTTGAGAACCAGGAGCCCGCGCAGCACCGTTTTGCCTTCCACGTGGGCGGGGAAGTCGACCCCCAGCTCGGCCTCCAGCCGCGGCGCGCCGGCGGGCAAGTCGGTGCTGAAGGGGACGAACGTCGCCACCCAGTCGGCCGGCTGCGGCCGCGGCCCGGTGAGCGCCCGCTCGAGCACCGCGCCGTAGTTCTCGGCCCCCAGCAGGCGGATCCAGCGCGCCTCCTCGGCCAGCCGCGGGCCCTCGCCGCAGGCGGTCGCGGCGTCGGCCGGCGGCCCGGCGACGTCGCCCCCCGGCCGCCAGAGCCGGGCGGGAGCGGCCGCCGGCGCGGCGAAGAGGAAGGCGGTGCGGTAGCGGACCTGGAAGCCGGGCTCGTAGATCCAGACTTCGAAGCGCGACGTCTCGGCGCCCCGGCAGGCCGACTCGAAGCGCCCGCTCGGCTCGCCCTGGAGGAGGAAGACCCGCGCGCGCTCGTCGGCGAGCGTCCCCCACCGCCGGCGCGCTTCGGGCACGCGCCACGTCCAGCGCTGCTCGAGCTCGTTGGCGGCCGTCGCGCCGTGCGGGTCGCGCACCTGCCAGAAGCGGCGGACGAAGGCCTGGCGCTCGACCTCGCCGCCGAGGTCGAGGAAGGCGGCGCGCTCGCGTGCCGTGATCAGCGCTTCGACCTCTTCGAGCCAGGCGCGATAGGCGGCCGGCAGCTCGCGCTCCGCGCCGTCGCGCGATACACGTGCCAGGTCGGTCGCGTCGTCGCCGGCCGCGACGGGGGCCGCCGCCAGCGCGAGCAGCGCCGCGAGTTGAAGGGCGACGAATCGAGAGGTCCTGCCGTCGGCCATGGCCCGCAATCGCCTCCATCGCCCGCCGCAGCAAGGGCAGTGCCACGCTAGACTCTACGCCCTCAGCGAGGAGAGTCCATGGCGGCGACGCGCCAGCGCTACCACAAGCCCGGCACCGCTCCCGGCACGCTCGAGGCGCGGCAGCCGCCGCGCGTCGAGCGGGTGCGCATCCAGGTCATCTGCTACGGCCCCGACCATCTCGAAGAGAAGGAGGTGGCCTCCGCCGCCGAGCTCGCTCCCTACCGCGACGCGCCGCACGTCACCTGGATCAACATCGAAGGGCTCGACCCGGTCCTCCTCGGCGAGCTCGGCGCGATCTTCGGGCTCCACCCGCTGGCCCTCGAAGACGTGCTCCACACCGCCCAGCGCCCGAAGCTCGAGGAGTACCCCGGCCACCACTTCCTGGTGCTGCGCTCGCTCGACTACGACGGGCAGCTCGCCAGCGAGCAGATCGCCTTCTTCCTCGGCCCGCGCTACATCATCACCGTCCAGGAGGTGCCGGGCGACACCTTCGACCCGGTGCGCGAGCGCATCCGCCACGGCCGCGGGCGCATGCGGCGGATGGGGCCGGACTACCTCACCTACGCCCTGGTCGACGCGCTGATCGACGAGTTCTTCCCGGTGCTCGAGCTGATCGGCGAGCGGATCGAGGAGCTGGAGGACGAGCTGCTGGCCGAGCCCTCGGCGGCGACGGTGCAGCAGGTGCACCGGCTCAAGCGCGACCTCTTGCTGCTGCGCCGCGCGGCCTACCCGGAGCGCGAGGTGATCCACGGCATGGAGCGTCAGGACAACCCGCTGATCTCCGCCGAGACCCGGGTCTTCCTGCGCGACACGTACGACCACGCGATCCAGGTGATGGACATGATCGAGACCTACCGCGAGATCGCGTCGGGGATGGTGGACATGTACCTCTCCAGCTTGAGCCACCGGATGAACGAGGTGATGAAGGTGCTCACCATCATGTCGACGCTCTTCATCCCGCTCACCTTCATAGCCGGCATCTACGGCATGAACTTCGACCCCGACACCAGCCCCATGAACATGCCGGAGCTGCGCTGGTACTGGGGCTACCCCTTCTCGCTGCTGCTGATGGGCCTGACGGCGGCCGGGCTGATCGCCTTCTTCAAAAGGAAGGGGTGGTTCTGAGCTCGGCGTGGAGCGCCGCGGCGAAGGCCTCCACCGCGCGGCGCTCGGCGGCGCCGGCGGGGCGGCGGCCGGCGGCGGCGAGGAGGAGCCGCGCCGGCGGTCCATCCCGACCCTCCGCGGCGCCGGCGAGCTGGAGCGGCGCCAGCTCGTCGATCCAACGGTAGAGGGCCGCCATCCGCGCCGGCTCGACGAGGCCGGCGCGCGGCCGGCGCAGCGGCGGGACCGCGCGTCCCGCCGGCTCACTCGTGCAGAGGCCGGTGCGCGCCGTGCCGGCGAGCCAGACCTGGAGCTCGGCGCAGCCTCCGCCCCCCCGCTCCTGCGGATCGCCGCGCTGCCAGACGAGGGCCAGCCCGAAGACCCCCGCCCGCGTCCCCGGCTGGGTCTCCGCGGCCACCATCCGGGCCCACTCCCGCACCATGCGCTTCTCCACCGCGCCGGCCGCCGCCGGCCCCCGCCCGCGGAACTGCAGCTCGCCGTCGGCGGCGCGGAGGGTGAACGGGCGCCAGCGCCGGGCGAAGGCGGCCAGCTCGTGCACCCGCTCGCGCTCGACGAAGAGCCGCCGCGCCAGCGGCGCTCCCGCCGCGCCCGCCAGCAGGCCGCCAGGATCGACCAGCACCATCTCCCCCGCCCGCGCCGGCCGCTCCCAGCGGTGCCAGACGATCACCGCCTGGCGCAGCGCGTCCGCCGCCGGCGGTGCCGGAGAACGCGGCGTAGCGGCGCAGCAGGCCAGCAGCGCCGCAGCCGCCACCCAACGGGACCTCGTGCTGTACACCATGCGGCGGCCGGTCCCCGCAAGCTCCGTGCCCGGCCTTGACACTGCCGCCGCCCGGGTGCCACCCTGCCCGCAAGCGATGAGCGCCGACTTCACCACTCTGCGGCTGCGGGTCAACGGCGAGGAGCGCGCCGTCGTCTTCCCCACCCACCACACCCTCCTCGAGGTGCTGCGCGAGGAGTGCGGGCTGACCGGGACGAAGCACGGCTGCGAGCTCGGCGAGTGCGGCACCTGCGCCGTCTTGGTGGACGGCCGGCCGGTCCTCTCTTGCCTCGTCCTCGCCGCCGAGTTGGAGGGGCGGGCGATCGAGACCGTCGAGGGGCTGCAGCGCGGCAACGACCTCCACCCCCTGCAGGCCGCCTTCGCCGACCTCGGCGCCGCGCAGTGCGGCTACTGCACGCCCGGGATCCTCATGGTCGCCAAGGCGCTGCTCGACGAGAACCCGCGGCCGAGCCGCGACGAGGTCTGCGAGGCCCTGGCCGGCAACCTCTGCCGCTGCACCGGCTACCACAAGATCCTGGAGGCCGTGGAGTGGGGGGCGGCGCAGCTGCGCGGTGAAGCGTGGACGCCGCCCGAGCGGGTGTTCTACGGCGACCAAGTCGAAGCCTGGAAGGAGTCTCCGTGATGCCGCAACCGTCTCGCGTCCCGCTTCACGGGCTGGCGCTCGCCCTCCTCGTCGTCTTCCTGGCGGCCGCGCCCGCCGCGGCCGACCACGTCGAGCTGCTCTGGCTGAGCCTCGGTAACCGCCTGCCGAGCACCGCCGAGCGCATCGACATCACCGTCTCCGGCTTCTCCATCGACTGCCCCGTGCATTTCGCGGAGCCGGTGCTCGCCGGGCGGACCGTGCGGCTGGAAGGCGCCCAGATCGTCACCATCCTTCCCTGCCCCCCCGGGGAGTGGAAGCAGAGCTTCACCCTGCAGCCGCTGCCGGCCGGCGGCTACACGGTGGAGGTCTGGATCGACGGCACGCTTCACCTGACCGACGGCTTCGCCGTGCGGGAGGAGGACCTGACCCTCACCTTTCACGGCGGCGCCTTCACCGCCACCGCCGAGTGGAAGGTCGGTGAAAGCGATGGAGTGGGGCACGCGATCCAGCTCGGCGAGGACTCCGGCGCCTTCTGGTTCTTCGGGCCCGGCAACGTCGAGGTGACGCTGAAGGTGCTGGACGGCCGCGGCGTCAACGGACGCTACTGGGTGTTCATCGCCAACATGAGCAACGTCGAGCACACCGTCACCGTCACCCAGTGCCCGACCAACCCGCTCCTCGCCATCCCCTGCGTCAGCAAGAGCTACCGCAACCCGCCGTCCCAGAACCGCAACTTCCTCGACACCCGGGCCTTCTGAGCGCGATGGCCGAGCCCGCCCGCCGCCCGCCGGAGGAGCCCGCCCGCGAGCGCGAGCCCTCCCTCGTCGGCAAGCCGTTCCGCCGCGTGGACGGGCGGGCCAAGGTGACCGGCGTCACCAAGTTCGCCGACGACCTCTTCTTCCCGCGCATGTGCTTCCTGCGGTTGGTCCGCTCGACCGTGCCGCACGCGCGGATCGCGGCGATCGACCTCGCCGCCGCCGAGCGGGTGCCGGGAGTGCTCGGCTTCCTCACCGGCAAGGATCTCCCCATCCCCTTCGGCATCCTGCCGGTGTCGCAAGACGAGCACGCCCTCTGCCCCGAGCGCGTCCGCTTCGTCGGCGACCCGGTGGCGGCGGTGGCGGCGGCGACCGAGGACGCGGCCTGGGAGGCGGCGCTCGCCGTGCGCGTCGAGTACGAGCCGCTCGCCACCATCGCCTCGATCGAGGAAGCCCTCGCCACGCCCGAGCCGCGCATCCACGACTACGGCGACGGCGGCAACGTCCACAAGCGGGTGTCGCTGCAGTTCGGCGACCTGGAGGCAGGGTTCGCCGCGGCCGACGAGGTCTTCGAGGACGTCCTCTTCTACGACGGCAACACCCACCTGCCGATGGAGCAGCACGCGGCGGTGGCGGTGCCCGAGGACGACGACCGCGTCACCGTCTACTCGGCGACGCAGACGCCGCACTACGTCCACCGCGCGCTCGCCAAGGTGCTGGAGATTCCCGCCTCGCGCATCCGCGTCGTCGCCTGCCCGAACGGCGGCGGCTTCGGCGGCAAGAGCGACCCCTTTAGCCACGAGATCGTGGCCGCCAAGATGGCGCTCAAGCTCGGGCGGCCGGTCAAGATCACGCTCGACCGCGAGGAGGTCTTCTACTGCCACCGCGGCCGCCACCCGGTGCTGATGCGCGTCAAGACCGGCGTCACCCGCGACGGCGCGATCACCGCCCAGCACCTGGAGACCGCCCTCGACGGCGGCGCCTACGGCAGCTACGGCGTGGCCTCGACCTACTACACGGGGGCGCTGCAGACCGTCACCTACGAGCTGCCCGCCTACCGCTTCGACGGCGTCCGCACCTTCACCAACAAGCCGCCCTGCGGCCCCAAGCGCGGCCATGGCACGCCGCAGCCGCGCTTCGGCTTCGAGGTCCACCTCGACAAGATCGCGGTGGCGCTGGGGAAGAACCCCGCCGACCTGCGGCTCGGCATGCTGGCCGAGCCCGGGAGCACGACCGCCAACTGGCTGCGCATCGGCTCGCTGGGGCTGCGCCAGTGCCTGGAGGCGGTGGTCGTGGGGAGCGGCTTCCGCGAGCGCTGGTCGAAGCTGCCGGAGGGGCGCGGGCTGGGGCTCGCCTGCGGCGCCTACCTCTGCGGCGCCGGACTGCCGATCTACTGGAACCACATGCCGCAGTCGGGCGTGCAGCTCAAGCTCGACCGCTCCGGCGCCGTCGCCGTCTTCTGCGGCGAGACCGAGATCGGCCAGGGCTCGGACTCGGTGCTGGCGGCGGTCGTCGCCGAGGTGCTGGGCGTGCCGCTCGCCGACATCCGCCTCTGCGTCGGCGACACCGACCTGACCCCCGTCGACCTCGGCAGCTACTCCTCGCGCGTCACGCTGATGGTCGGCAACGCCGCCCTCCAGGCCGCCGAGCGGGCGCGCGCGCTGCTCGCCGAAGCCGCGGCCGAGCAGCTCGAGGTGCCGGCCGGGCGGCTGGTGTTCGCCGAGGGCCGCGTCTTCGACGCCGAGGAGCCGGAGCGCGGGCTCAGCTTTCCCGAGGCGGTGGTCGCCGCCGAGGCCCGCTTCGGCACGCTCGGCACGACCGGCAGCTACGTGCCGCCGCGCTCGCCCGGGCGCTACCGCGGCGCCGGCGTCGGCCCCTCGCCGGCCTACTCCTACACCGCGGCGGTCGTCGAAGTGGAGGTGGACCCGGCGACCGGGCTCTGGCAGCCGCTGCACGTCTGGATCGCCCACGACGTCGGCAAGTCAATCAACCCGGTGCTGGCGCTGGGGCAGGTGGAGGGGAGCGTCTACATGGGGCTCGGCGAGGCGATGATGGAGGAGCAGGCCTTCCGCCGCCTGCCGCGCCACCTCTCCGCGGCGCTCGTCCACAAGCACCCGTCGCTGCTGGAGTACAAGAGCCCCACCTTCCTCGACATGCCGCCGGTGACCACCTACCTGATCGAGGACCCCGACCCGGCGGGTCCCTACGGCGCCAAGGAGGTCGGCCAGGGGCCGCTCCTGCCGGTCATGCCGGCGGTCGCCAACGCCATCTGGGACGCGGTCGGCGTGCGCATCGACCAGGTGCCGATCCACCCGCACATGGTGGCCAAGGCGCTCGACGCGAAGGCGCGCGGCCAGGCGCCGCGCTACGGGCCGGCGGGCTTCCCGGAGGTGGACTTCGGCGAGACGCTCCAGGTGCCGACGCCGGCGCAGGGCGGCGACGGCCGCGCCATCAACGACTTCCGCGACCGCCTGCGCTCCGGCATGCGCTCCGCCGCCGGCACGATGACCGACCGCGACGAGGCCCTGCGCCGCAAGAAGCTCGCCGCCCTCACCACCGGCGTCGAGGACCTGCGGAAGAGCTAGGCGCTCCCCTCCGGTGCTCCGTCTCCCCCGCTTCCGCTTCCTGCGGCCGCAGAGCCTCGCCGAGGCGGCGGCGGTCCTCGCCGGCGAAGGGGCCGGCGAGGGGCGGCCGGTGCGGCTGGTGGCCGGCGGCACCGACCTCTGGCCGAACATGAAGCGGCGCCACCAGAAGGCGGCGACGGTGGTGAGCCTGATGGGGGTGCCGGACCTCGCCGGGGTGCGCGCCAACGGCGAGCTGCGGATCGGCGCGACGACGATCCTCGACGACCTGGCGCGCCATCCGGCGGTGCGCGGGCGCTGGCCGGCGCTGGCGCGCGCCGTGGCGTCCATCTCCTCGCCGCCGCTGCGCCAGATGGGGACGCTCGGCGGCAACCTCTGCGTCGACACCCGCTGCACCTACTACAACCAGACCGAGGACTGGCGGCGCTCGATCGCTTTCTGCATGAAGGAGGAAGGGGAGATCTGCTGGGTGGCGACCAGCTCGCCGCGCTGCTGGGCGCACGCGGCCTCGGACTCGGCGCCGGTGCTCCTGGCGCTCGGCGCGCGCGTGCGGCTGGTCTCGGCCGCCGGTGAGCGCGAGGTGCCGCTCGCGACGCTCTACCGCGACGACGGCATCGACTACCTGGCGAAGCGGCCGGACGAGATCCTGACCGAGGTCGTGGTGCCGGGCGACGCGGACGCCTCCCGCTGCCGCGCCAGCTTCTGGAAGCTGCGCCGCCGCGGCTCGATCGACTTCGCGGTGCTCTCCGCCGCGGCGGCCCTCTGGACCGCGCCCGACGGCACAATCGAGCGCGCCCGCCTGGTCCTCGGCGCCGTCTCCTCGCAACCGCTGGCGGTGCCGGCGGCCGAGGCGCTCCTCACCGGAGAGCGGCCGACGCCGGAGCGGATCGCGGCAGCCGCCCGCCTCGCCCGCCAGGCGGCGACGCCGATGGACAACACCGACTTCCAGACCCAGTGGCGCGTCAAGATGGTCGAGGCCTACGCCGAAGCCGCGCTGCGCGAAGCCGCCGGCCTCCCCGTCGAGCGCCCCGCCCCCAAGCACCCGCTGGCCATCCTCTGACGCCCTGCGGCGCCTCCTTGCCCCCCGGGGTCAGTCGCCTTTGTCGGGTTGCGGCTGCGCCGGCGCTCGGATCCAAACCAGGCGGCCGTTGGAGTCGATCCCTTCGGCGGTGGTGACCCAGACCAGCGCGCAGCCGTCGTGGAGCGGCTCGCGCGGCAGCGCGGTCTCGATGCGGCGCCGCGACTCGGCCCAGGGCGCGCCGCCGGCCGCCGGCGCCAGCGTCAGCCGCACGTTGGGGTCGGGCACGTCGTCGCCGACGACGTGGGCCTGGAGGACGTGGACGCGGTTGCCGGCCGGCGAGAAGCCGCTGCCGAGGACGGCGAGCGGGCTCCCCGGCGTGAAGCGCGCGCTGCCCGGCGCCGCCGGGTTCTGGACGCCGCCGGCGACGATCCGCGGGCAGCGGGCGGGCAGCACCGCCGCGCCGCCCTGGAGAAAGGCGGTGAAGGTCGCGCCGAGGAGCGTCCTGCCGCCGTCGTCGCCGCGGTGGAGGCCGTAGAGCAGCCAGTCGGGCGCGTCGCAGCTGGTCAGCGTGCGCGTGGGGCCGTCCTCCACCCGCCAGCGGTTGTCGAGCGCCTGCCAGACGACGGCGTAGGAGACGTCGGCGGCCTCGGCCGCAGCCAGGGCCTCGTCGAGGTAGCGCGCCGCCGCGCACTCGCCGTAGAGCGAGCGGGCGAAGCCGACCTCGCCGAGGATGAAGTTGGCGGCCGTCACCTGCGGCCGCCGCGCCCGCACCGCGCGCAATGCGAACGCGAGGTCCGCGCCCAGCCGATCGCGCAGGCTGGCCTGCGGCGCGGCGAGCTTGACGTTGAGGCTCTGCCACGCCGAGTAGGAGTAGTAGTCGACCTTCACCCGCGGCGCCACCGCGTCGATGACGCAGCGCGTGCCCGCCTCGCCGCAGCGAACGTTGCGCCCCGCCGCCTCGCTCCGCTCCTCGACAAAGTTGAACTCCAGCCCCGAGTAGAGTCGCGCGGCGCTCCCCGGCACCCGCGCCCGCGCGTCGCGCACGCCGGCGGCGCGGGCCTCGATCCAGGCGGCGAAGTCGTCCCACAGCGGGTCGTCCGCGGCGAGCGCGGCCGTCGCGTGGTCGCCCTCCCAGTTGAGGACGATGAAGCTCTTGCCGGCGTGCGCCGGGTCGGCGAGGAGCGCCGCGCCGAGGCGCGCGACCTGCTCGCGCTCGCTTGCCGCCTCGGCGGGGTCGAGGCCGTCGCGCCAGACGGCGAAGGCGGCCGACGGGTAGACCGTCAGCAGGTAGGTGCGGAAGCGCGGGTCGCGGAAGAGCCGGCGGTAGGCCGGGGCGGCGGCGATGCGGCGGAGGAAGCCGTCGTTGCGGGCGTTGGGTTCGGGATTCACGTCGTAGAACTCGCTGCCGCCGAGGAAGACGCGGAGCGTGCGGCTGCCCAGCGCCGCAACGCGGTCGGCACCCCAGTTGAGCCGGTCGGGGCTGCCCGGCCAGGCCGAGTAGTCGGCGCCCCAGTGGTAGACGCCGAAGCGGTCGGCGCGGTCGGCCGGCGGCGGCGGCACCGCGAGGGCGGCGGCGGCGCACGGCAGCACGGCGAGGCAGACGGCGAGCGCGGGGAGGAGGGTGCGGCGGCGCGGCAGGTACGGCATGCGGGTGCTCCTCGCCGCGGAGCATAATGCCGCATGCCCGCCGCCGTCCTCCCCGCCGCCGGCGCCTCGCGCCGCATGGGCTTTCCGAAGCTCCTCCTCCCCTACGGCGAGGAGACGATGATCGGCGCCGTGGTGGCGGCCCTGCGCGCCGGCGGCGTGGACGAGGTGGTCGTCGTCATCGACCCCGACGACAAGGGGCTCGGCGAGTGGGCGGCGCAGGAGGGGATCGGCTTCACCCTCAACCCGGCGCCGGAGCGCGGCATGCTCTGGAGCGTGCTGGCCGGGATCGAAGCCTTCGGCGGTGCCGCGGGGCTCGCCGGCCGCGGGCCGCTCCTGGTCTGCCCGGCGGACCTGCCGGCGCTGCGCCCCGGGACCGTCGCGCATCTCCTCGCCCGTCAGGTCGAGAGCGGCGCCGGGCTCGTCGAGCCGGTCTTCCACGGCCGGCGGGGCCATCCGCTGCTCATCGCTCCGTCTCTCGTCGCCGAGGTCTCCACCCTCGACCCCGCCGTCGGTCTCCGCCAGCTCCGCGACCGCCACCCCGAGGCGCTCCTGGAGGTGGAGGTCGACGACCCCGGTGTTGTCGACGACGTGGACACACCCGACGACTACCGGCGGATGACGCCCGCCGGCAGCTGACCGCTCTCCGACTCCGGCAGCAGGCAGCTGGTGAAAGTGAAGGTGTAGAGCCGGACGTCAGGGCGGAGGGCGCGGACGCGGAGGAGGCGGCGCGCGAACGGGGCGCCCGCGAGGAGCCGGATCATTCGCGGCCGCTCCCAGACCGCGACCGTGCGGCCGTCGCGCTCGACGACGTCTTCGCCGCGCCAGGCGGCGGGCACCGGCGCGCCGTCCAGCTCCACCTCCAGCTCCCCCGCCGGCCCCGCCACCGCCTGCACCCCGGCGGCCTCGAACAGCAGCTCCAGCTCGGCACCGGCCTCGCGCGCCTCCAGGTACTCGGCCTCGTGCCGCCAGAGGCCGCGCGCCGACGCCATCCCTTCCGGCGCCGGCTCGGGGCGGCCGGCGTGCCGCACCTCCTCCTCCGGCCGGTACCCCTCGGGCGCCAGCAACCGCCCGCGGTGGTAGCCGAGGTAGAGCTCGCGCGTCGCCGGGTGGCAGACCGCGCCGGGCGCGTCCTCCGGGCGGAGCGGCGCCAGCGGCTCCGGGTACGGCCCCGCGTCGCCGGCCTCGCGCAGCAGCGTCTGGATCCAGCCCTCGGTCTCGCCGTACGCGCCCTCGCCGAAGTGCTCGTAGCGCAGGTAGCCGCGCGCGTCGGCGAGGTACTTGGCGGGCCAGTAGCGGTTGGCGAAGCGGCCCCAGGTCCCGCGGTCGTCGTCGAGGAGGACGGGGTACTCGATCCCCAGCTCGCGGGCGGCGGCGGCCACGACCGCCGGGTCCTTGGTCAGTTCGAACTCCGGCGTGTGGATGCCGACGACGACCAGGCCGCGCGCGCCGTAGCGTCGGTGCCAGGCGACGGTGTACGGCAGCGCCCGCAGGCAGTTGACGCAGGTCGCCTCCCAGAAATCGACCAGCACCACGGCCCCGCGCGCGAAGGCGAGCGAGACCTCGGGCCCCTGGAGCCAGGCGCCGGGCGCCAGCTCGGGGAGGTGGAGCGGGACGGTGATCGGCGGCACGCCGGGAGCATAGCGGCGGCGCTGCTAAGCTCCCCGCCCCGTGATCGCACCCCCGTACGCGGCGCCGCGCGAGGGCCGGAAACGGCGGGGGTGCGCGCGCCTCGCCGGCATCGCGGTCGCGGCCGGCGCGCTCTGGCTGGGCTGGCAGATCGGCACTTGGCCGGACGTCGCCGCGCTCGCCGGCGAGCCGCCGGAGACGACAGCCTTCATCGAGCGCTGGCGGCGCGGCGGCTGGCTCGGGCTGGGGCCGGAGCGCGAGGTCGCCTGGCGCTGGGTCCCCGGCTCGCGCCTCTCGCGCAACCTGAAGCACGCCGTCGTCGTCGCCGAGGACATCGAGTTCTTCTCCCACGACGGCTTCTCGCGCCGCGAGCTGCGCGCCGCGCTCGACAAGGCGCTGGAAGAAAAGACCGTGCCGCGCGGCGCCTCGACGATCACCCAGCAGCTCGCCAAGAACCTCTGGCTCTCGCCGTCGCGCAACCCGCTGCGCAAGGTCAAGGAAGCGCTGCTCACCGCCGAGCTCGAGCGCGAGCTGTCGAAGCGGCGCATCCTCGAGCTCTACCTGAACGTCGTCGAGTGGGGGCCGGGGATCTACGGCGCCGAGGCCGCCAGCCGCCACTGGTTCGGCAAGTCGGCGCGCAGCCTGACCGAGCACGAGGCGGCGCAGCTCGCCGCCGCCCTCCCCCGCCCGCGGAGCTGGCACCCGGGGAGCGACAGCCGCGCCTACCGCCGTATGGTGCGGACGGTTGAGCGGCGGATGCGGAAAGCGCGTTGGGTCCGCCGGCACCTCTAGCCGCTCTGCTACATTCGGCGCGTGCCCGCCGCCGACGCCGCCACCGACCTCTTCCTGGCGCTGACCCCCGAGCGGGTGCTCTCCGCGGTCGAGGCCGGCGGCCTCGCGGTCAACCCGGTCTGCTACCCGCTCAACTCGTTCGAGAACCGGGTCTACGAGGTGGAGCTGGCCGACCGCTCGCGCGTCGTCGCCAAGTTCTACCGCCCGGAGCGCTGGAGCGAGGAGCAGATCCTCGACGAGCACCGTTTCCTCGACGACCTCGCCGCCGAGGAGCTGCCGGTCTGCACGATGCGCGAGTTCCCGGGCGGCGGCACGCTGCGGCGGATCGAGAACATCTGGTACAGCCTCGCCGACCGGCGCGGCGGCCGCGCCCCCGACGAGCTGGACGCGCCGCTCGCCGAGCGGCTGGGGATGATCGTGGCGCGAATGCACAACGTCGGCGCGCGGCGGGAGGCGCCGCACCGCATCCGGCTGGAGCCCGGGGTCTACGTGCGGCAGGAGCTGGCGTGGATGGAGGACCAGGGCGTCGTGCCGCGCGGCCTCGCCTCGCGCTACTTCGCGGCGGCGCACGCCATCGCCGACTTGGCCGACCGGGCGCTCGCCGGCGTCCCGGTCCACCGCATCCACGCCGACCTCCACCTTGGCAACGTCCTGCTGCGCGACGGCGTGCTCCGCCTCCTCGACTTCGACGACATGGCGGCCGGCCCGGCGGTGCAGGACCTCTGGCTCGCACTCCCCGGCCGCGACCGCTGGACGGCCGGCCTGCGCGAGCGCTTCCTCGAAGGCTACGAGCGCTTCCGCGCCTTCGACCGCTCCACCCTCGTGCTCGTCGAGCCGCTGCGCGGCATGCGGATCATCCACTACGCCGCCTGGCTCGCCCGTCGCTGGCACGACCCGGCCTTCCCCGCCGCTTGGCCGCACTTCGGCACCGAGGACTACTGGCAGCGCGAGACCGGCGACCTCGAGGAGCAGCTCGCCGCGATCCGCGGCGAGCTGGCGCCGGAGGAGCTGCCGGCCGAGGAGCCGGAGCTGACGAACAAGGACCTCTTCTGGGACTGGGAAGGAGGCTGAGAGCCGATGTCCGAACCCGACCCGCGGTACCCATTAGATCGCCCACATCGCCGCCGCGTCGCCGGCGCCCTCGGCTTGATCGTCCTGGCTGGCGGCGCGCTGCTCGCGCAGGCACAGGCCCCCGCCCCCCACGCCCAAGACGACCGCGCGCAGCGCATCGATTCTTACCTGCGCAGTGCCTACTCCGCCCAGGAGCCGGGGGCGGCGGTGATCGTCGTCGACGACGGCCAAGTCGTCCTGCGCGAGGGCTACGGGCTCGCCAACGTCGAGCTCGGCGTGCCGATCGAGCCGGAGATGGTCTTCCGCATCGGCTCGGTGACCAAGCAGTTCACCGCCGTGGCGGCGCTGCTCCTCGTCCAAGAAGGGAAGCTGGCGCTCGACGACGGGATCACCAAATACCTCCCCGACTTCCCGACGCACGGGAAGAAGATCACCGTCGAGCACCTCCTCACCCACACCTCGGGGATCAAGAGCTACACGTCGCTGCCGGAGTGGCAGACACACTGGCGCGAGGACATGACGCTGGAGCAGCTCGTCGCGCTGTTCAAGGACCAGCCGATGGATTTCGCGCCCGGGGAGAAGTGGCTCTACAACAACTCCGGCTACGTCCTCCTCGGCGCGGTGCTCGAGAAGGCCTCGGGGCAGAGCTACGAGGAGCTGCTGCGGAGCCGCATCTTCGCGCCGCTCGGAATGAAGCGGACCGGCTACGGGCACACCACGCCGATCGTCCCGGGGCGCGTGGCGGGCTACCAGCGCACGCCTTCCGGATGGGAGAACGCCTCGTACCTCAGCATGACCCAGCCCTACGCCGCCGGGGCGCTGGTCTCGACGGTGGACGACCTGGCGCTCTGGAACGCCGCGCTCGACGGCGGCAAGCTCCTGCCGAAGGAGCTGCTGGCGCGCGCCTGGACATCCTCCAAGCTGACTGACGGCAAAGCCACGGGCTACGGCTACGGCTGGGGGGTCGCCGACTGGCGCGGCCACCATTTCGAGGAGCACGGCGGCGGCATCCACGGCTTTCAGAGCTACGCGTTGCGCGAGCCGCGCGCGGGGCTCTTCGTGGCGGTGCTCTCGAACGCCCTCGGGCGCGAGCCCGACCCCGACACCGTGGCGACCAAGGTCGCGCTCCTGGCCCTCGGCGAGTCGATCGACGACCCGCCGGTCGTCAAACTCGCCCCGGAAGTGCTCGACCGCTACACCGGCGTCTACCGCATCGACGAGACGACGACGCGCGTCGTCTCGCGCGAAGGCGACCGCCTCTTCACCCAGCGCACCGGCGGCGAGAAGCTGGAGGCGCTGCCCTTCTCGGAAACCGAGTTCTTCTACCGCGACTCGCTCGAGCGGGCGAGCTTCCGGCGCGACGCCTCCGGGAAGGTGACCGGCATGGTCCTCCACCACCGCCAGGGCGGCGACGAGGAGGCGGTCAAGACCGAGGAGGCGCCGCCGGCCAAGCGCGTCGCGGTGCGGGTCGCGCCCGAGATCCTGGCGCGCTACGTCGGCGAGTACGAGCTCTTCCCCGGGTTCACGATCGTGGTGACGCAGGAAGGGGAGAAGCTGTTCGCCCAGGCCACCGGCCAGCCGCGCTTCGAGCTCTTCGCCGAGAGCGAGACGAAGTTCTTCCTCGAGGTGGTGGACGCGCAGACCGACTTCGTCGTCGACGCGGCGGGCGCGGTTACCGGCTTGGTGCTGCACCAGGGTGGCCGGGACATGCCGGGGAAAAAGATCAAGTAGGGGAAACTGCCGTGGGAGCTCCACGACGGTCGTGAAGCTTCTACGCCGGCCGTGGGAGCTCCACGACGGCCGCAGGCGTTCCACGGCGGCCGCAGGCGCTCCACGACGGCCGTGAGCCCTCCACGGCGGCCGTAGCTCGTCCACGGCGGTCGCAGCTCGTGCACGACGGTCGTAGCTCGGCCACGACGGTCGCGGCCCTTGGCGCAGGCGTAAGCGAGGCGGTAGAATGCCTCGTAATGAACGGCGCACTGCCCACCGGGCCGCCCAAAGGCAGAGCGGCGTCGGGGAACCCGGCGAACCGCTTCACCCACCTCTCGGTCGACTTCACCGACGCCGAGGAGCCGCCGCCCGACCGGGTGCCGACGATCTACCTACGCGACACGACGCGCTCGATCATCGCCCGCAACGACAGCCCGGACGTCGGCTTCGAGACCTCCGTCAACCCTTACCGGGGTTGCGAGCATGGCTGCGTCTACTGCATGGATGGCGAAACGCCGATCCTGATGGGGGACGGAACGGCGCGGCCCATCCGTTCCCTGCGGGTCGGCGACGAGATCTACGGCACCCGGCGCGACGGCTGGTACCGGCGCTACGTGCGGACCCGCGTGCTGGCGCACTGGGAGACGTCGCGCCCCGCCTACGCCGTCACCCTGGCCGACGGCACCCGGCTGGTCGCCGGCGGGGACCACCGCTTCCTGACCGAGCGCGGCTGGAAGTTCGTCACCGGCAGCGAGCAGGGTCCGAATCGGCGGCCCCATCTCACCCTGCACAGCGAGCTCCTCGGCACCGGGCGGTTCGCTTCGGGCCCTGATCTCGTCGATCCAGAGTACCGGCGTGGCTATCTCGCCGGCCTCATCCGCGGCGACGGTCACCTCGCCTCGTATCACTACGAGAGGGTCGGACGATCCCACTCCAAGCGCCTTTTTCGCCTCGCATTGATCGACGACGAGGCGCTCGCGCGCGCCCGTTCCTACCTGGCCGACTTCGACGTGCCCGTTGGCGACCTGGTCTTCCAGGAAGCGGTGGGCGACCGGCAGCGGATGAACGGCATCCGCACCCAGGCTCGCGCCGACGTCGAGCGGATTCGAGACCTCGTCCGCTTTCCGGCCGGAGAGCCGGAGGAATCCTGGCGGCGGGGGTTCCTGGCGGGGATCTACGACGCCGAGGGCTCCTACAGCTCCAAGACCCTGCGCCTCAGCAACACCGATTCCGAGCTGGTGGACGCGATCACCGCATCCCTCCGATCCTTCGAGCTCGGGTTCGCGGTCGAGGTACGGCCGCACGAAGACCGCCGGCCGGTGCAGGTCGTCCGCCTCACCGGCGGGCTCGCCGCCTGCCTGCGTTTCTGGCACACCGTCGGCAACGCCATCTCCCGCAAGCGCGACATCGAGGGGCGGGCGCTCAAGTCCGGCGCCGATCTGGCGGTCCGTTCCATCGAGCCTCTGGGCGTCCGCCCGTTGTTCGACATCACCACCGGCACCGGCGACTTCATCGCTGACGGCGTGGTGAGCCATAACTGCTTCGCCCGCCCGACCCACGAGTACCTCGGCTTCTCGGCGGGCCTCGACTTCGAGACCCGGATCATGGTCAAGGAGGACGCGCCGGAGCTGCTGCGCGCCGAGCTGGCCTCGCCGCGGTGGACGCCGCAGGTGATCGCCATGAGCGGCGTCACCGACTGCTACCAGCCGATCGAGCGGAAGCTGGAGCTGACCCGGGGGTGCCTCGCGGTGCTCGCGGAGTTCCGCAACCCGGTGACGATCATCACCAAGAACGCCCTGGTACGGCGGGACGCGGATCTCCTCGCCGACCTGGCGCGCGACCAGGCGGCGCTGGTCTGTCTCTCGGTGACGACCCTCGACGGCGAGCTGGCGCAGCGGATGGAGCCGCGGACGGCGCACCCGCGCCGGCGCCTGGAGGCGATCGCCGACCTGACGGCGCAGGGCGTGCCCTGCGCCGTGCTGGTCTCGCCAGTCATCCCGGGTCTGACCGATCACGAGATGCCGGCGATCCTCAAGGCCGCCCGCGAGGCGGGCGCGGTCTCTGCCCGCTTCCTGCCGGTGCGCCTGCCGGGCGCCGTGGCCGGCCTCTTCCAGCAGTGGCTCGCCGAGCACTACCCCGACCGCGCCGACAAGGTGCTCAACCGCATCCGCGGCCTGCGCGGCGGACGGCTCAACGACCCGCGCTTCGGCAGCCGGATGCGCGGGGACGGGATCTTCGCCGAGCAGATGCGGGCGCTCTTCGAGACCAGCTGCCGGAAGCTCGGCTACCCGGAGGAGGGACCGGAGCTCTCGACCGTGGCTTTCCGCCGCCCGCCGGAGCCCGGCGCGCAGCTTGGCCTGTTCTAGTCCGACGTCGTGGCCCGCGGCGCCCGCCGGCGGCTCTTCCGAGCCGGCTTCGTCGCCATGCTGGCCGCGGCGCCGGCGATCTCGCCGGCGGCCAGGGCGACGGCGCCGCGCGCCGCCTCCTTGCCGCGGTCGAGGGCCTCGCGCCCCTTGCGCCGCGCTTCTTCGAGCAGGCGGTCGCGGGTCGAGCCGAGCAGCTCGTTCTCCCGCCGCGAGACGGGGACCGTCAGCCCGGCCAGCAGCCCGAGCGTGAGCCCCACGATCCCTGCCGCCAGCGGCTTCTCCTCCAGCAGCTGGCGCAGCCCCTTGCGGCCATTCTCGCCGCCGCTCTCGTCGAGCTCGAGCTCGAGGTCGTCGAGCTCGCGGTCGGCCGTCTTCGATTTTGCACGTTTCGCCATCGTCATCCCTCCTTCACGCCGTCTTGGCCCGGCGCCGGGCGGGCTTTTCGGCCCGCTCGCCCGAGCTCTTGAGGAACCGGGCCAGCAGCAGCCCGGCGAGGAAGGTGCCGGCCAGGAACACCTCGGGGCGCCGGCGGGCGAACTGCTCGACGTCCTCGAGCAGCCCCTCGAGGTCCCGTTCGCGCAGGTAGCCGGTCACCCGGTCGACCTGCGAAGCCGCCTGGTCGGCGTACTGGGCCAGCGGCCCGACCTGTGTATCTTGCAGGCGGCTCGCCGTGCTGCGCAGCGAGCCGGCGAGGGCGTCCAGCCGCTCGGCCGCCTGGTCCTTGCGCTCCGCCACCAGACCTTCCACCTGCCCGCGCGCCCGCGTGACGAGCAGCGACGACTGCCGGCGGGCCTGCTCGCGCAGCACCTCCGCCGGTCTCTTTTCAGCTCTTTCCGCCATCTCGACCTCCCTTATCGCGTGACTTGTAGTTGCACCGGGCCGCGGGCGCACTCCGCCCTCGGCCGCCGTCTCCGCAGCTTCGAGGTCGCAAGAGGTGTGCCAGTGAGGCGAGGGGGGCTAGTTCACCATCCGCTCGAACCCCTCCGTGCGGCGGAGCTCGAGCGGACGCTCGCGGCTGCCGAGCCGTCCTTCGTGACCGGAGACGTCGGTGGCGAGGACGTAGACGCCGACCGTGCCGTTGCCGTGGAAGTCGGGGCCGATCGCCACCGTGTAGCCGAAGGAGTCGCGCTCGGCCCGCAGCTCGCGGAACGAGCCCCCAGGGGGGCGGGCGAAGATGCGCACCCGCTCGACGCCGTGGTCGTCGCGGGCACGGAAGCTCAGCTCGGCGACCGTGCCGCGCGCGTATTGGAGAAGATAACCCTCGCGCAGCTCGATGATCGGCGGCTCGCGGTCGAGCGCGGCGAGCTGCTCCTCCAACCGCCGGCGCGCCTCGGCGAAGGCTGGTGCCAGGTGCGGCGTCGGCTCGACGCGCGCCAGCTCCGCCAGCCCTTGGTCCGGCTTCCGCCGCCGCTCGAAGCCGGGCAGCGTTGCGAGGAAGGCCTGCTGCGCCGGCTCGGCGTCCCGGTGGTCGCGGACCGCCGCGAGCCGGGCGGCGAGCCCCGGCCGCGCCGGCCAGCCGCTCTCCACCGCGCCGAGCGCCGCCAACGCCGCGGCGTAGTCGCCGGCGCGGGCCCCCTCCTCGGCTCGCGCCTCGAAGTGCGCCGCCGCCCATTCGCGGACGTGAGCGCCGTCGCCGACGAGGAGCAGGTCGTCCGGCCCGGGATCGCGCCGCGCCGGCGGGGGCGGGCAAGGCGGCGGCCGCGCGCGCCGGCGGTGGCTCGCCGCGACCGAGGAGAAGAAAGGCCAACCCGACCAGCACGATCACGGCCGCCGCCGCGAGGCCGCCCCAGAGCGCCCGCGGCAGGCCCGGCGCGGTCTCCGGCTCGACCGGTGGTGGCGGCGGCGCGGCGGCGGGCGCGACCGGCGGCGGCTCGGGCGGGGCGTGGAGGACGTCCTCGTCGACCGGCGAGAGCACTTCCTCCTCCGGCTCACCATCGATTGACGTGTTCTCGGCGGTCGCGGCCGTCTCGGCAGCCGCTACGGCCGCCGCTTCCGCCGCGACCGCGTCCGCCGGGGCGAACCGCTCGCGCAGGTCGGCGAGGGCCGCGGCGTCGCCGGCGATCGCGGCCTCGCCGAACTCGTCGCCGCGGAAGGGCGCGGTGCCGAGCCCGAGGAGCCTTACCTCCTCGCCGCCCTGCGGGGCCGGCGCCAGCCAGAGGTTGTCGGCTGCGAGGTTGCCATGGGCGAGCCCGCGCTTGGCGAGGGGGGCGAGCGCCTCGCCGATCCCGGCGAGGAGCGCCGCCGCGCGGCCGGGGGACGGGGGCGCGGTCTCGAAGCTGCGGCCGAGTAAGCGCTCGACCACCAGGAAGGCGCTCCCTTCGGCGACGAAGCCGGCTTCCAGGATCGCCGGGAACGCCGGCTGGGAGAGCGCGCGGACCGTCGCGGCCCAGTGCGCGAAGCGCGAGCGCGCGACGTCCAGCCCCGCCGCCGAGCGCGGGTGCACCAGCTTGATGACCACCCGCCGCCCGCTCGCCGCCTCGACCGCCGCCATCACGGTCGTCGCCGGCGTCGATTTGAGGATCTTCTCGAGGCGGTAGCGGTCGGTGAGCTCGCGGCCCTCCATCCGGACCCTCCTGAGGGGTATGAAAGGATCGGAGCGTATCTTCTCTCAATGGAGCAGCTGCCGATGCGCGGAGCCTTGGCGCGGTCCTCTCTGATCCTGCTGCCGCTCTTGCTCGCGGCGCCCGCCGGGGCGGTGAGCGTCGAGGAGATTCCCAGCCCGCGGCCCGGCGGCTGGACGGTGGACCTCACCGGCACGCTGCGCGCCGAGGACGTGCAGGCGCTCGACCGCCTCGGCGAGGAGGTCAAGGCGCAGACCGGCGCCGAGCTGGCCGTCGTGCTGATCGACTCGACGGGGGGTCGGCCCCACCGCGAGTTCGCGACGGCGCTGGCCAACCGCTGGGGGATCGGCGATCCCGAGAAGGACAACGGCGTGCTGGTCTTCGCCGCGCTCGCCGACCGCGCCGCCGAGATCGTCCTCGGCGAGGGGATCGACGGCCCGGAACAGACGCGGATCGCCGAGGAGATCATGCAGGGGGAGATGGTGCCGCGCTTCCGCGCCGGCGATCCCGGCGCGGCGGTCTTTCACGGAGCGCTGGCCTGCGCGCGGCGCATCCTCGGGGCGAGACCGGCGGCGGCGGGGATGCCGTCGGAGAGCGGGGCGAGCTCAGCCAGCGAAGTGACCCTGCCGGATTCGACATTCTCCGCTCCACTTGTGCTGCCGGTCCGTCCCCGGCGTAGCTTCGGGCAGAGGCTGGCGCTGCTGGGAATCGTCAGTGCGCCAATCCTCCTCCTCGTCGGCGGCTACTACGCCTACCGGCGCCGGCCGCGCGGCTGCCGCAACTGCACGACTTCAATGGTCCGCCTCGACGAGGCTGCCGACGACGCACACCTGGCCGCCGGCGAGAAGACAGAGGAGCGCGTGGGGAGCGTCGATTACGTCGTCTGGGCCTGTCCGAGCTGCCGGCGGGTGGAGAAGGTCCGGCACGGCAGACTCTTCACGCGGTACGCGGTCTGTCCCGAATGCGGGGCGCAGACGCAAAGCTCCAGCACCTTCACCGAGCAGGCGGCCACGGAGTGGAGCGAGGGGCGCATCCGCGAAGACGAGGAGTGCGCGCACTGCGGTTATCGCGAATCTCACACCCGGCTGGTTCCCCGCCTGCCGGAGCAGCGGCAGGACGACTCGAGCTGGTCGTCCTCGTCTTTCTCTTCCTCGTCGTCCTCTTCTTCCTCTTCCTCCTCGTCGTCGGGGTTCAGCGGCGGCAGCTCGTCGGGCGGCGGCGCCTCCGGGCGCTGGTAGGCTCCTGCCGAGGAGGACGCCCATGAAGCCCGCTCTCTCCGCCTTCGCCACGTTCACTTTCGCTCTCTTCACCGCCATCGCCTGCGACGCCGACGAGAACGGCAAGTCGCGCCTCGAGACCTCGCCGCGCCACCACGAGTGGGTGGCGGTCAAGGCCGGCGACCGGACCGTTCACGCCTACCTCGCCTTCCCCGAGGTCAAGGGCAAGGCGGCGGCGGTCATCGTCATCCACGAGAACCGCGGCCTCACCGACTGGGTGCGCGGCGTCGCCGACCAGCTCGCGGCGGCCGGCTACATCGCCATCGCCCCCGACCTCCTCTCGGGCACCGCGCCGGGGGGCGGCAAGACCTCCGACTATCCGAGCGAGGACGCCGCCCGCGAGGGGATCTACAAGCTGCCGCCGGATCAGGTGCTGGCCGACCTCGACGCCGTCGCCGACTACGTCGCCGCCCTCCCGGCCGCCAGCGGCAAGGTGGCCGTGGCCGGCTTCTGCTGGGGCGGCGCGGCGACCTGGCGCTTCGCCGACCACCGCGGCGGCAAGCTCGCCGGCGCGTACCCCTTCTACGGCACCGGCCCGGACACTCCGGAGGGCGTCGACGGCATCGCCGTGCCGGTCCACGGCTTCTACGGCGGCAACGACGAGCGGGTCAACGCCACGATCCCCAAGTCGACCGAGCTGGCGAAGGCGGCGGGCAAGACCTTCGAGCCGGTCATCTACGAGGGTGCCGGCCACGGCTTCATGCGCTCGGGCGAGGCACCCGACGGCCCCGCCGCCGACCGCGAGGCCCGGACCAAGGCCTGGGAGCGCTGGCGCGAGCTGCTGAAGAAGCTGTAGTGGGGTGGCCGCGGCGGCTGTTGCCGCTCGTCGTTTTGCTGCTCGCCGCCTGCGGCGCCGACGCTCCTCCCGAGCGCGTCCACGACCTGACCGCGGCCTTCCCGCTCGCCGAGGTGCGGGCTGAGACCGGGCGCATCGATTTCGGCACCCCGGCGGCGCGCCCGCACCTCCTCGCCGGCTGGCACGGCAACGAGCGCGGGCGCGGCGGCGAGACCTTCGTCTGGGGGCGCGGCGCTGTCTCGACCCTCGCCTTCCATCTCGTCGCGCCGCGCGACCTCGTCGCCACGCTGCGCGCCGCGCCGCTCGCCGGCTCGCCGCCGCGGCGCGTGACGGTGCTGGTCAACGGGCGTCCCGCCGCCACGCTGGCGCTCGCGCCGGGCCTCCACGACACCTCCTTCGCCCTGCCGCGCCGGCTGCTCCGCGCCGGCGAGAACCGCCTCGCCTTCCGCT
>DATLOC010000031.1:0-117703 GCA_035536455.1 Thermoanaerobaculia bacterium | reverse complement strand
TGAAGTTCTTGGCCTTCACCGCCTCCAAGCCCTTGTCGTAGAGGTCCGAGCCTCCCTTCGTAGGCTTCTTGAAAGCGTCCCGGTCCCCTTCCAGGCTCAGGGTCGAGCTGCAAGCGAGCACCGTGAACAGGACGATCAGCTTGCGACGTACGATGGGCATTTCAGACTCCTATCCTTCAGTAGCGTTCAAGGCTCGATCGATCGCCTCCCGGAGCAGCTCCGCGAGCCGCTCCACCAACGGGGGGAAGAGGATCGACATGTGCTCCCCAGGCACAGCATACAGCTCGAATCCGCCGGTGCAGAGGTTCCGCCAGGGGCGCTCGGGCAGCTCCGACGCGCGCTGCGGACCGGCGCGGAGGAACAGCGTACGGCCCGGGTAAGGTTGCGGTACATAGGCCTGCAGCGCCCTGCGGTTGCTGGCGATCAGCTCGAACAGCCGCTGCAGGTCGGCCGGGCCGTAGCTCGCCGGCAATCCGCCGGCCCGCTGCGCCTGCTCCAGCACGAAACGGGCGCGCCGCTCGGGGCTCCACGGCTTCATCTCATCGAGGGTCACCGGCGTGCGTCCCCCGGTGAGATAGAAGAGGACCAGCCACTCGGTCTCGAGGTCGTCCGGCAAGGCGGCCGCCGGATCAGCCGTCCAGGTGTCGATGAGGGCGAGCAATGCGACCTGCTCGCCGCGCGCGATCAGCCGCTGCGCCATTTCAAAGGCGACCGCCCCTCCCAGAGAGCTGCCGGCGAGGAGATAGGGCCCCGCGGGCTGGACCCGTTGAAGCGCCGCGAGGTAGTGGGAAGCCATCTCCTCGATGCTCGCGAGCGGCGCCTCGTCGCGTTTCAAGCCGAGAGACTGGAAACCGTAGACCGGGCGGTCGGAAGCGAGCGCCCGGGTCAGATGACGATAGAAGTGGACATCGCCGAACACCGGATGGACCAGGAACAGTGCCGGCTGCTGCCGGCCGGGCTGCAGGCCAACCAGACAGGCAGGCGGCGCCGCTGCTTCCTCCGCCACTCCCAGCTCGGCGGCGAGGTCGCGGGTGACCTCCCCGAGCGCATCGGGGGCGGCGTGCTCGCGCCAGCTCTCGGCGACCGCGGCCTCCACCCGCCGGTGGGTGTGGAACTTGACGTCGCCCAGCATGCGCGACTGCGGGTGGATCCCGTCCGTCATCCGGCCGGCTGTCGCAGAGTAGGGCCGCGCCATCTCGGGCTGGAAGTCGAGCCCGAGGAAGCGGCAGATCTCCGCGAGAACCTCCTGCGGCTCCCGCACCAGGTGCTCGAAGTGAACCCGTAGCTGCCGCTCTGGAGAGACCGCGGCCAGGAAGTCCCGGATGTTCCGGTGGCTGGCGTTCCAGACCAGCTCGGCGAGCTGGCGACGAGGGAACGGATAGCCTGCGCCGAAGAAGATCTGGTCGAGCTTCGCCTCCTCGAACGAGTGGACCATGCCGCCCGGATGACGAACGAGGTGGAGATAGAGGGGGCTCTCGAAACCGCTCTCGGCGTTCGCCAGGATGGCCGGTTCCCAGGCATAGGTCGGCGTTTTGTCGACCAGCAGCCGGCCGTCGGTCTCCTGCTGCATCCAGCGGTAAAAGCGCCGGGTGGTCCAACCGTCCTCCTCCCAGCCCGCGACTTGCGCAGCGGCCTCCTCGGCGCTGCAGCTGCGGATCTCCATCACCGCCCGGATCGCTCCTTCGAGCCGGAAGCGGTCACGGCCCGCAAACGCCTCCCGCCTCTCGCGCAGGGTGTGGAACGGCAGCAATTCCAGCTCGGGAGGAGCGAACAGGCGCGGGTGGCCGGCGAGCATCACGCGCAGCAGGGTCGAGCCGGAGCGCGGCGGAGAAAGCACGAACAGGGCCGGCGGATTCTTCGGCTCGACAGCCTCCTCAGCGGGTACCGGCGCGGGGCTCCGCACCAGCCAGCGGCGCATGGCGGCAACCGCCTCCCGGTCCACCCGTGATGATGGCTGCGCATCGGTTTCCGGCGCGCCGGGAGCGAGGCCCCAGACCCTGGCCACCGCGGCTGGGTGCTCCGCCTGGAGATGGGCAGCCAGCCCGGCGATCGTAGGGTTGTCGAAGAGGGTGACGACGTGCACGATTTCCCCCAGCTTCGCCTGCAGCTGATAGATCAGGATGGCCCCCATCAGCGAATTGCCACCGAGCTCGAAGAAGTTGTCGTGCACGCCGACCCGGTCGACCGGCAATGCGGTGAGCCAGAGAGCGGCAAGGTCGCGCTCGAGCGTGCTGGCGGGAGCGACGAACTCACGCTCGAGGCGCGGCCGGGAAGCCTCCGGCTCCGGCAGGGCTTTGCGGTCGATCTTGCCGTTGGGGGAGAGCGGCAGGGCTTCGAGCCGGACCATGGCACCGGGCAGCATGGGCTCGGGAAGGATCGCCGACAGGAAGCGCCGGAGATCCGTCAGGGTGGGCTCGCCCGAGCGTGCGACCACGTACGCCACCAGCCGCCGGTCCTCGCCCTGCCCGCTCACCTGGATCACTGCCTCCGCCACGTCCGGATGCCGGGCGAGTGCCGCCTCGATCTCTCCCAGCTCGATGCGCACGCCGCGGATCTTGACCTGGTGGTCGATCCGCCCCAGGAAGTCGATCGCACCATCCGGCAGGTAACGCGCCAGGTCGCCGGTCCTGTAGAGGCGGCCGCCGGCGGCGTGAGGATCGGGGACGAACCGCTCGGCGGTCAGGGCGGGACGCCGCCAGTACCCCCGTGCGAGCTGCACCCCACCGATGTACAGCTCGCCTGGGACTCCCACCGGGACCTGCTGAAGGTGAGCGTCCAGCAGGTGGATGGCGACATTGGCCACGGGGCGCCCGATCGGCACCGCCCCCTGCAGGGCCGGCTCGCAGGTCCAGGCGGTGACGTCGACCGCGGCTTCGGTGGGCCCGTAGAGGTTGTAGAGCGGCGCCCCCAGGCGTTCGAAGAAGTCCGCCGCGAGGTCGCGGGGCAGCGCCTCGCCGCTGCACACCACGCGCCGCAGCGAGCCGCAGCCGGCAAGGTCCGGCGCCGCCAGGAACACCCGCAGCATCGACGGGACGAAGTGGAGGGTGGTGATGTCCTCCGCCGCGATCAGGCCGGTCAGATAGGTGCTGTCCTGATGGCCTCCGGGGCGGGCAATGACCAGGCAGGCGCCGGTCATCAGAGGCCAGAACAGCTCCCAGACCGAGACGTCGAAGCTGAGTGGGGTCTTCTGCAACACCCGGTCGGCCTGGGTGAGGCCATAGGCCTCCTGCATCCACAGCAGGCGGTTGACGATCGACCGGTGCGTGATCACCGCCCCCTTCGGGCGCCCCGTCGAGCCCGACGTGTAGATCACGTAGGCCGGGCTGTCCGGAAAGGCCGCGGAGCCGGAGAGCGCAGACGGGGGCTCCCCGGTGAGCTCGACATCGACGATCTCGGCCCGGCACGGCGGGAGCCGGTCGCGCAACCTCTCCTGGATCAGCAGCACGGGGACTTCGGCATCCTCGAGCATGAACTCCAGACGCTCCCGCGGATAGGAGGGATCGAGCGGCACGTAGGCGCCGCCGGCCTCCAGGATGCCGAGCAGCCCCACGACCAGCTCGAGCGAGCGCTCGACGCAGATCCCCACCCGCACCTCGGGACCCACTCCCAGGGCGCGCAGCCGGAGCGCCAGCCCGCGGACGCGCGCCGCCAGCTCGCGATAGGTCAGCTCCTGCCCCTCGAAGCTGACCGCTATCGCCTCGGGCGTCCGCTCCACCTGCCGCGCGATCAGCTCGTGAAGACAGAGATCCGCGCCGGGGTACCCGCGTCCGGTCGCGTTCCACTCCCAGAGCTGCTGGAGCTCGAGCTCGGTGAGGAGGGGGAGCTCCGGCAGCGGCGACTCGGGGTGGGCCACGGCGCCTGCGAGGAACGTCCGGAACTGCTCGTTCAGCCGCGCGATCGTGCTGTCGTCGAAGAGATCGCGGCGGTAACGCCAGATGCCCGAGAGCCCCGGCGCGCCGTCGGACATCGACAGCACGAGGTCGAACTTGACCACCTGTCCTTCGGCACCGGCAACGAGCTCGACCGCCAGGCCCGGCAGCTCGAGGGAGCCTCCCGCCCTGAGCACCTGGAAGAGGACCTGGAAGATCGGCGAGCGGCTGAGATCGCGCTCCGGCTGCAGCTCCTCGACCAGCTTCTCGAACGGCAGGTCCTGGTGGGCGTAGGCGTTGAGCGCCGTCTGCCGCACGCGGCCCATCAACTCGTGGAAGCTGATGCCCGGCGGGGACCCGGCGGCGCCGAGGTTCGTCCGCATCGCGAGCGTGTTGACGAAAAGGCCGATCAGCCCTTCGAGCTCGATCCGCCCGCGGTTGGCGATCGGCGTCCCCACGACGAGGTCGTCCTGCCCGGTGAGGCGGTGGAGCAGCGCCTCGAACGCCGCGAGCAGCGTCATGAAAACGGTCGCTCCCTCCCGCCGCGCCACGCCGCGCACCGCGGCGCTCAGCTCCTCTGGCAGCGTGAACCGGAGTGTCGCGCCGCGGAAGCTCTGCCGCGCCGGGCGCGGCCGGTCGGCTGGGAGGTCCAGGACGGCCGGAGCCCCTTCCAGGTGCCGGCGCCAGAAGGCGAGCTGCTCCTCGAGCACTTTGCCGGCGAGCCAATCGCGCTGCCACTGCGCGTAGTCGGCGTACTGGATGGGCAGCTCCGGCAGGGGCGACGGCCGGCCGCCCGAATAGGCGCGATACAGCGCCGCCAGCTCCGCAAGGAGCACGCCGATCGACCAGTCGTCGGTCACGATGTGGTGGTGCGTCAGGAGCAGAACGTGATCGTCGCCCGCAAGCCGCACGATGTCCGTGCGGAGCAGCGGGTCCGCCGACAGGTCGAACGGCCGCTGCGCGGCCTCGGCGAGCAGCCGGCGCGCCTCCGCTTCGCGCCGGGCCGGCCCGACGGCGCCGAGGTCGACCAGCCGCAGCGGCCGCGCCGCCGGCGGCGCGATGACCTGCACCGGACGGCCGTCCTCGAGGACGATGTTGGTGCGCAGCGCCTCGTGCCGGCGCACGATCTCGTCGAAGCAGGCCGCCAGCAGCGGCAGCTCCAGCGGACCGCGCAGCCGCGCCACGACCGTCAGGTTGTAGATCGGGTTGCCCGGCTGGAGGCGGTCGAGGAACCAGAGCCGCTCCTGGGCGAAGGAGAGCGCGGCGCGGCCGTCGCGGCGCGGGATGCGCGGAATGCGCTCGACGTCCGGGCCCTCCCCGGCGGCGCGCCGCTTCAGACGCTCGCTGAGGAGGACCTCGGCGCGCGCGGCGAGCCTCCCCGCGTCCGCGAGCGGCTCGGCGCCGGGGGCAGGAACGGGCTCGGTCATGCCCCCGGCGGGCCGGCCGGCACGGGATCGTCGGGGAGCTCGCCGGCGGCGAGGAGCAGGGCGCGTTCGAGGGCGTTGGCGAACCGCTCCAGGGTGGGCGCCTCGAAGACGGTGCGCAACGGCATGTCCACGCCGGCCGCCTGGTAGACGCGGCTCACGACGCGCATGGCGAGCAGCGAGTGCCCGCCCAGATCGAAGAAGTCGTCGTGGGCGCCGATCTGGTCGCGCTTGAGCACCTCGCCCCAGATCTCGGCCAGGAGCTCTTCGGCCAGCGTGCGCGGCGCCACGTACTCGGCCGCCGGGGCCGCCACCGCCTCCGGCTCGGGCAGCGCCTTGCGGTCCACCTTGCCGTTCGGCGTCAGCGGCAGCGCTGCGAGCCGCACGAAGACCGACGGCACCATGTACTCCGGCAGGCGCGCGTGCAGCGCCTCGCGCAGCCGCGCCGGCTCGGCGTCGCCCAGGACGTAGGCCACCAGGCGCTTCTCGGCCGCCTCCCCCTTCGCCACCACCACCGCCCGCTCGACCCCCGGCTGCGCACCGAGCGCCGCCTCTACCTCGCCGAGCTCGATCCGGAACCCCCGCACCTTGACCTGATGGTCGAGGCGGCCCAAGAACTCCAGCCGCCCGTCGCTCCGCCAGCGCACCAGGTCCCCGGTGCGGTAGAGCCGCTCCCCAGCACCGCCGAACGGGTCCGGCACGAAGCGCTCGGCCGTCTGCTCCGGCCGCCCCAGGTAGCCGCGGGCCAGACCGTCGCCGCCGATCAGCAGCTCCCCGGGCACTCCCACCGGTTGCGGCTGGAAGCTCCGGTCCACGACGTAGAAGCGGGTGTTGGCGAGCGGCGGCCCGACCCGCACCGGCTCGCCCTCGCGCACCTCCACGACGGAAGACCAGATCGTCGTCTCGGTCGGCCCGTAGAGGTTCCAGAGCGAGCCGACCCGCGGCAGCAGCTTCGCCGCCAGCTCCTCCGCCAGCGCCTCGCCACCGCAGAGCGCGCGGAGCCTTCGGTCTCCTCCCCAGCCGCCTTCCAGCAGCATCCGCCAGGTGGCGGGTGTGGCTTGCAGGACCGTCGCTCCGGAGCGCTGAAGCTCGGCCGCGAGCCGCCGCCCGTCGGCGGCGGTCTCGCGGCTTGCGATGACGACGCGGCTACCCGCCAGCAGCGGCAGGTAGAGCTCCAGCCCGGCGATGTCGAACGAGAGCGTGGTCACCGCCAGCAGGGAGTCGCCCGCGGCGAAGCCGGGCTCCCGGCGCATCGACGCGAGGAAGTTGACCAGCGCGGCGTGGGCGACCTGCACACCTTTCGGCCGCCCGGTCGAGCCGGAGGTGAAGAGGACATAGGCGAGGTTCTCCGGTAGCGACGGGCAGGGGAAAGGAGCGGGACTCTCGCGCTCGATCGCCTCGCGCTCGGCGTCGAGACAAACCACCAACGCGCCGCCGCTCGGCAGCAGTGAGCGCAAGGATTCCTGGGTGAGGAGCACCGAGGCCGCCGCATCCTCCAGGACCAGTCCGATCCGCTCGCGCGGGTAGGCCGGATCGAGCGGCACGTAGGCGCCGCCGGCCTTCATCACCCCGAGCAGCGCCACGAGCAGGTCGAGCGAGCGCTCCAGGCACAGCCCCACCCGCACCTCGGGCCCCACCCCGAGCTTCCGGAGATAGCGCGCCAGCCGGTTCGCCCGGACCTCGAGCTCCGGGTAAGTGAGCCGCTCCCTCCCGTGCTCGGCGGCCACCACTCCGGGCCGCTCGGCCGCGCTCGCGGCGAGGAGGTCCGGCAGAGTCGCGTGCGGATAGCTCGCCGCGGTGGCGTTCCGCTCCAGCACGAGCTGACGGTGCTCGGCGGGAGTCAAGAGCGGCAGCTCCGACAGCCGCCGTCGCGGGTCCTGCGCCGCCGCAACGAGGAGGGTCTCGAGGTGACCCGCCAGCCGCTCCATCGTCGCGCGCTCGAAGAGATCGGTCGCGTACTCCACCCGCCCGTGCACTGCCTGAGGATCGTCGGACAGGGAGAGGGTGAGGTCGAAGAGGGCGGTTCCGCGCTCGGCCTGCAGCACCGTGCTGCTGAGGCCCGGCAGCGCCGCCTCCTCGCTCGCGACGACGTTCTGCAGCACGAACATGACCTGGAAGAGAGGAGAGTGCGCGAGGCTCCGCTCCGGCTGCAGCTCCTGCACGAGCTTCTCGAAGGGAAGCTCCTGGTGCGACTGCGCCGCGAGGACGGTCTCTCGGACCCGCGCCAGCGCCTCCGCAAACGTCGGATCGCCCGACAGGTCGGTGCGCAGCACGAGCGTGTTGAGGAACAGCCCGATCAGCCCTTCCGTCTCGACGCGCACTCGCCCCGCCACCGGCGTGCCCACACTCACCGCGTCCTGACCGGCGTAGCGCGCGAGCAGGATCTGGAAGCCGGCGAGGAGCGTCATGAACAGCGAGGCGCCCGCTTCGCGGCCGAGCCGCCGGACCTCCTTGGACCGCTCGGGTGAGAGCGCCAGCGGCAGGCTAGCGCCGTGCTGGCTCTGCACCGCCGGGCGGGAGAAGTCGGTTGGGAGGTCGAGGACCGGCGCTCCGGCCAGCCGCTCGCGCCAGAACGCGAGCTCGCGCTCGAGAACCTCGCCGGCGAGGCGCTCGCGCTGCCAGGCGGCGAAGTCGGCGTACTGGATCGGCAGCTCGGGGCGGGATGCCGCAGCCGCGCCGGAGGTCAACGCCTCGTACAGCCGCGCCAGCTCCGCCAGCAGGACGCGCAGGGACCAGCCGTCGGCGGCGATGTGGTGCAGGGAGAGGAGCGCGTAGTGCTCCAACGGGCCCAGCCGCACCAGCGCGCCTCGCAAGAGCGGTCCGCGCTCGAGGTCGAACGGCCGCCGTCCCTCGACGACCGCCAGCCGCGTCGCCTCCGCGTCCCGCGCGGCCGCGGAGAGCGCCGAAAGATCGTGCAGCGGCAGCGCCACCGGCTCAGGGGCTCGGACGAGACCCACGGGCCCGTCCGCCTCCTCGCGAAAGACGGTGCGCAGCGCCTCGTGCCGGCAGACGACCTCCGTCACCGCTCGACGCCAGGCGTGAAGGTCGAGCATCCCGCGCAGCGCGATCGCCATCGGCAGCGCGTGCGCCGCGCCCCCGGGCTCCAGCCGCTCGAGAAACCAGAGCCGCTCCTGCGCAAAAGAGAGCGGGACGCGGCCGTCCCGGCGCGGGATGCGCGGGATGCGCTCGGCCCCGAAGCTCTCCCCGGCCGCGCGCCGTTTCAGGCGCTCGCCGAGAAGCGCCTCGGCGCGTGTGGCGCTTCGGCCCGTGCCGGTCGGCGGCGCGGCGCTGGATGCGCTACTCGGTTCGGTCATCGGTTCGGGGATCCTCCTCCAGAGTGCGGACGCGAGTCCTCATGGTCAGTCAGGGAGTGAGCTGATCGGCGCTCTCGAGCAGCGCTCGCTCGAGCGCGCGGGCCAGGTCGCCGAGGGTGGGCGCCTCGAAGACGGTGCGTAGCGGCAGCTCCACGCCGGCGGCGTGATAGAGGCGGGCGACCACACGCATGGCCAGCAGGGAATGGCCGCCGAGATCGAAGAAGTCGTCGTGGACGCCGATCCGTTCGCGCCTGAGCACCTCGCTCCAGATCTCGGCGAGGAGCACTTCGGCCAGTGTGCGCGGCGCCAGGTACTCGGCCGCGGGCGCCGCCACCGGCTCCGGCAGCGCCTTGCGGTCCACCTTGCCGTTCGGGGTCAGCGGCAGCGCCTCGAGACGTACGAAAACAGACGGCACCATGTACTCCGGTAGCCGCTCGTGTAGCGCCTCGCGCAGGCGCGCCGGCTCGGCCTCGCCGACCATGTAGGCGACCAGACGTTTGTCGGCAGAGTCTTCCCTCGCCACCACCACCGCCCGCTCGACTCCCGGCTGCATCGCGAGCGCCGCCTCCACCTCCCCCAGCTCGATCCGGAACCCACGCACCTTCACCTGGTGGTCGAGGCGACCGAGGAACTCCAGCCGGCCGTCGCTCCGCCAGCGCACCAGATCGCCCGTGCGGTACACCTGCCCGCCCGCGCCGCCGAAGGGATCGGCCACGAAGCGCTCGGCCGTCAGCTCCGGCCGCCCGAGATAGCCGCGGGCCAACCCATCGCCGCCGATCAGCAGCTCCCCCGGCAGCCCCACCGGCACCGGGTGGAAGCTCCGGTCTACGACGTAGAAGTGCGTGTTGGCCAGCGGCGGCCCGACGCGCACCGGCTCGCCCGCGCGCACCTCCGCGACGGAGGACCAGATCGTCGTCTCCGTCGGCCCGTAGAGGTTCCAGAGCGAGCCGACCAGCGGCAGAAGCTTCGCCGCCAGCTCCTCCGGCAGCACCTCGCCGCCGCACAGGGCGCGGAGCCGTCCGTCCCCTTCCCACCCCGCCTCCAGCAGCATCCGCCAGGTGGCGGGCGTGGCCTGCAGCGCTGCGGCGCCGCAGCGCGTCAGCTCGGCCGCCAGCAGCCGCCCCTCGGCGGCGGTCTCGCGGGACGCGATGACCACGCGGCCGCCGGACAGCAGCGGCAGGTAGAGCTCCAGCCCCGCGATGTCGAAGGAGAGGGTCGTCACCGCGAGGAGCGCCTCGCCGGCCGCGAAGCCGGGCTCCCGGCGCATCGACTCGAGGAAGTTGATCAGGGCGCGGTGCGTGACCTGCACACCCTTCGGCCGGCCCGTCGAGCCGGACGTGAAGAGGACGTACGCGAGGTTGTCCGGCAGCGCCGGGCAGTTGAATGGCGCGGCGCTCTCGCGCGCCGTCGCCTGACGCTGCTCGTCGAGGCAGATGACCATGGCGCCAACGGCCGGGAGCAGCGAGCGCAGAGACCGCTGGGTGAGCAGCACCGGCGCCGCCGCGTCCTCCAGCACCAGCGCAATGCGCTCGCGCGGGTAGGCCGGATCGAGCGGCACGTAGACCCCGCCGGCCTTCAGCACCCCGAGCAGCGCCACGAGCAGGTCGAGTGAGCGCTCCAGGCAGAACCCTACCCGCACTTCTGGCCCCACCCCGCGCTGCTCCAGATAGCGCGCCAACTGGTTTGCACGCGCCTCCAGCTCGGCGCAGGTCAGCCGCTCGCCCGCGTGCTCCGCCGCCACCGCCTCCGGCCGCGCCGCCGCGCTCGCGGCGAGCAGCTCCGGCAGCGTCGCCTCCGGGTAGCTCGCCGCGGTGGCATTCCAGCCCAAGAGGAGCTGGCGCCGCTCGGCCGGCGTCAGCAGCGGCAGCTCGGCGATCTTCCGCCCGGGCTCCGCGACCGCCGCCGCGAGCAGCGTTTCGAGGTGCCCGACGAGCCGCTCCATCGTGCCGCGCTCGAAGAGGTCCGCCGCGTACTCCAGTGAGCCGAAGAGCGCGTCCCCCGCCTCCGACAGCGACAGGGTAATGTCGAACTTCGCGGTGTCGCGCACCGGCCGTAGCGGGGTGACCTGCAATCCCATCAGCGCGGGCTCCTCGCCCGGCGCGTTCTGCAGGATGAACATGACCTGGAAGAGCGGGGAATGAGAGAGCCGGCGTGCCGGCTGCAGCTCCTCCACCAGCTTGGCGAACGGCAGGTCCTGGTGAGCATGCGCCTCGAGCGCCAGCTCGCGCACGCGCCACAGCAGGGCGGCGAAGGTGGGGTCGCCCGAGAGGTCGCTGCGCAGCACGAGCGTATTGACGAAGAGCCCGATCAGCGGCTCGGTCGCGGTACGCGCGCGGCCGGCCACCGGCGTCCCCACGCTCACCGCTTCCTGACCGGCGTAGCGCGCGAGGACCGCCTGGAAGGCGGCGAGGAGGACCATAAAGACGGTGCACCCCTGGCCGCGCGCGGCCTCGCGCACGGCGGCCGCCAGCAGCGGTGGGAAGGCGACCGGCAGCAGCGCACCGCGGGAGCTCTGCGCCGCCGGGCGCGGGAAGTCGGTCGGGAGGTCGAGCGGTGTCTCGCCGGCGAGGCGCGCGCGCCAGAACGCGAACTGCGCCGCCAGGCGGTCGCCGGCCAGCCAGTGGCGCTGCCAGACCGCGTAGTCGGCGTACTGCACGGGCAGCTCCGGCAGCGGGCTCGCGGCACCGCGGACGAACGCCTCGTAGAGCGCCCGCAGCTCGGCGAGGAAGACGCGCGTCGACCAGCCGTCCCAGACCAGGTGATGCGCGGCGACGAGCGCGTGGTGCTCGGTGCGCGCGAGACGGAGGAGCAACGCCCGCATCAGCGGTCCGCGCTCGAGATCGAAGGACCGCGCGGCCTCGGCGCGGGCCAATCGCTCGGCCTCCGCCGCGCGGGCGACCGCGGCGAGCGATGCGAGATCGACGAGCGGCGCTGGCCAGCCGTGCCCGCCCTCGGGCTCCACGACCTGCACCGGGCTTCCGTCGCTCTCCCGGAAGACGGTGCGCAGCGCCTCGTGGCGTTCGCGGATCGCCTCCAGGCTCCGCCGCCACGCCGTCACGTCGAGGTCTCCGGAGAGGGCGAGGGCGAGCGCAATCGTGTAGACGCCGCTGCCCGGCTCCAGCCGCTCGAGGAACCAGAGGCGCTCCTGGGCGAAGGAGAGGGGTGCCGGGCCGCCGTCGGCGCGGCGCGTCAGTTGGTGCGGCGCGATGGGCGCCAGGCGCCGGGCGCGCAGCCGCTCCTCCAGGACGGCACGCGCCGCGGGGGTCACCTTCGGGGGCCGGGCCGGCGCCGGCCGCAGCTCGTTCGGATCCGCCATCGGTGCTCGCTCCGGCCGCCCGGCGCTCAGGCCTCGGCGGGCACCTCCCCGAGAGTGGACAGCAGCGCCGACTCGACGGCCAGCGCGAATTGCTCGAGGGTCGGATACTCGAAGACCGTGCGCACCGGCAGCTCGACGTCGAAGCCCTCCGCGACGCGCGCCAGCACCTGCGTGGCGAGCAGCGAGTGGCCGCCGAGGTCGAAGAAGTCGTCGTGGACGCCGATCCGGTCGCGCCGCAGCACCTCGCGCCAGATCTCCGCCACCAGCTCCTCGGCCAGCGTCCGCGGCGCCACCAGCTCCCCCGTCGAGCCCTCCTCCGGCGGATCGGGCAGCGCCCGCCGGTCCAGCTTCCCGTTCGGCGTCAGCGGCAGCGCCGCCAGCGCCACCCAAGCCGAGGGCACCATGTAGTCCGGCAGCCGCTCCTTGAGAAAAGCCCGCAGCGCGGCGACGTCGGCAGTGCCGTCGGATGGGACGACGTAGGCCACGAGCCGCTTGTCGCTCCCTTCGCCGCGGGCCACCACCGCCGCCTCCCGCACCCCTGGGTGCCGCCCCATGACCGACTCGATCTCGCCCAGCTCGATGCGGAACCCCCGCACCTTCACCTGCTGGTCCGCCCGCCCGGCGAACGTCACGTCGCCGCCCGGCAGGTAGCGGCCCAGGTCGCCGGTGCGGTACGCCCGGTCAGTCACCTCGCCCGTCCAGGGATTGACCATGAAGCGCTCCGCCGTTCGCTCCGGCTCGCCGAGATACCCCAGCGCCACGTGCGGGCTCCGCACCCAGATCTCCCCCACCTCTCCGACTCCGGCGACCTGCCCGGCGGCGTTGACCACCAGGAGCTGCACGTCCGGGATGCCGCGGCCCAGCGGCAAGACCTCGGGCACCCCCGCGGCGTCGCGCGGCGGTACCACGTAGTACCCCACCGCCCGCTGCGTCTCCGTCGAGCCGTAGTGGTTGACGCACACTAGCTCCGGCGCCAGCTCCTGCAAGCGCAGCACGTCGCGCCGGGTGAGGATGTCGCCCACCACGAAGACCAGCCGCAGCGCCGGCAGGCTCCCCACCCCGCCGCCTTCGGCCAAGAGCTGGCCCATCGCCGGCGTCAGGTTCGCCACGGTGACCCGCTCGTCGTGCAGCCAGGCAGAGAGATAGCCGGGGCTGCCGATCCGATCCGGATCGGGCACCGCGATCGAGCCCCCGGTCTGCAGCGGCGTGAAGACGTCGCGATGCAGCGGGTCGTGCGAGAGACCGGAGAGCAGGCTGAACCGGTCCGCCTCCCCGAAGCCGTAGCGATAGCGCTGCCAGGGGATGAAGTGGGAGAGCGAGCCGTGGCGGCCGAGGATGCCCTTCGGCGACCCCGTCGAGCCTGAAGTGAAGGCGAGGTAGGCCAAGTCGTCCGAGTGGATCGCAACTCCGAGCGGCGTCTCCAGCTCGCCGGCCGCCGGATCGCGCCCGGCGAGCCCGGCCTTGGGCGGCAGCACCAGCCGGCAGCGGCAGCCGACCCCCGCAAGCGCTTCCTCCACCGCCTCCGGCGGCGGACCGGCGGCTTCGAGCTCCAGGAAGCCCGCCGGTCGGGCGAGCCGGAGCGTCTCGACCAGACGCGCCGCCGGGTAGGCCGGATCGAGCACCACGAAGGCGGCGCCGGACTCCAGTGTTGCGAGCAAGCCCGCGACGAGCGGCGCGCTCCGGTGACCCCAGAGGGCCACGACGTCGCCCTTCCCCACCCCCTCGCGGGCCAGACGGTGCGCCAGGCGGTGGACGTAGCACGCCAGCTCACCGTAGCTCCAGCTCTCCGCCGGATCGGAAACCGCCGGTTGCTCGGGCGCCCGTGCGGCGATTTCGGCGAAGCGCTCGTGGACCGCGCCTTGCCAGCCGGCGTCCAGCGGCGCGGCCGGGTCGGGGACGAAAGGCGCCGCCTCGGGCGTCAGCAACGGCAACGTCGCAACCGCCCGCGACGGCTCTGCCACCGCCGCTCCGAGCAGCAGCGCGAGCTGCCGCGCCATCTCCTCGACCCGCGCCGGGTCAAAGAGATCGGCGTTGTAGACCCAGTCGATCCGCAGCGCGCCTTCCCGGTCCTCGACGTACAGCGTCAAGTCGAACTTGGCGGTCACCGATTGCGGCGGCTGCAGCTCGAGCGCGAGCCCCTGCAGGCGGGTCTCGATGGCCGGGAAGTTGAGGACGTTGAGGAAGACCTGGAAGAGCGGCGTATGGGCGAGCGTCCGCTCCGGCTGCAGCTCCTCGAGCAGCTTCTCGAACGGCAGCTCCTGGTGCGCGAAGGCGCCGAGCGTGGTCTCGCGCACTTGGCCCAGCAGGTCGCGGAAGCTCGGCGTGCCGGTCAGACGGGCCCGCAGCACCAGCGTGTTGAGAAAGCAGCCGATCAGCCCTTCGACCTCGGCCCGCCCACGCCCGGCCACCGGCGCGCCGACGCAGACGTCCTCCTGCCCCGCCAGCCGTCCGAGCAAGGTCGAGAGCCCGGCGAGGAGCGTCATGAAGAGTGTCGCTCCCTCGCTGCGCCCGAGCGCGTGAATGCCGGCCGTTAGATCGGCGGACAACCGCTGCTTGTGGACCGCGCCGCGGAAGGTCTGCACCGGCGGGCGCGGGCGGTCGAGCGGCAGCTCCAGCAGCGGCGGGGCTCCTGCCAGCCGCTCGCGCCAGTAGCCGACCTGCCGCGACAGCTGCTCCCCTTCCAGCCACTGCCGCTGCCACACCGCGTAGTCGGCGTACTGCACCGGCAGCGGCGGCAGCTCCGCCTCGCGCCCCTCCGAGAGCGCCGCGTACTGCGCCGCCAGCTCGCGCAGCAGGATGCCCAACGACCAACCGTCGGCGACGATGTGATGGACGACGAGCAGCAGCAGGTGCTCGTCGGAGCCCAGCCGCAACAAGGTGGCGCGCAGCAGCGGACCGCGGGCGAGATCGAACGACAGCGCCTTTTCGTAGGCGCCGCGCCGCGCCGCCTCCGCATGGCGCGCCGGCGCCGACGGCAGGTGCGTGAGGTCGACCAGGCGCAGCGCGAAGCGGCTCTCGGCCTCCACCTGCTGCCGCGGCCGGCCACCCACCACAGGGAAGCGGGTCCGCAACGCCTCGTGGCGGGCCACGAGCGCCGCCAGGGCCCGCTCCAGCCGCTCGACGTCCAACGCGCCGCGCACCCGTACCGGCGCCGCGATGTGCAGCGCCGCGTTGCCCGGCTCGATCGCGTCGAGGAACCAGAGCCGCTCCTGCGCGAAGGAGAGCGGCAGGTCGCGATCGCGCGCCGCCGGCGCCAGCGGCGGCGGGCCGCCCGTGCCGCCCGCGGCGGTGCGCCGCAACCCGGCTTCGACGTCCGCCGCCAGCTCCGCCACCGTCGGATGCTCGAAGAGCCGGCGGAGCGACAGCTCCACCCCGCAGTCCCGGCGTAGCCGCGACACGATTCGCGTCGCCAGCAGCGAATGGCCGCCGAGCTCGAAGAAGTCGTCATGGACCCCGAACCGTTCGATCCCGAGCACCTCGGCCCAGATGCCCGCGACCAGCTCTTCGACCGGGGTGCGCGGGAGGCTCATCCCCTCCAGGTCGCTCGCGTCCGCGACCGGCTCGGGAAGGGCGCGGCGATCGAGCTTGCCGTTGGGGTCGAGCGGCAGCACCGACAGCGGCACGAAGAATGTGGGCACCATGTACTCCGGCAGCCGCCGGCACAGGCGCTCCCGCAGCCCGGCGACGATCTCAGCGTCCGGTGCGCGCGGCACGAGATACGCCACGAGCTCCTTGCCGCGCTCCGCGACGTCCCGGAGCACGACGGCGGCCGCGCCGACCCCCGGCTGCTCGCAGAGCGCCGCCTCGACCTCGGCCGGCTCGATGCGGAACCCGCGCAGCTTGACCTGCCGGTCCGCGCGCCCGAGGAACTCCACCGTCCCGTCCGCCCGCCAACGCGCGAGATCGCCGGTCCGATAGAGCCGCCCGCCCGCTTCTCCGCCGTCGTCCACCGGCAGCGGATCGGGCACGAACCGCTCCGCCGTCCAGTCCGGGCGGTCGAGGTACCCGCGCGCCAGGCCGTCGCCGCCGATGTAGAGCTCCCCCGGCACGCCGATCGGCACCGGCCGGAGACTCGGATCGAGCAGCACGACGCGCGTGTGGTTGATCGGCCGGCCGATCGGCACCGTCGCTCCCACCGCGGCGCCGGCCCGCATCACGTGGCAGCAGGTGAAGGTCGTGCTCTCGGTCGGGCCGTAGCCGTTGATCAGCACGGCTCCCGCGCCGAGCCCGTCGAGCACCCGCCGCACGTGCGGCACCGACAGCACGTCGCCGCCGGAGAGCACCTGCCGCACCTGGCGCAAGGCCGGGAGCTGCGCCTCCACCATCTGATGGAAGAGCCCGGAGGTGAGCCAGAGGGTCGTGACCCGGTGGCGCACTAGCGCCTCCCCCAGCTCCTCCAGCGACGGCGGATGAGGCGGGAAAAGAACGAGCCGGCCGCCGTTGGCGAGCGGCCCCCAGAGCTCCAGCGTCGAGGCGTCGAACGGGATCGGTGCGAGCTGGAGAAAGACTTCGTCTTCCCCCAGGTCGGCGAAGGCATCCTGCCTGACCAGCCGCACGATCCCCCGGTGCGGCACTGCCACGCCTTTCGGGCGGCCGGTCGAGCCGGAGGTGTAAAGGACGTAGGCCAGGCTCTCCGGCGTGGCGAGGTTGGCGAGCGGCGCCGGGCTCTCGGCGGCCAGCCCCGCGGCCTCGCAGTCGAGGCAGAGGACGCGCGCGTCGTGCGGCGGCAGGGCGCCGAGGAGCCGCTCGACCGTGACCAGCGCCGGCACCTCGCCGTCTTCGAGCATTGCCGCCAGGCGCTCAGCCGGATAGGTGGGATCGAGCGGCAGGTAGGCGCCGCCGGCTGCGAGCACGCCGAGGAGTGCCACCACCAGCTCGGGCGAGCGCTCCAGGCAGACGCCGACGCGAGTCTCGGTGGTGACGCCGAGCCAGCGCAGGCGGCGGGCCAGCCGGTTGGCTTCGGCCACGAGCTCGCCGTAGGTCATGGTTCCCTCGTCCCACACCAGCGCCACGGCCTCGGGCCGGCGCGCCGCCTGCTCCGCCACCAGCTCGTGCACGCAGCGCTCGCGCGGGTAGGCGGCGGCCGCGCTCTGGAAGGCGACCGTCACCTGCCGCCACTCCGCCTCCGTGAGGAGCGGCAGGTCCCGGAGCCGCGCACCGGGCGTCGACGCGATCCCCTCGGCGAGGGTGCGGAAGTGCGATGCCAGCCGCTTCACCGTCGCGGCGTCGAACAGGTCGTGCCGGAAGACGAAGGAGCCGGCGATCGTGCCGTCCTCCCGCTCCTCCAGCCCGAGCGAGAGGTCGAACTTGGCGAGCCCGCTCTCGACCGGCAAGCGGTGCACGGCGAGCCCGCCCATCGGTGGCGGCGCGGCCGGCCTTTCCAACGTGAAGAGGACCTGGAAGAGCGGCAGGTGCGAGAGGGCGCGCCGCGGCGCCAGCTCCTCGACCAGCCGCTCGAACGGCAAGTCCTGGTGGTCGTAGGCGCCGAGCGCCGTCTCGCGCAGCCGGGCCAGCGCTTCGTCGAACCGTGGATCCCCGGAGAGGTCGGCGCGCAGGACGAGGGTGTTGACGAAGAACCCGATCAGACCCTCCAGCTCGCGCCGTCCGCGGTTGGCGACCGGCGTGCCGATCGGCAGGTCCTCGCCGGCGCCGTCGCGCGCCAGGAAGGCGGCGAAGGCGGCACCGAGGGTCATGAAGAGAGTCGCGCCTTCGCGTCGCGCGAGGGCGCGCAGGGCGGCGGCTGCTTCCGGCGGCAGCACGACCTCTTCGGTCCCGCCGGCCGGCGCGCGCTGCGCGGTGCGCGGGCGGTCGCTGGGCAGCTCCAGCACCTCCGGCGCGCCGGCGAGCCGCTCGCGCCACCAGGCGAGCTGTCCGGCCAGCGGCCCGCTCGCCAGCCACTCGCGCTGCCAGACCGCGAAGTCTGGGTACTGCACCGGCAGGGGCGGCAACGGGTCGGCTCCGGCTGAGGTCTCGGCCTCGTAGAGCGCCGCCGCCTCGCTCCACAGCACGCCGAGCGACCAGCCGTCCGAGACGATGTGGTGCATCGAGACGACGAGCACGTGGCGCTCCAGGCCGAGACGCGCCAGCTCGGCGCGGAACGGCTGCCCCGCCGCGAGATCGAACGGGCGGCGCGCCGCGCCGGTCGTCAGGGCGCGCAGCGCCGCGTCCAGGGCGGCGCCGACCAGATGCGAGAGATCGACGATCGGCGGCGTCAGAGGCGCGGCCGCGAGGACCTCCTGGAGGGGTCTTCCCTCGGCGGCCACGAAGCGGGTCCTGAGAATCTCGTGCCGCGCGACCACCTGGGAGAGAGCGGTGGCGAGAGCGGAGACGTCGAGCGGACCGTCGAGCGCCACCGCCAGCGTCAGGTTGTAGAGCGCGCCGTGCGCTTCGAGCTGCTCGAGCAGCCAGAGGCGCTCCTGCGCGAAGGAGAGCGGCAGCGGTCCCGTGCGCGGCACGGGGGCGAGCGCCGGCGCCCACGCGCTCTCCCCGCCGGCAGCCGCCGCCTTTCGCGCCTCGCGCACCGCCTCGGCCAGCTCCCCGAGACGCGGCCGCTCGAAGAGCGTGCGCAACGGCAGCTCGACGCCGAGGAGCCGGCGTACGCGCGCCAGCGCCCGCGTCGCGGCCAGCGAGTGCCCGCCGAGGTCGAAGAAGTGGTCCGCCGGGCCGACCCGCGTCACCCCGAGCAGCTCCGCCCAGACCGCGGCGAGCAGCTCCTCGATGGGATCGCTTGCGGCCGCCTCGCGCGGCTGCTCGGCGCCGTCCCAAACCGGTCCTGGTAGGAGGCGCCGCTCCAGCTTGCCGGTGGGCCCGACAGGCAGGGCGTCCAGCGCGACGAACGCCGACGGCACCATCGCCTCGGGCAACCGCTCGCGGAGGAAGGCGCGGAGCATGCCCGCGAGCTCCTCGCCGGCGGCAGGGCCCGCTGCATCCCGTACGACCACGTAGCCGACCAGCCGGCCCTCGCCCCGCGCGTCCGGTCTCACCGCCGCCGCCGCTTCGCGCACCACCGGATGGGCCGCCAGCGCCGCCTCCACTTCGGCCGGCTCGATGCGCACGCCGCGCACCTTGACCTGCTCGTCGGTGCGCCCCAGGAACTCGAGGGCGCCGTCCGCGCGGAGGCGCGCCAGGTCGCCGGTGCGATAGAGGCGCTCCCCGGGGAGGCTCGCGAACGGATCGGGAACGAAACGCTCGGCCGTCGCGTCGGGCCGCCCGCAATAGCCGCGTGCCAGCCCCGCGCCGCCGATCCACAGCTCGCCGGCCGCGCCGATCGGCGCGGGCTGGAAGGCGCGGTCCATCAAGACCACCCGGACGTTGGCGATGGGCCTGCCGATGGGCACCGGCAGCGGCTCCTCGCGCCGGCAGCGCCAGGCCGTGGCGTTGATCGCCGTCTCGGTCGGACCGTAGTGGTTGTGCAGCGCCGCATGCGGCAAGCGCTCATGGAAGCGCTCGACCAGCTCGGCTGAGAGCGCCTCGCCGCCGGCGATGACGCGCCGCAGGGAGCCTGCCCCGGCGAGCGACGGCTCGTCGAGGAAGGCGGCGAGGAGGGTGGGGACGAAGTTCGCGACCGTCACCCTCTCGCGCGCCACGAGCTCGGCGAGGTAGCCCGGATCGCGCTGCCCACCCGGGCGGGCCATCACGACCGCAGCTCCCGCGGCGAGCGGCCAGAACAGCTCGCGCACCGACACGTCGAAGCTGATCGGGGTCTTCAGCAGCACCCGGTCGTCGGCGCCGAGAGCGTAGGTGGCCTGGACCCAGCGCAGGTGGTTGACGGCCGCGCCGTGCGGCACCATCACCCCCTTCGGCCAGCCGGTCGAGCCCGAGGTATAGAGAAGGTAGGCGAGCGCCGCGGGCGGGACCTCGACCTCCGGCGGCTCGGGACGCTCGGCAGCGAGCGGCGACGCCAGCTCCGCGAGCTCCAGGCGCCGCGCCGCGCCGAGGGGCAGCGCCGGCGCCCCGGGACCGGCGAGGAGGATCGGCGCTGCCGAGTCGGCCAGCATGTAGGCCAGCCGTTCGGGCGGGAAGTCCGGGTCGAGCGGCAGGTAAGCGGCCCCCGCCTCGAGCACGGCGAGGAGCGCCACGGCCAGCTCGGGCGAGCGCTCCAGGCAGACGGCGACGCGCGTCTCCGGCCCCACGCCCTCGCACCGCAGCGCGCGGGCGAGCCGGTGGACACGCGCCGCCAGCTCGCCGTAGGTCAGGCGGTCCCCGTCACAGACGAGCGCGGTGGCCGCCGGCGATCGCGCGGCCTGTGCCGCGAAGAGGCCGTGCAGCGTGGCCGGCGCCGGCCAGCGGAGGGCGGTGTCGTTCCACTCGACGAGCGCGGCTTGGCGCCCCTCCGGCGCCAGCAGCGGCAGCTCCGCCAGCGGCCGGTCGGGCTCGGCGAGCGCCGCGGCGAGCAACGCGCGGTAGCAGCGGAGCACCCGCCCGGCGGTCGCGCCGTCGTAGAGGTCGGCGGCGTAGCAGGCTTCCAGTTCCAGCCCGCCCCGCCGTTCGATCGCGTTGAGCGTGAAATCGAACTTCGAGCGGACGTGGTCGATGGCCAGCCGCTCGACCTCGAGGCCACGCAGCGAGAGCGATTGGTCGGCGGCTTCCTGCAGCGCGAAGCTCACCTGGACGAGCGGCGAGCGGTCGAGGTCGCGGCGCGGGGCCAGCTCCTCGACCAGCTTGTCGAATGGCACCTCCTGGTGCTGGAGGGCGGCGAGCACGACGCGCCGGGTGCGGGCCAGGAGCGCGCGGAAGCTCGGCGCGCCGGAGAGATCGGCGCGCAGCGGCAGGGTGTTGACGAAAAAGCCGATCGACCCCTCCAGCTCGCTACGCGGCCGGCCGGCCACCGGCGTGCCCACGATGAGGTCGTCGCGCCCCGTCAGACGGCCGAGCAGCTCCTGCCAGAGGGCGAGGAGGGCCATGAACGGCGTCGCTCCCTCGTCCTGCGCGAAGGCGTGGAGGCGGGCGGCGAGCGCGGGCGCGACCTCCAGCGACCGCAGCCCGCCGCGGAAGCTCTGCGACGGTGGCCGCGGGCGATCGGCCGGCAGCTCGAGCGCCTCCGGCGCGCCGGCCAGGGCCGCGCGCCAGTGAGCGAGGAGGAGCGCGAGCTTCTCCTCGGTCAGCTCGCCGCGCTGCCAGAGCGCGTAGTCCGCGTACTGGACGGCCGGAGGCGCGAGCGGTGAAGCCTTCCCCTCGACGCGGGCCCCGTAGAGGGCGGCCAGCTCGCGGTAGAGCACCCCCAACGACCAGCCGTCGGCGACGATGTGATGGATGCTCAAGAGGAGGACGTGCTCGACCGCGGCCGTCCGCAGCAGCGCGGCGCGCAGCAGCGGCCCGCACTCGAGGTCGAAGGCCCGGGCCGCCTCGGCGGCGGCCAGGCGCAAGGCCTCGGCGTGCGCCGCGGCGCCGAAAGGGCGCAAGTCCGCGACCGGCAGCGCCACCGGCAGGCGTGCGGCGATGGTCTGCACCACCTCGCCGTCCGGCAGCGGCGTGAAGAGGGTGCGCAGCGCCTCGTGCCGGCGCGCGATCTCCGCGAGGCTCCAGCGGAGGGCGGCGACGTCGAGCGGGCCGCGAAGGGCGAGGGCGCGGGCGATCGTGTAGGTGGAGTCGCCCGGCGTCAGGCGATCGACCAGCCAGAGCCGCTCCTGCGCGTAGGAGAGCGGCACCTGGGCGCCGCCCGGGCGACGCGGGATCGCGGCGCTCTCCTCGACGGCCCGGCGCCCGGCCAGGCGGCGCGCGAGTCGCGCGCGCAGCTCGGAGTCGGCGCTCCGCTCCCTCGGCGTCGGCTCCATCAGCTCGCCCGTGCTTCGCTGGGGAGGAGCTCGCCCTCGTCGGCGAGCAGCGCCTCCTCGACGGCCAGCGCAAAGTGCTCGAGGGTCGGCGCCTCGAAGAGCGTCAGCAGCGGCAGCTCGAGATCGAGGGCGTCGCGGAGCCGCGCCAGCATCCGCGCCGCGACCAGCGAGTAGCCGCCGAGCTTGAAGAAGTTGTCGTGCCGCCCCACGCGCTCGGCCCCCAGGAGCTCGGCCCAGATCCCCGCCACCAGCTCCTCGACCGGGTTGCGCGGCGCCGCGTAGGCGCCGGCGGCGCGCACGGGCGGCGGCGCCGGCAGCGCGCGCCGGTCCACCTTGCCGTTGGGGGTGATCGGGAGCGACTCCAGCGCCACCCAGGCGGTGGGGACCATGTAGGCCGGCAGGCGCTCGGCGAGCCAGAGGCGGAGGGCCTCGAGGTCCGCCTCGCCGGCGCCCGCCGCGACCGGGACCACGTAAGCGACGAGCCGCCTGGCAGCCGCGGCCTCGCCGCGAGCGACGACCGCCGCTTCGCGCACCCCCAGGTGCTCGACGAGCGTCGCCTCGATCTCGCCCGGCTCGATGCGGAAGCCGCGGATCTTGACCTGCTCGTCGCCCCGGCCCCGGAAGTCCAGGGTGCCGTCCGCCAGCCAGGCGGCGAGGTCGCCGGTCCGGTAGAGGCGGGCGCCCGGCTCCCCGCGCTCGGCGGCGAAGGGATCGGGGACGAAGCGCTCGGCGGTGAGGTCGGGCCGTGCACGGTAGCCGCGCGCCAGCCCGGCGCCGCCGACGCACAGCTCCCCCGCGACTCCCACCGGCACGCGCTGCAGGTGCGGGTCGAGCAACTCGACGCGGACGTTGGCGATCGGCGCGCCGATGGGCGGCGGCCCGGCCTCGTCGCGGGCGCCGTCGGCGGCCACCTCGCCGGCCGTCGCCACCACCGTGTTCTCGGTCGGCCCGTAGTGGTTGATCAGGCGAAACGGCAGCGGCGCGTCGGGCGCGCGGTGCAGGCGATCGCCGCCGGTGAGCAGGGCGCGCAGGACGATCCCCGCCGGCAGCTCCTCGGCCAGCAGGGCTTCCGCGAGCGGCGTCGGCAGGAACGCCAGGGTGATGCGTTGCTGCTCCAGCCAGCGGCCGAGACGCGACGCCGAGGTGCGGGTCTCTTCGTCCGGCAGATGGAGGCTCGCCCCCGCCGCCAGATAGGGCCACACCTCCCAGACCGCCGCGTCGAACGCCGGGCCGGCGAGCTGCGTGGCGCGGTCCGCCGCCTGCACGCCGTAGGTGCTGTCGTGCCAGGCCACGAGGTTGAGCAGGGCGGCGTGCGCCACCTCGACGCCCTTCGGCTTCCCGGTCGAGCCCGACGTGTAGATGAGGTAGGCGAGCGCCTCCGGCGCCGAGTCGCCGAGCGGCGGTGGAGTCGCGGGCTCGTTGCCCCAGGGGCGCTCGAGGGCGTCGAGGACCACGAGCGGCGCGCCGGCGCCCTCCACGCGCCCGGCAAGCGACTCCTCGGTCACGACGGCGCCTACCCGCGCATCGGTCACCAGCCAGGCCAGCCGTTCCGCCGGATAGACGGGGTCGAGGGGGAGGTAGGCGCCTCCTGCCTTCAGCGCGGCGAGAGCGGCGACGATCATCTCGGGCGACCGCTCGAGGAGGACCGCCACCGGCACCTCCGGCCCGACACCGAGGCGGCGGAGATGGTGGGCCAGCCGGTTGGCGCGGGTGTCCAGCTCGGCGTAGGTGAGCCGCCGCTCCCCCGGCCCGGCGACGGCGAGCGCCTGCGGCGCCGCGGCGGCGCGCTCCTCGAAGAGCCGGTGAACGGGACGCGCAAGCGCGATCGGCTTCCCCGTCGCGTTCCAGCTCGCGAGCTGCCTCTCCTCCTCGGCCGAGAGCAGCGGCAGCTCCGAGAGGCGCCGGTCCGGCGCCGCGGCGGCCCCCTCGAGGAGCGTGACGTAGCGCTCGATCAGCCGCTGGACCGCCGCCTCGTCGAAGAGGTCGCGCGCGAACTCCCACTCCATCGCGAGCCCTTCGCCCGCCCCCGCCTCGACCAGGCCGCGCCGCCGCGCCGCACCCGGCATGACCACCACGTTGAGATCGAACTTGGCAGTCTGGTTGTGGCGGTACTCGACGGTCGCCTGCAAGCCCGGCCAGGCGAGGTCCGGCACGTCGGAGTCGTGGAAGCTGAAGGCCACCTGGAAGATCGGGTTGCGGCTCGGGTCGCGCTCCGGCGCGAGCTCCTCGACGAGCTTCTCGAACGGCACCTCCTGGTGGGCGTAGACGCCGAGCGCCGTCTCGCGCGCCCGGCCGATCAGCTCGCGGAAGGTCGGGTCGCCGCCGAGGTCGGTGCGGAAGACGGCCGGGTTCACCATCATCCCCACGATGCCTTCCGCCTCGCGCGGCCAGCGGTTGGCGACGGCCGAGCCGACCACGACGTCGCTGCGCCCGGTGAGACGGGAGAGGAGCGCGTCGAAGGCGGCGAGCAGCGTCATGTAGAGTGTCGCCTCGCACTCTTGCCCGAGAGCGCGCAGGCCAGCCGCCAGGGCCGCCGGCAGCTCGGCGGTGAGCGTGCCTCCGCGGTAGCTGGGCACCGGCGGGCGCGACTTGACGCCCGGCAGCTCGAGCGCGGGCGGCGCCCCCGCCAGGCGCTCGCGCCACCAGGCGAGGCGCGGCGCCAGGGCTTCGCCGTCCAGCCACCGGCGCTGCCAGGCGGCGTAGTCGGCGAACTGGAACTGCGGCTCGGTGAGGGGGGTGGCCGCGCCGGCGGCGCGGGCGCCGTAGAGCTCCTTGAGCTCGCGCAAGATGAGCGCGAGCGACCAGCCGTCGTGGACGAAGTGGTGCTCGACCATGACGAGCTGGTGAAGGTCGGGCGCGCGGCGCAGCAGCAGCCAGCGGATGAGCGGGAAGCCGGCGAGATCGAACGGCCGCGCGCACTCGGCGGCGAGCAGCCGCGCCGCCTCCTCGGCGCGCGCCGGCTCCGGCAGGATCGAGAGGTCCACCTCGGGCAGGCGCACCTGAGCGGACGGGTGGTCCGCCGGGTGCACGCGCTGCACCGGCCGTCCGTCGACCTCGCCGAAGGCGGTGCGGAAGACCTCGTGGCGGCGGACCAGCTCGCGCAGGCTCCAGGCGAGAGAGGCGACGTGGAGCGCGCCGGCGAAGCGGAGCGTGATCTGCGTGTTGTAGGCGAGCAGCCCGGGCGCCAGCTTCTGCAGCAGCCAGACGCTCTCCTGCGGATAGGAGAGCGCGAGCGGCCGGTCGCGGGGCACGCGCCGCAGCGGCGGGGCCTCGGCGCCGCCGCCTGCGTCGGCGCGGGACCGGATCGCGGCCGCCAGGCCCGCCAGCGTTGGCGTTTCGAAGAGCGTGGCGAGATTGAGATCGACGGCGAAGACCTCGCGCACCCGCGCCAGGAGCTGCCCGGCGAGCAGCGAATGGCCGCCCTGGTCGAAGAAGTGGTCGTCGCGGCCGGCGCTCTCGACCGCGAGCAGCTCGCACCAGAGCGGGGCGAGCGCCCGCTCGGTCGCGGTCAGGAGGGGCCGATGCCCGCCGGCGCCGCTCACCGCGACGGGCGGCGCCTGGTGGAGGGCCTGCCGGTCTACCTTCCCTCCCGGCGTGCGCGGCAGCGCCGCCAGCTCCACCCAGACCGACGGCACCATCGCCTCCGGCAGCCGCTCGCGCAGCCAGGCGCGCACCGCCGCGGTGCCGACGCCTCCCGGCTCCCGCGACACGAGATAGGCGGCCAGCCGCCGCTCGCCCCGCCCCGCCTGCGGCTCGCGCACCCCGACCGCCGCCTCGCGCAGGCCGGGATGCGCTGCCAGCGCCGCCTCGACCTCTCCCAGCTCGACGCGGACGCCCCGCACCTTCACCTGTCCGTCGGCGCGGCCGAGGAAGAGGAGCTGCCCGTCGGCGCGGTGCGCCGCGAGATCGCCGCTGCGGTAGAGGCGACCGCCCGGCGTGGCGGCCGCGGGGTCCGGTACGAAGCGCTCGGCCGTGAGGTCGGGACGCCGCAGATAGCCGCGCGCGAGGCAGCCGCCGCCGAGGAAGATCTCGCCGTTCGCGCCGTCCGCGGGCGGCTGCAGCGCGGCGTCGAGCAAGCGCGTCACGACGTGCGGCAGCGGCCTGCCGATCGGGACCGCGCCGCCCTCGAGCTCTTCCACCGGCCAAGGCTCGAAGAGCGTGGCCGTGATCGTCGCCTCGCTCGGACCGTAGGCGTTCAGCCACCGCGGCCGCCGGCCGGTGAGGCGCCGCCAGGCCATCAGACGGTCGGGGAGGACAGCTTCGCTGCCGGCGACGACGAGGCGGAGCGAATCCGGCGGCCGCAGCGCGGCGTCGCGCTCGAGCTCCGCCACCCACTGGTGCCACAGCGCCGCCGGCAGGTTCGCCACCGTCACCGCCTCGCGCCGCAGGAAGGCGACCAGCTCGTGCACGGAGGCTTGCCCCGTCCCGCTCCGGAAGACCACGGTGGCGCCGGAGGCCCAGGTCGGGAAGAGCTCTTCCGCCGCGACGTCGAAGGCGAGCGAAGAGAACTGCAGCACGCGGTCCGCGGGAGAGAGTGCGTAGGCCGCCGCCACCGCACGGCAGTGCGCGAGGAGCGGCGCGTGCGGCACCACCACCCCCTTCGGCGCCCCGGTCGAGCCCGACGTATAGACGACATAGGCCGCTTGCTCGGCATGAGGACTGGGCTCGTCCTCGGATCGCGCGAGCCCGCTCGGCCCGCTGGCGTCGTCCAGCTCGTCGACGCACATCACGGAGATACCGTCCGCCCGCAGGCGGTGGTGCAGGCGTCCCTCGGTCAGCAGCAGCGCCGGCCGCGCATCGTCGAGCAGCGCGTCGAGGCGGGCCGGCGGCTGGGTCGGCTCGAGCGGCAGGTAGGCGCCGCCCGCGCGCAGCACCGCGAGGAGTGCCACGGGCAGCTCGGCGGTGCGCTCGAAGCAGACTGCGACGAGCGTTTCCGGCCCAACCCCGGCGGCGCGAAGCCGTGCGGCGAGACGCCTCGCGCGTGCGTCGAGCTCGCCGTAGGTGAGCTCCTCGCCGGTCGTGAAGCGCGCCGCGACCGCGGCGGGCGCGCGACGAGCCTGCGCCGCGAAGAGCTCGTGCACACCGTACGGCTCTCTCGTCGAACCCCGAGTCCTCGCCGCGGCCTGCTCGTTCATTCGCCTCCAGCGATACGTTCGTTCGGGGTGCGGAAATCCCTCGTGCGGCCCCGGCCGAACGGTGTGCCTTTTCAACGGATGGGTGGACCGGGCGCCAGCGACCCAGGTCATACATCGCCCGAGCCCCGCCGCGCCGCGACATCTACGTTCCAACCCAAGGGTGTGGTTAAACCGTACCTACGGGACAGTTTGCGAAATCGGCGATCTGCTCATACACGCTATGCAGAAGCACCGCAGCAAAGCCCAAAAAATGACTGGCTCGCCGCTTGACTTACGCCCAATTACCGCCATACCATGAGCGTCTGCCGGAAAGCCGCCGCCGCACGCGGAGCGGCAGGGAGGCGGAGATTCGATGGACCTCTTCGAGAACCTGGGCAAGGCACTTCGGTGGCTGCGGGACTGCCGGGGGAAGAAGCAGTACGAGGTCGCCGAATCGGCCGGGATCACCAAGGGGATGCTCTGCGCTTACGAGACCGGCAAGCAGCGGCCGTCCCTCGAGACGCTCGACAAGATCCTGCGTGCTCTGGGTTCCGACCTGCTAGCCCTCCATGAGGCGCTCGCGCTCGTGAAAGGGCGTTACAGCGGCGCCTCCGCGGCGGCGCGTTCCGTCGTCGCGGAGCCGCCCGCGGCCACGACGTCGAGCGACGCCTACCCGCTCCAGCCCGCCGGCGGCAGCACGGTCTCCGACCTGCCGCGCGACACGGCGGGCGAGGTGCTGCGCGGCTTCCACAAGCTGGTGCGGCAGCTCCAGGAAGTCTTGCAGCAACTCCCTGCTCCGACCGAGAGCGAGCCGCCCGCGTCCTCCTCGCGCCGCCGTTAGCGCTCGAAGCGGGCGCTCCCGTCCCTTGACATCTCGAATTTATGCACTAGAATGCGCATTTTAATGCCGCGCCGATGCCAACCGACACCGAGCTCCGCCACCGCCGCCAGCGGGAGATCCTCGCCCTCCTGACGGCGGAGCGCGTCGCGCGGCAGGAGGAGCTCGTCGAGCTGCTGCACGCGCGCGGCCTGCCGGCCACGCAGTCGAGCGTCAGCCGCGACCTCCGCGACCTCGGCGTGGCGCGCGTCGCCGGCCGCTATCTGCCGCCGCCCGCCGAGGGCCCGGCCGAGGACGCGAAGCTCGACGGCCTCGCCACCTTCCTGCGCGGCGCCAAGCCCGCCGGCCCGCACCTGACCGTGGTCGTGACCACGGTTGGCGCAGCGCAGCCGGTGGCCTCGGCGCTCGACCGCGCTGCCTGGCCGGAGGTCGTCGGCACGGTGGCGGGCGACGACACGATCTTCGTCGCCACCGCCGGCGCGCGCGAGCAGAAGCGCTTCCTGCAACGCCTGCGACGTCTGCTCACGAGGTGACCTCATGACCGAGCCGATCCTCCTCGCCTTCTCCGGCGGGCTCGATACTTCCTTCTGCATCCCCTGGCTGAGCGAGACGCTCGGCCGGCCGGTGGTGGCGGTGACCGTCGACACCGGCGGTCTCGACGCGGAGGCCGCCGCCGCCCTCGCCGCCCGCGCCCGCGCCCTCGGCGCGGCCGACTATCACCTGATCGACGCCCGCGAGGCGTTCTTCGACCGCGTCCTCCGCTTCCTGATCATGGGCAATGTGCGGCGCGGGCAGACCTACCCGCTCTGCGTCGGCGCCGAGCGGGTGGTGCAGGCGCAGGAGGTGGCGCGCGCCGCGGCGCGGCTGGGGAGCCGCACCGTCGCCCACGGCTGCACGGCGGCGGGCAACGACCAGGTGCGGTTCGAGGTGGCGCTGCGCACCCTCGACCCCGGCCTGGAGGTGCTGGCGCCGGTGCGCGACCAGCCGCGCCCGCGCGCCGAGCAAGTGGCCTACCTCGAGGCGCGCGGCCTGCCGGTGCCGCCGTTCGGCGCCGCCTACTCGGTCAACCGCGGCCTCTGGGGGGTGACGATCGGCGGGCGCGAGACCCTCGACTCCGTCGAGCCGCTCCCCGAAGCGGCATGGGTGTTGACGCGCGGCGCCTTCGACGCGCCGCCGCCGCCGGCGCGCCACCTCCTCGCTTTCGAGCGGGGGATCCCGGCGGCGCTCGACGGCGAGCCGCTGGCGCCGGTGGCGCTGCTCGAGCGCCTGGAGGCGCTGGCGGCGCCGCACGGCATCGGCCGCGGCATCCACCTCGGCGAGACGATCCTCGGCATCAAGGGACGGGTCGCCTTCGAGGCGCCGGCGGCGGAGGTGGTGCTCACCGCCCACCGCGAGCTCGAGAAGCTCACCCTCACCGGCCGGCAGCTGCGCGTCAAGGAGACGGTGGCCGCGGTCTACGGCGACCTGGTGCACGAGGGGCAGCATCTCGACCCCGTCTGCCGCGACATCGAGGCGCTCCTCCTGCGCTCGCAGGAGCGGGTCACCGGCGAGGTGCGGCTCCTCTTCCGCGCCGGACAGGTCGTCGTCGAAGGGGTGAGCTCGCCCTTCTCGCTCCTCGCCGCGTCGCGCGGCGTCTACGGCGAGGCCGCCGGCGAGTGGACCGCCGCCGACGCCCGCGGCTTCTCGCGCATCGCCGCCCTGCCCGGGATGCTGCACGCCAGGACGGGCGCCGAGGGTGGCGCCGCACTCACCGCCCCGGAAGAGCGCACCGCCGTCGCCGAGGGCGCCTGAGATGCGCACCGTCCACCTCGACAAAATCTCCTCGGTCACCCGCGCCTGCGCCCTGCCGCACGAGGTGAAGCTGGGCGACGAGATCCCTTGCCGCGAGGGGACGGTCGTCGCGGTGCGGGTGCGCAACGACAAGAGCACCTACGACCAGCTCGAGCTGCCGAGCGGGCGCCTCGCCAAGGTGCAGCGCGGCGACGTCCTGGCCGGCGCCCTCGGCCACCGGCAGGCACTCTTCGGCTACGCCGGCCACCTGCCGGAGCGCCTGGCGCCGGGCGACGTCGTCCACCTGCTCAACATGGGCGGCGTGCTGGGGATCTGCGACGCCGCCAGCCCCGAGCTCGGCCCGCCGTTCGAGTGCGAGGTGCTGGGGGCCGTGCTCGCCTTCCCCTTCCTCGGCGAGCGCATCGGCGTCGCGGCGACGATCGCCGGCGAGCCGCCGGCGCCCCCGCCGCCGCTCCTCGACCCGCCGCCGGTCGTGGCGCTCGTCGGCTCGTGCATGAACTGCGGCAAGACCGCAGCCGCCTGCGCCCTGGTCCACGAGCTGGCGCGCGGCGGCCTCGTCGTGGACGCGCTCAAGGCCACCGGCGTCTCGCTGCGCCGCGACCTGCTGGCGATGGAGGACGCCGGCGCGCGCCGCACGACCTACTTCACCGAGCTCGGCGTCGTCGCCACCACCGACGACAACGCGGCGGCCGTCGCCCGCGGCCTCCTGGCACGGCTCGCCGCCGGCCGCCCCGACCTCGTCGTCGCCGAGCTGGGGGACGGTCTCCTCGGCGCCTACGGCGTCGCGGCGATCCTCGACGACGCAGGGCTGCGCGCCGCCTTCAGCGCGGTGGTGCTCGCCGCCAACGACCCGGTCGCCGCCTGGGGCGGCGTGCGGCTGCTGCGCGACCGCTTCGGCATCGAGCCGCTGGCCGTGACCGGCCCGGCCACCGACAACCTGGCGGGGACGCGGGTCATCGAGCGCGAGCTGGGAGTGCCGGCGATCAACGCGCGGACCGACGGCGCGCGCCTGGCCGCGCTGGTGCGGGAGCGGCTGGCGCAGGAGGTGCTGCGATGAGCGGCGACGCGACGGTCCCGGCGGTCGTCCTCGGCGGCTCGGGGTATGTCGCCGGCGAGCTCCTCCGCCTCCTCGCCGGCCACCCGCACCTGCGGCTCGCCGCCGCGGTGTCGGAGAGCCAGGCCGGAGGGCCGGTCGAAGGCGCCTTCCCGCACCTCGCCGGCGCTTTCCCGGGCACGACGTTCGCGTCCCGCCACGAGCTGCCGGCCCTCTTCGCCCGCCACCGCGGTGGGCCGCTGGCGCTCTTCTGCGCCGCGCCGCACGGCGCCGCGGCCGCGCTCCTCGACGAGGTACTGGCGGCCGCCGCCGCCGCGGGGACAGCGGCGCGCGCCCTCGACCTCTCGGCCGACTTCCGCTTCGCCGCCGCCGACCGCTACGCCGAGGTCTACGGCCAGCCGCACGGCGCGCCGGCGCTCCTCGACGCCTTCCGCTGCGCCCTGCCCGAGCACTTGGACGGCGGCTGGGACGGCCACATCGGCCACCCCGGCTGCTTCACCACCGCCGTGCTCGTCGCCGCCGTGCCGCTGCTGCGGCTGGGGCTCGTCGAGCCGCGGCTCTCGGTCGTCGCCGTCACCGGCTCGACCGGCGCCGGCCGCACGCCGTCGGCGACCACCCACCATCCGGCGCGGCGGAGCAACCTCTTCGCCTACAAGCCGCTGGCCCACCGCCACGCGCCGGAGATGCGCGCCCTCGCCGCGGCCGCCTCGGGGATCGAGCCGGAGATCCACTTCGTGCCGCAGGCGGGGCCGTTTGCGCGCGGCATCTACGCCACGCTGCAGGCGCGGCTCACGCGGCCGGTCTCCGCCGCCGAGGTGACTGCGGCGCTGGCGGACTTCTACGCCGGCGCGCCGTTCGTCGACGTCGGCGCCGAGCCGCCGCGCCTCCAGGACGTCGTCGGCACCAACCGCTGCCGGCTCGCCGCCGCCGTCGACGGCGACCACGTGGCCGTCTTCTCCACCCTCGACAACCTGGTCAAGGGCGCCGCCGGCGGCGGCGTGCAGTGGATGAACCGCTTGCTGGGCTTCCCCGAAACCGCGGGGCTGACGCAGCCGGGGCCCGGGTGGCTGTGAGCGCCGCGACGGCCGCCGAGCGGGAGGTCCTCCTCCCGGTCTATCCGCACGCGCCCTTCGAGCCGGTGCGCGGCGACGGCGTCTGGCTGGAGACGCGCGACGGCCGCCGTCTTCTCGATCTCTACGGCGGCCACGCCGTGGCGCTCCTCGGCTACGGCCACCCGCGCCTCCTCGCCGCCCTCGCGGCGCAGGCCGAGACGCTCTTCTTCCAGAGCAACGTCGTGCCGCTGGCGGTGCGCGCCGAGGCCGCCCGGCGCCTCCTCGCCTTCGGGCCGCCCGGCCTCGAGCGCGCCTTCTTCGTCAACAGCGGCGCTGAGGCCAACGAGAACGCCCTCCGCCTCGCCTTCCGCGCCACCGGCCGGCAGCGGATCGTGGCGGTCGAGGCGGCGTTCCACGGCCGCACCGCCGCCGCCGCCGCGCTCACCTGGGGCTCGGCGCGCTGGTACGGCTTCCCGCGCCCGCCCTTCGACGTCGCCTTCGTGCCGCGCGGCGACCTGGCGGCCCTGGAGACGGCGCTGGCAGCCGACGGCGGCGCGGCGGCGCTCATCGTCGAGCCCGTGCAGGGGCAGGCCGGGGCGTACTCGCTCGGCGCCGAGTACTTGACGGCGGCGCGCGACCTCACCCGCCGCGCCGGCGCGCTGCTGATTTTCGACGAGGTGCAGTGCGGCATGGGGCGGAGCGGCGAGCCGTTCGCTGCGCAGCTCTACAACGTGACGCCCGACCTCCTCACGGTCGCCAAGGGGCTCGCCGGCGGTTTCCCCGCGGGCGCGGTGCTGGCGAGTGCGGAGGCCGCGGCCGGCCTGGTCGAAGGGGACCTCGGCACGACGTTCGGCGGCGGCCCGCTGGCCTGCGCGCTGATCGAGGCGGTGCTCGACGCGATCGCCGAGGAGGGGCTCCTGGCGCGCGCCCGCAGCCTCTCGCAGCGCTTCCGCTCCACCTGCGTCGTCGGGCCGGTGACGGCGATCCAGGGCGAGGGACTCCTCCTCGGTTTGCGCACCCGCCGCCCCGCCAAGGAGGTCCACCTCGAGCTCCTCGCGCGCGGCATCTTCACCGGCACCAGCGGCGACCCGCACATCGTCCGCCTCCTGCCGCCGCTGGTCCTCGCCGACGAGCACGTGGATCTCCTCGCCGCCGCGCTCGCGGAGCTGGCGCCGTGAAGAGCTTCCTCAGCCTCGCCGACCTGACGCGCGAGGAGGTGGTGGACCTCTTGGCGCTGGCCGCGCGCCTCGAGCGGGAGCCGCAGCCGCATGCGCTCGCCGGCAAGGTTCTCGGCCTCCTCTTCTTCAATCCCTCGCTGCGCACCCTTGCCTCCTTCCAGGCGGGGATGGCGCGGCTCGGCGGCTCCTCCTTCGTCATCGCCCCGGGCCAGGGGAGCTGGCTGCTCGAGACCCGCGACGGCGCGGTGATGGACGGCGCCGCCGCCGAGCACGTGCGCGAGGCGATCCCGGTCCTCGCCGGCTACGCCGACGCGCTGGGCATCCGCGCTTTCGCCGGCGGCGTAGACCTCGAAGCCGACCTCGCGGACGCGGCCTTCGTCGCCATGGCCGGGCTCTGCCCGGTGCCGCTGGTCAACCTGGAGTCCGCCGCCGACCACCCCTGCCAGGCGCTCGCCGACTGGAAGACGCTCGACGAGCTGGGTGTGCCGGCGCAAGGCGGCCGCTTCGTCCTCTCCTGGGCCTGGCATCCGAAGCCGCTGCCCTTCGCGGTGCCGGCGGCGGCGGTCCACATGGCGGCGCTGCGCGGCATGGAGGTGACGGTCCTCCGCCCCGAGGGCTACGGCTTGCCCGAGCCGCTCCTGGCGCGGGCGCGGCGCGCCGCCGCGCTTTCCGGCGGCAAGGTGCGCGAGACCGCCTGCCGCGACGAGGCGCTCGCCGGCGCGCACGTCCTCTACGCCAAGTCGTGGGGCTCGCCCGCGGCCTACGGCGAGGCCGAAGCCGAGGCCGCGCTGCGCGCCGGCCTGCGCGGCTGGTGCGTCGAGGAGAGCTGGTTCGCGCCGGCGGCGCCCGACTGCCGCTTCATGCACTGCCTGCCGGTGCGCCGCAACGTCGTGGTGCGCGACGAGGTGCTGGACGGGCCGCGCAGCGCCGTGGTGCGCGAGGCGCACAACCGGATGTGGGTGCAGATGGCGGTGCTGCACCGGCTGCTGGCGGCAGCTCCAAACGAAGGAGATCGACCATGAAGGACGTCGGCCAGCAGACCGCCGTGGTGGCTGCCCTCAAGCACGCGACGCCGTACCTGCGCGTCTTCCGCGAGAAGACCTTCGTCGTCAAGGCCGGCGGCGAGGCGCTGGCGAGCGCCGCGGCGATCCGCGCCCTGCTCGAGCAGGTCGAGGTGCTCCACCAGCTCGGCATCCGCGTCGTCCTGGTGCATGGCGGCGGCGCCGAGACCAGCGCGCTGGCCCGCGCGCTGGGCGCCGAGCCGCGCTTCGTCGCCGGGCGCCGGGTGACCGACCCGGCGGCGCTCGACGTCGCGGTCATGACCCTCAACGGCACGATGAGCACTCGCCTCCTCGCCGCCAGCCGCCCCGTCGGGCTGCAGGCGGTCGGGCTCTCCGGCGCCGCGGCCGGCCTGGTGCGGGCGCGGCGCCGGCCGCCGGTGGCGGTGGACGGCGCGCCGGTCGACTACGGCCTGGTGGGCGACGTCGTCTCCGTCGAGCCGGCCGTGCTGCGCACCCTCCTCGACGCCGGCATGGTGCCGATCGTGAGCCCGCTCTCGGCGGCCGACGACGGCACCCTCCTCAACATCAACGCCGACACCGTCGCCGCGGCGCTGGCGGCGGGGCTCGGCGCGGAGAAGCTGATCCTCCTGACCGGCGCGCCGGGCATCCTCGAGCGGCCCGGGGATCCGGCATCGCTCGTCTCCTACACCGACCTCGCCGGCCTCGCCCGGCTGCGCGACCAGGGCTGCCTGCGCGACGGCATGCTGCCCAAAGCGAGCGCGATCGAGGCGGCGATCCGCGGCGGCGTGCCGCGCGTCCACATCCTGGCCCACGCCGCGCCCGACGGCCTGCTCGCCGAGGTCTTCACCAACCAGGGGATCGGCACGATGGTGGTGGCGAGCGTCGGCTCGCTGACCCCGGACGAGCAGGCGGCGGAGCTGGCGGAGGCCCGGTCGTGATGCTGCCGGCGCGGGAGGTGCTGGCGCTCCACCGGGCGCTCGTCGAGGTGCCGTCGGTCTCGGGCGAGGAGGCTGCGGCCGCCGACCTCGTGGAGGGGCGGATCCGCCGCTACGGCCTCGCGCCGCTGCGGCTCGGCAACACGCTGCTGGTGCTGGCCGGCGGCGCGATCGACGAGCCGCAGCCGGTCCTCCTCCTCGACACCCACCTCGACACCGTGCCGCCGGCCCCCGGCTGGACGCGCGACCCCTGGCAGGCGGCGGTCGAGGACGGCCGCGTCTACGGCCTCGGCGCCAACGACGCCAAGGCTTCCGCCGCGGCGATGACCGCCGCCTTCCTCGCCTTCCGCAGCGTCGAGCTGCCGTTCACCCTGGCGCTGGCGCTGGTCGAAGGGGAGGAGACCCGCGGCACCGGCACGCAGGCGGTGCTCGCCGAGCTGGCGCGCCGCGGGCTGCCGCTGGAGGGGGCGGTAATCGGCGAGCCCACCGGTCTCGACCTCGCCCTGGCGCAGAAGGGGCTCCTGGTGCTGGAGCTCGTGGCGCGCGGCGACGCCTGCCACGCCGCGCACGCCGCGGCGCTCGGCGCCGCCAACGCCGCCCGCCGCCTGGCGCGCGACCTGGTGGCGCTCGAAGGGATCGACTTCGGGCCGCCGCACGAGCGGCTCGGCGCGATCACGCTGGAGCCCACCGAGGTGCGCGCCGGCACCGCGCGCAACGTCCTGCCCGGCGAGGCCACGGCGGTGCTCGACGTGCGCACCACGCCGGCCCTCCCCGTCGCCGAAGTGGTGCGCCGCGTCGCCGGGGCGGTGGCGGGCGAGGTGCGCGTCCTCTCCGACCGGCTGCGCCCGCGCGAGACCGCCGCCGACGCCGCGCTGGTCGAGGCCGGGCGGCGGGCGCGGCCGGAGGCGCGGCTGTTCGGCTCCCCCACCCTCTCGGACATGGCACTCCTCGACGGCGTGCCGGCAGTCAAGTGCGGGCCGGGGCGGAGCGAGCGCTCGCACACCCCGGACGAGTACGTGCTGGAGAGCGAGGTGCTGGACGGGGCGCGCTTCTACACCCGCCTGATCGGCGCCTACGCCGAGGTGCGGAAGGAGGCGCGGGAGCGCAACGCCGCCGCCGCCTGCGGAGAGCGCGGATGAGCGGCCGCCTCTGGGACGCGGGGGAGCCGCTCGACGAGCGGGTGCTCCGCTACACCGCCGGCGAGGACCACCGGCTCGACGCGCGGCTGGTCCCTTACGACGTGAGGGCTTCCATCGCCCACGCCAAAGGCTTGCACGCAGCGGAGCTGCTCGACGCAAGCGATCTGTCATCGATCCGCGCCGGCCTCGAGGCCCTCGCCGCCGAGCACGCCGCCGGCGCCTGGGAGATCGAGCTGGCCGGCGAAGACGTCCACACCGCGCTCGAGCGCCGGCTGACCGAGCGGATCGGCGCCGCTGGCGGGCGCCTCCACCTCGGCCGCTCGCGCAACGACCAGGTGCTGGCGGCGCTCCGCCTCTACCTGCGCGACGCGCTCGCCGCGCTGCGCGAGGGGACGCTCGAGGTGGCGGCGGCGCTCGACGACCTCGCCGCGCGCGAAGCGGCCACGCCGCTCCCCGGCTACACCCACATGCAGCCGGCGATGCCCAGCTCGGTGCCGCTCTGGGCCGGCGGCTTCGCCGCCGAGCTGCGCGACGACGCCGAGGGTCTAGCCGCGGCGCTGCGCCGCGCCGACAAGAGCCCGCTCGGCTCGGCGGCGGGCTACGGGGTGCCGCTCCTGCCCCTCGACCGCGAGGCGACGCGGGCGCGGCTCGGCTTCGCCGTGGTGCAGGAGCCGGTGACCGCGGTCCAGCTCTCGCGCGGCAAGGCGGAGGCGCAGGTGCTCTTCGAGATCGCGCTCCTGATGCAGGACCTCGGGCGGCTAGCCGCCGATCTGATCCTGTTCAGCATGCGCGAGCTGGGCTTCGCCAGCCTGCCGCCGTCCCTCTGCACCGGCTCCTCGATCATGCCGCAGAAGCGCAACCCCGACCTCCTGGAGCTCGTGCGCGGCCGCGGCGCCACGGCGCAGGCCTGCCTCCTCGAAGCGCTGGCGGTGACCGCCAAGCTCCCGTCCGGCTATCACCGCGACCTCCAGCTCCTCAAAGCGCCGCTCTTCCGCGGCATCGACCTGGCGTGCGACACACTGGCGCTCCTCGCCGCCGCCCTGCCCGCCGTGCGCTTCCACCCCGAGCGCATCCAGCTCGCGCCGGAGCTCCACGCCGCCGAGGAGGCCTACCGCCTGGTGCTCGACGAAGGGGTGCCCTTCCGCGAGGCCTACGCGCGCGTCGCGGCCCGCTACCGCGGCCAGAGCTCTTCCGGATAGTCGCCGCGCGCCACCAGCTCGCGGATGCGCGCCGCCACCTCGTTGCGGTCCTCGGGATAGGTCATGCCGAACCAGCGGTCGGAGGTGGGCAGGACCTGCACGCGCGCCCGCCCCTCGCGGATCAGCTCGTCGACGACCGACGGGATGTAGAGCTCGGCCGCGGGGTCGTCGCCGCGCTCGGCGCGGAAGCGGGCGAAGCGCTCCTCTAGCCGCGGGAAGAGGTGGGGGCGGAAGCCCCAGAAGTTCATCGACACCGGCTCGCGGCCGGTGAAGCGGACCTCGCCGCCGCCCGGTTCGACCGCCCGCGCGCCGCCGTCCGCCGGCTCGATCGCGGTGTGCTCGACGACGGCGCGGAGGGTACCGTCGGGGTTCACTTCGCAGACGCCGCGGGCGACGCGGCCGTGCGCCGAGAGGGTCTTCCCCAGCTCGTAGCCCACCATCGCGTAGTCGCTCGGCTCGCGGCGCAGGAAGTCGGCCATCCGCGCGAAGGCCTCGGCGCCGTAGAAGTCGTCGGCGTTGACGACCATGAACGGCCCGCCGATCCGCGGGCGCGCCGCGAGGACCGCGTGCGCCGTCCCCCAGGGCTTCCGCCGCCCGTCCAGCTCCTGGAAGGCGTAGGCGACGTCCAGCCGGCCCGCGTAGCGGCTGCCGTGGCGGACGTGGAAGTCCTCTTCCATGTCCCGCCGGATGACGAAGACCACCCGCTCCAAGCCGGAGCGCGCCGCGTCCCAGACCGAGTAGTCGAGGACGATCTCGCCGCCCGGCCCTACGGGGATAACCTGCTTCGGCCCGCCGAAGCGCGAGCCCATGCCCGCGGCCATGATCACCAACTCCGGCCCGCTCATTCGCGCGGCAGCGTACCAGCGCGCCGCGGCCGACTGCGTAGGTCGAGGACCGGAGAGCCTCCCGCGCCGCGCCATTGGGCCGGTCGGCGGGCCAAGTGCGTAAGTTCAGGACCGCGGAGCGCTCCGCGCCCGGCCGATTGCGTAGGTTGAGGACCGATTGGGCTGGGTCGGCGGACGAACTGCGTAAACCGAGGACAGAAATTGGCGATTTGGAGGCCGACCCACTCGGTTTGCCGGACGAACCGCGTAAGTCGAGGACCAAATCTGCCATTTCGGCAGCCGACCCAGCCCAACGGCCCGGCAAACCGCGTAGGTTTGGATCGCGATCCTCGAATGGAGGGGCAAACCGCGTAGGTAGAGGACCGCGGCGCTCCTTTCGGCCGCCGAAGCGCGTAAGTAGAGGACCGCGAGGCTGGAACGGTGGTGGGCGGTCAGGGGATCGAACCCTGGACCCACGGGTTAAAAGCCCGTTGCTCTGCCAGCTGAGCTAACCGCCCGGATGAAGTATAGAAGGCTGTGGTCCGCGGCTAGCGCTGCGCGAGGACGGCGGCCAGACGGCCGGAGGTGAGGCGCGCGAGGGCGGGATCGCCGGTCAGCGCGGTCTCCTCGCGGCGCGGACCGGTCGAGACGAGGGCCACCGGCGCCCCCACCTCCTCCTCGATCAGCCCCAGGTAGTCGCGCGCCGCCGGCGGCAGGTCGGCCACCTCCAGCACGCCGCCGGTGCTCCGTTTCCACCCCTTGACCGCGCGCAGCACCGGCGCGGCGTTCTCCAGGGCGTGGCGCGAGGCCGGCAGCTCGCGCAGCACCTCGCCGTTCACCCGGTAGCCGACGCAGACCTGCAGCTCGTCGAAGTCGTCGAGCACGTCGAGCTTGGTCAGGGCGATAGCGTCGACGCCGTTGAGCAGGCGGGCGTAGCGGGCGGCGACCAGGTCCAGCCAGCCGCAGCGACGCGGCCGGCCGGTGACGGTGCCGAACTCGTTGCCGCGCCGGCGCAGGAACTCCCCAGCCTCGCCCTCGAGCTCGCTGACGAAGGGGCCGGCGCCGACGCGCGTCGTGTAGGCCTTGAGCACGCCGATCGCGCCGTCGAGGCGGGAGGGCGGCACGCCGGTGCCGGTGGCGGCGCCGCCGGCCGTGGTGTTCGAGCTGGTGACGAAGGGGTAGCTGCCGTGGTCGACGTCGAGGAGCGTCCCCTGCGCCCCCTCGAAGAGCAGGCTCTTGCCCGCCGCGATCCAGTCGTTGAGCAGCCGCTCGGTGTCGCGCAGCGCCGGGCGCAGCTTCTCCCCCCAGGCGCGGCACTGGTCGGCGAGGGCCGACGGGTGCCCCACCGACTCCTCCACCCCCAGGCTCCGCAGCTCCGCCTCGATGCGCGCCAGCAGCGCCCGCAGGCGGTCCTCGAGGTCGGGGGCGAAGAGGTCGGCCATGCGCACGCCGGAGCGCGAGACCTTGCTCTCGTAGGCCGGGCCGATGCCGCGCGCGGTGGTGCCGATCTTGGTCTGCCCGCGCGCCCCCTCGCGCGCCTGGTCGAGCGTGGCGTGGAGCGGCAGCAGAACGTGGGCGCGGTTGGAGACGAAGAGCCGGCCGTCGAAGCGCACGCCGGCCTCGTACAGCCGCGCCAGCTCGGCGAGCAGGGCGTCGGGGGCGATCACCATGCCGTTGCCCAGCACGCAGAGCATCTCCGGGTGGAGGACGCCGGAGGGGACCAGGTTGAGGGCGAAGTGGCGGTCGCGGAACTTGACCGTGTGGCCGGCGTTGTTCCCCCCCTGGTAGCGCACCACGGCGTCGAAGGCCGGGCAGAGGAGGTCGACGATCTTGCCCTTCCCCTCGTCCCCCCACTGCATGCCGACGATCACGACGTTGGCCATGGCGGTCGATCCGTGGTGCGGGTCCCGGCGGGCGCTCTCGGAGGGTGCGGGAAAGGCCGCTGGACAGTAGCATAGGGCCTCCATCGTGGACACCTTCCTCGGCGCCGCCCTCGTCCTGCTGCCGGTGGCCTACCTGGCCGCCGCGGTCGCCTATGCCGTGCTCTTCTTCGGCGCGCCGCCGCGGGGGGAGCGGCCGGACCGCGAGCGGGCGCGGCGGGCCGCCACGCCGCTCCTCGCCGGCACGCTCCTCCTCCACCTCGCCTACCTCGCGGCGCTCACCGCCCGCCACGCGCAGCTCCCGGCCGCCACCGTCTCGCAGGCCCTGTCGTGCGTCGCCTTCGCGGTGGCCGCGGTCTACCTCTTCGTCGAGTGGCACGGGCGGGAGCGCTCGACCGGCTTCTGGCTGGTCTCCCTCGCCTTCCTCTTCCAGCTCCTGGCCTCGGTCCTCGTCCGCCCCGACCCGCCGCCGCGCCCGGTCTTCCACGACGCCTTCTTCGCCACCCACGTCTCGCTGGCGCTCCTGGGCTACGCCGCCTTCGTGGTGGCCGCCGGCTACGGCTTCCTCTTCCTGCAGCTCTACCGCGAGCTCAAGGCCGGGCGCTTCTCGACCTTCTACGGCAAGCTGCCGCCGCTGGAGGTACTGGAGCGGATGATGACCGGCGCCCTCTGGGCCGGCTTCCTGGCCCTGACCGGTGCCGTCGTGGTGGGCGCCTTCTGGGCCGAGCGGCTGGACCAGGCCGGCTGGGTGCGCGACCCGAAGATCGCCTTCACCCTCGCGACCTGGGTGCTCTACGCCACCGCCCTCCTGCTCAAGCGCCTCCGCCGCTGGCAGGGCCGCCAGATCGCCCTCGCCAGCCTGACCGGGCTGGGGGCGATCCTCTTCTCGCTCCTCGCGGTGAATTGGTTCTTCACGGATTTCCACGGGTTCCTCTAGTCGATGTCCGAATTCCTGCCGCCGCGCCCCGATCCGCCGCTCCTCCTCGTGGGGACGGACTACCGCTGCGCGCCGCTGGCGTTGCGCGAGCGGGTGGCCTACGGCGCGCGGGAGGCCGAGGAGGTGCTGGTCCACCTGCTGGCGCGGCCGGGGGTGGGCGAGGCCTTCCTGCTCTCGACCTGCAACCGCACCGAGGCGCTCCTCCAGCCGCGCGACGAGGAGGCCGCCTACCGCGCGGCGCTGGACGTGGTCTTCCTCGGCCGCGCGCCGGATCTGGAGCGGCCCGGGCGGCTCTACGTCAAGCGCAACGGCGAGGCGGCGCGGCACCTGCTGGCGGTGGCGAGCGGCCTCGAGTCAATGGTGCTCGGCGAGCCGGAGGTGCTGGGCCAGGTCAAGCAGGCGGCGGCCCTGGCCGAGACCGTGGGGGCGTGCGGGCCGGTCTTGCGCCGCCTGTTGCGCGCCGCCACCGTCAGCGGCGGCCGCGCCCGCGCCGAGACCGAGATCGCCGGCGGCGCCGTCTCCCTCGGCTACGCCGTCGTCGAGCTGGCGCGCAACATCTTCTCGGGGCTCGGCGAGTGCGAGGTGCTGCTCATCGGCGCCGGCGAGACCTCGCGCCTGGTGGCGCGCAGCCTGGTCGAGCGCGGCGTCGCCGCCCTCTTCGTCGCCAACCGCTCGGCCGAGCGCGCCGAGCGCTTTCGCGCCGAGTTCCCGAGCGCCCAGCCGCTCCCCTTCGCCGAGCGGGAGGCCGCGCTGGCGACCGCCGACGTCGTCGTCGCCTCGACCGGCGCCGAGGAGCCGATCCTCACCGTCGAGCAGCTCCAGGCAGCGATGACGGCGCGGCGCGGCCGGCAGCTCCTGGTCGTCGACCTCGGCGTGCCGCGCAACGTCGAGCCCGAGGCGGCCCGCCTCGGCAACGTCTTCCTCCACACCCTCGACTCGCTGGAGCAGATCATCCAGCGCAACCTCCGGCGCCGGCGCGAGGAGGTTGGGCGGGTCGAGGGGGTGATCGACGAGGAGCTGGAGCGCTTCCGCGCCTGGTACCGCGGCCTCGACGCCGAGCCGGTGATCGCCGGCCTGCAGAAGCAGGCCGAGCGCATCCGCCGCGAGGAGCTGGCCGCCGCGCTCGCGCAGTTCCCCGCCGACACCCACGAGGAGCTCGAGCGGCTGACCCGCGCGCTGGTGCGGAAGATCCTCCACCACCCGAGCGCCCGGCTGCGCGCCCGCGAGGAGGGCTCGGAGCTGGCCCGCCTCGACCTGGTGCGCGAGCTCTTCCGGCTCGACGACGAGCCTTGACCGCGGCACCGCTCCCGGCCCTCCGCCTCGGCACCCGCCGCAGCCCCCTGGCGCTTGCGCAGTCGCGGTTGGTGGCGCGGGCGCTGGAGGCCGCGCATCCGGGCCTCGTGGTCGAGCTGGTGCCGCGGACGACGACCGGCGACGTCCTTCCCGGCGACCTGACGCAGCACGGCGGCAAGGGGCTCTTCACCCGCGAGCTGGAGGAGGGACTCCTGGACGGCACGCTGGACCTCGCGGTCCACAGCCTCAAGGACCTGCCGGCGGTGCTGCCGGACGGGCTGATCGTGGCCGCCTACCCCGAGCGGGCCGATCCGCGCGACGTCCTGGTGAGCGCGGTGGCGGCGGCGATCGACGAGCTGCCGGAGGGGTCGGTGGTGCTCACCGGGTCGCTGCGCCGGCGGGCGCAGCTCCTCGCCCGCCGTCCCGACCTGGCGGTCGAGCCGGTGCGCGGCAACGTCGAGACGCGGCTGCGCAAGTGGCGCGAGACGGGGGCGGCGGCGGTGGTGCTGGCGGCGGCCGGGCTCGACCGGCTGGGGCTCGCGGAGCTGCCCGCCCATCCGATCCCGCCGGAGGCGATGCTGCCGGCGCCGGGGCAGGGGACGCTGGCGGTCGAGGTCCGGCAGGGCGGGCGGGCGGAGGCGCTCTGCCGCGCGCTCGACCATGCGCCGACGGCGCGCGCCGCCGCCGCGGAGCGGGCCGTCGTGGCTGCCTTCGGCGGCGACTGCACGCTGCCGCTCGCGGCCTGGGGGCGGGAAGAGCCGGGCGGGGAGCTGCGGCTGGACGCGGTCATCGCCTCGCCGGACGGGCGACGGATCGCGCGGGGTGAAAGCACGGGAACGACGCCTGCGGAAGCCGCCCGGGCCTGCATCGCGGCCCTGCGCGCGGCCGGCGCCGACGAGGTGCTCGCGCACCTGAGCCGAGGCTCGGACGCGTGAGCCTCCTCCCACTCGCCGGCCTGCGCGTCGTCGTCACTCGCGTCGCGCACCAGGCCGAAGGGCTGGCGGAGGCTTTCGCCGCGGCCGGCGCCGCCGTCGAGCGCCTGCCGCTCCTCGAGGTCGTGCCGCCGGCGGACCCGCGGCCGCTGGAGCGCGCCGCCTCCGAGTTGCCGCTCTACGACTGGGTGGTCTTCACCTCGGCCAACGCCGTCGCGGCGCTGCTCGGGCCGGCGGGCGGCGCGCTGCCAGCGCGGGTGCACACGGCGGCGGTCGGCAGCGCCACCGCCGCCGCCCTGCGCGCCTGGGACGTCGAGCCGGCGCTGGTGGGCGGACCGGACGCCGCCGGCCTGCTCGCCGAGCTGGCGCCGCGGGTGGGGCGCCGCCGGCGGGTGCTGCTGCCGCAGGCCGCCGACGCCGCGGGCACGCTGGCGGAGGGGCTGGCGGCGGCGGGGGCCGAGGCGGTGGCGGTCACCGCCTACGACAAGCGGCTGCCTCCAGATGCCGCCGCCCGCGCCGCCGCGCTCTTCGGCGCCGGCCCGCTCGGCTGGGTCACCTTCACCAGCCCGCGCATCGCCCGCCACTTCGCCGGGCTCTTCGGCGAGGACTGGGAGGCGCGCCGCACGACACTTCGCGCCGCCTCGATCGGCGGCGTCACCACGGGCGCGCTCCACCGGCTCGGCGTCGAGCCCGCCGCCGAGGCCGCGGCGCCGGGCGACGACGAGCTGGTCGCCGCGGTCGCCCGCGCCGTTGCCAGGGGTGGGAGGTGAATATGCGTTGCGGTTGATGCGCTCCCGCGCACTGACTCTGGTATACTCACGTTGTTGCTTGAAAAGTCAGCAATCTTGACCACTGCCGCCCTCCTTGCTACTGCGCAAAGGCGATAGCTAGGTGGCTAGGCCTTGAGGCGTCGTAGAAGCATAGGCGGGCAGCACATAACCTCGCGTACTTTCGCCGGAGGGTGAAACGCTGGAACTTCTTCTCGGCTTTCTCCTAGGTATTGTTGGCGGGCTGCTCACCAACTACATCTCACCGCCCTTTCAGCGAGCCGTCGACTCGGCCCTTGGACGGTTTTTCCACCTAATCAACCCCGACCGCTTCGATCTGACCGGTACCTGGGAACAGACGTTCACCGAGCGAGCGATGGGCGGGGAGACATGGGAAGAGATCAAGGAGACGGTCGTTTTACGACATCTTGGGAGAACATCTTCCGGCAGAGGAATTACGCAAGACAACGGCCGAGTCTTCGTGTACGACCTCCGCGTGCAGCACAATCTGATCGCCGGGAGCTACATCAAGAGCGGCGTAAAGGGAAGCGTAGCCGGAAACGGCGTGATTCAAATGATGTAAGCCCGGATCGCCAATCTATGAAAGGGCAGGCCACGTGGTTTGACAGGGACACGGAACGAATCGAATCCTCAGAATGTCATTGGAGTAAGACCTCGTCGGCTTTGGAGGAGCCGGCACCCGGGCGTGCGCCTATCCCGGGACGTTTGGTGCCGTCGCCTGAACGACAGCGCCCGACTTCGGATCGCTGACAAATTGACGACTGCCCAACGTTCGGCTGCAACGAATCAGCATCGGCCGTGACCACAAGAGTGTGGGGGCGACTGAACGCACAAGCTCGATGGTCCAGGCGTACCAGCAGCTTCCTGGAGGGCTGTCGTGATCCTAAGCCCGTCCCTCGCCCCTGAGGGCGCGAGCTGCGACTGAACACCTAGAAAGTGACCTCAGGCGCACAGCAGCTTCCCCCCGGAAATCTGTAGTGATCCTAAGCCTTGTCCCACCTCGCCGCTGTGAACGCCGCGGCGCGGGCAGATAGGTGAAAGGCGGGATACACAAGGGCGGCCAGAATCGGACGACCGCCCGCCGATCATAGACCCGAGTGGCAGCTACAGGATGGAAATAGAGATGGAGATAGAGATGAGCTGGTCGACCTGGTCAGCCCGTAACCAATGCTCGGTCGGATGTTTGTCCGAATCGTCGATCAAGAGGGCATCAGGGTCATGGGTTGAGGGGATCAGTGCGTAGTCGTCGCGATCGTAGGGTTCGGGACCGTCCGGGGCCAGCCTGATGACGTAGATGCCACCGACTCGACGCGTGAGCCCGATGCGAGGAGATACGTAGGGAGCTGGAGCCAGGAGTTCGCCACTTGCAATGAACCGGGGACACAGGTCCACGGGGATGTTCCGGAACGTTGGCGGAACTGTATCGCCCTGAAGGATGACAGGCTGATCCCATCCGCGAAGAGCCACGGAGAGTTTCGCGAGCGAGGTGGACTTGAGGCGACCCATGGGAACCATCGCGATGCGGCCGGCCGGGCGGACCCGTCTTCGCGATGTTGATTGTACCTGATGCGCATGGCCGCCTTGTATCTCGCCTCGGTCGTTTTAGGAGGAGCGCCTCCGCCTTCCGCCCTGGGGAATACGCTGCTGCTCTGGTTCCTGGTAGTCGGCGGGGCATGGCCAGCGCCGCGGTGTCGGGGCGGTAAAGGGATGAGCGCCTTAGCCGAGCGTCGTCACCAGCCCGGCGTCGGCGATGCGGCGGTCTTGGGTCAGGAGGGTGGCGCCCAGAACGCGCGCTGTGGCGACCAGGATGCGGTCGGCGGGGTCGCGGTGTAAGCTGGCCGGCAGGGCGGCCAGCTCGGCGGCGATGGCCGGCGAGATCCCCACCCGGCGCACCAACGGCGGCGCGGTCGCCCGCTCCAGCCACTCGCGCAACGGGAGCTGGAGTCGGATGCGACGGAGCCCGACGAGCGTCGCGATCTCCCACAGGGAGATATCTGAGACCCAGAGAGGGTCCGGGTTGCCGGCGTGGCCGAGCACCTCCCGCTGCGCCGGCGAGAGGCGGCGGCTGGGCTCCAGCCACCAAAGGAGGACATGCGTGTCGAGGAGGGCCCTCACCGCCGCCGCCGCGGCGCCGCCTCCGCCTCCCAGGCCTCGGGAGAGAGCACCGGCTCCGTGAGGTCCACACCCTCCCGGATCTCGACCGTGCCGAGGAGTGTGTGCTGAGGGTAAGGCTCGCCGGCCGCGAGCGGCGGCACCAACGTTGCGACCTCCCGCCCCCGCTTGAGGATCGTCACCGGCTCACCGGTCTCCGCGACTTCGTCGAGGACCGCCAGGCACTTGGCCTTGAACTCGGTGGCGCTCATGCTCTTCATATGACCAGTTTAGATGACCGGTTCGTCGCTCGTCAACCACGGACCTTGCCGCACTCTGACGTAAACTACGTCGCACAGCGGCAAAACATGGCGGAACAGGCTTCAGTCACCGCGGTCTTCGACTACGACTACGTCGTCGTCGGCTCGGGCTTCGGCGGCAGCGTCGCGGCGCTGCGGCTGGCCGAGAAGGGGTACCGCGTGCTCGTCGTCGAGGCCGGCAAGCGCTGGCGCACCGAGGACTTCCCGCGCACCAACTGGAACCTGCGCAAGTTCCTCTGGCTCCCCGCCCTCTTCTGCTACGGCATCCAGCGCCTCACCCTGCTGCGCGACACGCTCGTCCTCTCCGGCGCCGGGGTGGGCGGCGGGTCGCTGGTCTACGCCGGCACTCTGCTGACGCCGACGGAGACGGCCTTCCGCCGCGGCGGCTGGCCGCACGGCGTCGACTGGCCCGCGCTCCTCGCGCCGCACTACGAGACGGCGCGGCGCATGCTCGGCGTGACCGAGAACCCGCGCCTCTGGGAGGGGGACCGCCTGCTCCTCGACTTCGCCCGCGGGCTCGGCCGCGAGGACACCTTCCGCCCGACCACCGTCGGCATGCTCTTCGGCGATCGCCCGGGGCAGGCGGCCGGCGACCCCTACTTCGGCGGCGAGGGGCCGGAGCGCGCCACCTGCACCCAGTGCGGCGGCTGCATGGTGGGGTGCCGGCACAACGCCAAGAACACCCTCGACAAGAACTACCTCTGGTTCGCCGAGAAGCTCGGCGCCGAGGTGCTGCCGGAGACGAAGGCGACGCGCGTCGAGCCGCTCGCCGGCCCCGGCGGGCACGGCCCCGGCTACCGGCTCCGGCTCGAATCGACGACCCGCAAGCTGCGCAAGCGGCGGCGGCCGGTTACCGCGCGCGGCGTCGTCTTCGCCGCCGGCGCGCTGGGCACCGTCGATCTCCTGCTGCGCAGCCGCGAGGCCGGGGCGCTGCCGCGCCTCTCCCCCGCCCTCGGCCGCTTCGTGCGCACCAACAGCGAGGTGCTGTGCGGCTTCACCGCGCGGAGCGGCGCGGTGGACTACTCGAAGGGGCTCGCCATCACCAGCGGCTTCCACCCCTCCGATGACACCTACATGGAGGTCGTCCGCTACCCCAGCGGCTCGGACGCCATGGGCCTGCTCGGCACCATCCTGACCGACGACGGCACCCGCCTCACCCGGCCGCTGCGCTGGCTCGGCAACTGCGCCCGCCACCCCGTCGATTTCCTGCGTACGTTCAAGCTCACCGGGTGGGCGCGGCGCTCGACGATCCTGCTGGTGATGCAGACCCTCGACAGTTCGCTGGCGCTGGTGCGCGCCCGCCGCTGGTTCTGGCCCTTCCGCAAGGCCCTCACCAGCCGCGCCGAGCCAGGGCAGTCGCCGGTGCCGACTTTCATCCCGATCGCCAACCAGGCGGCGCGCACCCTGGCCGCGACGATCGACGCCTTCCCGTCGAGCGCGATCAACGAGGTGCTCCTGAACGTCCCGACGACGGCGCACCTGATGGGCGGCGCGACGATGGGCTCGACGCCCGACGAGGGCGTGGTGGACGCCGCCAACCGCGTCTTCGGCTACGACGAGCTGTACGTGGTGGACGGCGCGGCCATCCCGGCAAACCTCGGGGTCAACCCCAGCCTGACGATCACCGCCCTGGCCGAGCACGCGATGAGCCGGGTGCCGCCGAAGAACCCCGCCCGTGGGCTCCTGCCGCTACCCGTGCAGGCGCGGGCCGCAGGCATCGTGCTCCAGGAGCCGGCGGCTGCTCGAACCGCCTGACCGCGCCGCCCGGTGCCGCACCGGGTGGTAGAATGGACGTTCGGCAAGACAATCGGCGCGACTCCGAGGCAACCGCGCGCAAAGCGCTAGCGGGCGGGCCTCGTACCTTCCGGGGGGCGAGCCCTCGGAGAACATCAGGTCACCTGGTGACCGACTCATGGGAGGAGCACCCGATGCGTCGTTCGACCGTTCACCTCACCCTCTTCGCCATCGCTCTCGCCGGCCTCGCGCTGGCGGCGGCACCGCTCGAGGCCGCCACGGCGGGCACCTACAACGGCACCGTCGGCGGCAGGACCTTCTCGCTCACCGTCAACAGCAGCAACCGGATCACCGGCTGGTCCTCGGGCGGGGACTACAGCTGCCCGGGCTACAGCATCACCAGCTTCTCGCTCAGCGGCTTCAGCTGCGTCATCGCCGCGAACGAAACCTTCACCTGCGGCAGCCTGGGGTGCGGCAGCGACGTCAACTCGCGCATCTCGGGAGCGTTCAGCGGCAACACGGTGACCGGCACCCTGGACGCGGACTTCGACCCGCCGACCTTGCCGTGCTGCTCGGCCAGCGATCAGGCGTTCACCGCCTCCTTGGCCGGCGGCGCCGTCCCGGCGGCGCCGACCAACCTCGTCGCCACGCCCGTCACCGATGACTGGATCAACCTCGTCTGGCAGGATAACTCGAACAACGAGGCCGAGTTCCGGGTGGAGATGCGCGAGGGGACGGCCGGCGCCTTCAGCGACATCGGCGCGATGGGAGCCAACATCGAGGCGGCGGCGGTCACCGGCCTCGATCCGGACACGCTCTACCAGTTCCGGGTGCGGGCGCGCAACGCCAACGGCAACTCGCCCTACTCGAACACCGCCTCGGCCACGACGCTCGGCGGCGACGGCAACCCGTTCATCTGCATCCAGAACGCCACGACGCTGTGCCTCAACAACAACCGCTTCCAGGTGCGGGCGACCTTCCGCACCTCGCAGCCGCAGACCGGCCAAGCGCAGGTCGTCGAGCTGACGCCGGACACCGGCTACCTTTGGTTCTTCGCCGCCAGCAACGTCGAGGCGGTGGTCAAGGTGCTCAACGCCTGCACGCTCAACAACCGCTACTGGGTGTTCGCCGGCGGGCTCACCGACGTCGAGGTCATCATGACCGTGACCGACTCGCAGACGGGGGTGTCCAAGACCTACACCAACCCCCTGGGCGCGCCGTTCCAGCCCATCCAGGACACGAACGCCTTCGCGACCTGTCCGTAGCATCGAGACGCGACGGGCGGCCGGATCTCCCTCCGGCCGCCCGTTGGCGTGTCGGCGGCTTGCCGTCTACTCGAGGGCGACGCGGATCTCAGCTCGCTGGCGATGGTGCGCGCTCGCCGCTGGTTCTGGCCCTTCCGCAAGACGCTGACCAGCCGCGCCGAGCCGGGGCAGCCGCCGGTGCCGACCTTCATCCCGGTCGCCAACCAGGCGGCGCGACGATGGGCTCGACGCCCGACGAGGGCGTGGTGGACGCCACGAACCGCGTCTTCGGCTACGACGAGCTGTACGTGGTGGACGGCGCGGCGATCCCGGCGAACCTCGGGGTCAACCCCAGCCTGACGATCACCGCCCTGGCCGAGCACGCGATGAGCGGGGTGCCGCCGAAGGACCCGACCCGCGGCCTCGCCCACCTGCCGCCGCAGGCCCGTGCCGCAGCACCCGCGCCCGAGCCGGCGCCGCTCCTCAGCCGCTGATCCCGCGCCCGACAACCGCCATCATCGTCGCCAGCATGGTGGCGATCGGCGTCTCGCCACCGTCCTGGTCGAGCGCCACGACGTCGCCGCTGCAAACGGTCAGGGTGCGCCCCGGGCGCAGCACCCGGCCGCGGGCGCGGAAGCGCTCGCCGCGCGCCGGGGCGAGGAGGTTGACCTTGTACTCCACCGAGAGCACTGCCGCGCCGGCCGGCATCAGGCTGAAGGCGGCGACGCCGCAGGCGGTGTCGACGACCGCGGTCACTACTCCGGCGTGCAGGTAGCCGTGCTGCTGCGTCAGCTCGGGGTGGAAGGGGAACTCGATCTCCGCCTCGCCGGGGGCGACGTGCAGGAGCGTGGCGCCGAGCGTCGCCATCAGCGCCTGGCGGCCGAAGGTGTCGCGCACCCGCTCGGCGAAGTCGGGCGTCGCCGGCGTGAAGGGGGGCACGCCCGTATCGTAGGTCAGAAGCGCCAGACGAGGAGCAGACCGCCGCCGCCGCGCGCCGCCAGCGGCGCCACCGCCGGGCGGACGGCGGGGCGGTCGGACTCGGCGATCGCCCCGGTCGCCTCCCAGGCCAGGAACCAGCCGAGGAGGACCTGCGACAGGAAGTGCTGGTCCTCGCGCAGCCGCTCGATAGACGTGAGCGTGGACGCGGTCACGGCCAGCACCTTGACCGCCGGCCGCGGGCTCTGCCGCGCCAGGGTGAGGAAGGGCACGGCGCCGACGAAGGCGTGGCCGCTGACCCCGTGGTTGCCGTGGAAGGGCTCCCAGCCCGACCCCTCCGGCTCGCCGGGGCGCGCGCCGCCGGTGATCTGCTGCAGGTAGTAGAGCGCCGGGGCGCCGACCAGGTAGGCGCGCGCCGAGCGGCGGAGCCAGGTGGCCGGCGCGCCGGGCTCCGGACCACGCGGCCCGAGGCCGGCGGCGAAGGCGGCGACGACGAAGACCGGCATCACCACCTCCCCCTCGCCGATCGCCTTGACCGTCTCGCCGAAGGCGTCGCTCTCCCCGGCCGGCCGCACCTCGTCGAGGTACCACTCGCGCGCCTGCTCGTCGCCGTCGCTGTTGGCCAGGGCGCCGCCGGCGGCGAAGGCCGCGGCCAGCCGGATCAGCCGGCGCGTCGAGTAGAAGCGGGTGTAGTCCTGGCGCACCAGCGCCGCGGCGCCTGCCGGCGCCGGCTCGTCCGGAACCGGCTCGGCGGCGGCAACGGAGCTGGCGGCGGAGAGAAGGAAGGCGAGAGTGAGGGTGACAGATGGGACTGCGCGGCGGGTCGGGCGCATGCGGCGCGGTCCTGCAAGAGGCTCACCAGCCGCGGCGGCCGGCGACCCGCGTCGAACGGGCGATCAGAGCGGCGGCTTGCTACCGACCAGGGCGACGTTGATCTCGCCGACGCCGCAGTCGACCTTGACCGCCGCCTCGCCCTTCCCCTTGCGCCAGTGCAGCTCCTTGGCGATGAAACCCTTGCCCGCCTGCCGGCCGCGCGACGTCGAGAGATCGGCCTCGCCGACGCCGACGTCGAGGTCGACCGACCCCACCGCGTGCTCCGGCATCGAGACGTGCACTTCGCCGACGCCGATGTCGATCGCCACGTCGCGCTCCATGCCGCTGATCTTGAGCTCGCCGACGCCGAGGTCGCAGCGCAGGGCGAGGAAGCGCGGCACCTGGACCTTTGCCCGCGCCTCCATCCCGCGAGCGCCCACCCGCGGCCAGTTGGTCAGCTCGACGCGCAGCCGCTCGTCGTCCACCTTCCCCACCAGCCGCACCTCCTTCGCCGCCGCCTGGCAGGAGCGGCTGCGCCGGGTCTCGCAGGCGAGCTCGACCTTGACCAGGAGATCGCGGCCGTCGTAGCCGGCGATGTGCACCTCGCCCACCGGGAACTCCAGCTCGACCATCTCGACGCCGGCGCAGGCGAAGCGCGCGTCGAGCGTGCGCACCCCCGGCTTGTCGGCGCCGGCGAAGGCCGCGGCCGGGACCAGCAGGGCGAGCAGCGTGAGGAGGGCCTTGCGCATGGTGTCCCTCATACGGGCGGCGGCGCGGAAAGTTATCCCAAGGCACCCCCCTTGCAACGGCCCCCGGCAGCGCCGTCCGCCCCAGGGCGGCAAACAAGGGAGGTTCCTCCTCATGCAACGCATCCGGACTCTACGCCACAGGACCTCCACGGCCCTCCTCGCGCTGGCCTTCGCGGCCGCCGCCTGCTCGACCAATCCGGCGACCGGCAAGAAGCAGTTGGCGATGATGGGCCAAGGGCAGGAGATCGAGATGGGCCGCCAGGCGGACCAGGAGATCTCCGCCACCATGGGGCTCTATCCGGACGAGAAGGCGCAGGCCTACGTCGACCGCGTCGGCAAGGCGCTCGCCGCCAAGTCCGAGCGCCCCGACCTCCCCTGGACCTTCCGCATCCTCGACGACCCGATCGTCAATGCCTTCGCCCTGCCGGGCGGCTACGTCTACGTCACCCGCGGGCTGATGACCCATTTGACCTCCGAGGCCGAGCTGGCCTCCGTCCTCGGCCACGAGATCGGCCACATCACCGGCCGCCACACCGTGGAGCGCCTGTCGAAGGCGCAGCTCGCCTCGATCGGGCTGGCCGTCGGCATGATCCTCCAACCCGAGCTGCGCAACTACGGCGACCTGGCGCAGGCCGGCCTCGGGCTCCTCTTCCTGAAGTACAGCCGCGACGACGAGCGGGAGGCCGATTCGCTGGGCCTCCGCTACCTATCCGGCGGCAACTACGACCCGCAGGAGATGGTGGAGGTCTTCGACGTGCTGCGGCGGGTGAGCGAGCAGCAGAAGCAGGGGCGGGTCCCCGGCTGGATGGCCACCCACCCGACGCCGGAAGACCGCATCCAGCGGATCTCGGCAGAGGTGGCGAAGGTCCCCGCCCCCGGCGGCGACCAGATCGTGGCACGCGAGCGCTACCTCCAGGCGATCGACGGCGTCGTCTTCGGCGACAACCCGCGCGAGGGCTACTTCCGCGGCAACACCTTCGTCCACCCCGAGCTCGGCTTCCAGCTGACGTTTCCTCAGGGGTGGAAGCCCAGCAACCAGAAGCAGGCCGTGGGGGCAATCAGCCCGCGCGAAGACGCCGTCGTCGTCCTCACCCTCTCCGGCCGCAGCTCGCCCGAGCAGGCGGCGCGCGAGTTCTTCAGCCAGCAGGGCGTGCAGCAGGGTCCGGCGCTGCGCGCCAGCCTCGGCGGCCTACCGGCGGTGGCCAACGTCTTCGGCGTGGCGCGGCAGCAGCAGCCGAGCCTGCAGGGGATCGCCGCCTTCGTCGAGCTGGGCGGCAAGGTCTACCAGCTCCTCGGCTACACGACGCAGAACCGCTGGAACGGCTACGACGATCTGCTCTCCGGCGCCATCGGTAGCTTCGAGCGGGTGACCGACCGCCGGTTGCTCGACGTCCAGCCGAAGCGGGTGGACGTGGTGACCCTGCCGAGCGCCATGACGCTCGAGGAGTTCGCGCGCCGCTACCCCTCGACGGTGGACCTCAAGACCCTGGCGATCATCAACCACGTCGAAGGCAACGAGCGGATCCCCGCCGGGACGGAGGTCAAGCGCGTGGTGGGAGGGGAGCTGCCGGCCTAGCGGGCACTCCCCAGCCGCCGCCGCCGGGAGTTTCCAGCACCAGACGGTCTCCCGGCAGAACCTCGCGGGCATCGACCGAGGCCAGCTCCTCGATCTCGCCCGACGCCCTAATCAACCGCTGGCGCCCCGGCGCCCCCGGCTCGCCGCCGGCGGCGCCGTAGGGGCGCTCCACCCGGTGCTGGGTCAGCAGCGAGAGCGCCATCGGCGCCAGAAAGACGATCTCGCGCACCGCGCCGTCGCCGCCGGCGTAGCGCCCGGCGCCGCCCGAGCCGCGGCGCACGGCGAAGCGCTCGACGCGCACCGAGTAGCGGTGCTCCAGAAGCTCCGGGTCGGTGATCCGGGTGTTCGTCATGTGAGTGTGGACCGCCGCGGCGCCGGCGAACCCCGGGCCGGCGCCGGCGCCGCCGCAGACCGTCTCGTAATACCCGAAGCGCTCGCCGCCGAAGAGGACGTTGTTCATCGTTCCCTGGCTGCAGGCGGCGAGCCCGAGGGCCTTGAGCAGCGTGTCCACCAGCCGCTGGCTGGTCTCGACGTTGCCGCCGACGACCGCCGGCGCGCGCCAGGGGTCCTCCGGAAACGGCGGGTCGAAGATGCCGGGCGGCGCCCGCAGCTCGACCGGCGCCAGCAGCCCCTCGTTGAGCGGCAGCGGCTCGTCGATCAGGAGTCGCAGGACGTAGAGGACTGCGCTGCGCACCACCGCCGGCGGCGCGTTCAGGTTCCCCGGATGGACGCCGGCCGAGCCGGCGAGGTCGATCACCGCGGTGCCCGCCGTGCTATCGCCGAGCGCGATCCGCACCCGGATCGGCGAGCCGTCGTCGAGCCGCTCCTCGGCTTCGAGCACGCCGCGCGGCAGCCCGGCGAGCGCCGCGCGCACCCGCTCCGCCGCCCGCTCCTCCAGCGCCGCCATGAAGCGGCGGAGGGTCGCCGGGCCGTGCTCGCGGGCGAGCGCCAAGAGCACCTCGGCGCCGCGCCGGTTGGCGGCGAGGGCGGCGCGCAGGTCGGCGAGGTTCTCCTCGACGGCGCGCGACGGAAAGGGCGGCGCCAGGAGGTGCCGCCGCATCGCCTCCCAGCGCGGCTCGCCGGCGCGCACCAGGTGGACCGGCGGGATGACCACCCCCTCCTCCGCCAGGCAGCGGGCGTCCGGCGGCATCGAGCCGGGGCGGCTGCCGCCGATCTCGGCATGGTGGGCGCGGCTGGCGACGTAGCCCAGGAGCGACCCGTCCGCCGGCAGGAAGACCGGCGTCACCAGCGTCACGTCGGGCAGGTGGGAGCCGCCGAAGGCCGGGTGGTTGGTGACCGCGACGTCGCCGGGCCCGAGCGGCAGCGTCTCGCGCACCCGCCGCACGCAGAGCCCGAGCGCCCCGAGATGTACGGGGATGTGCGGCGCGTTGACCACCAGCCGCCCGTCCGGGTCGAGCAGCGCGCAGGAGAAGTCCAGCCGCTCCTTGACGTTGGTCGAGACGGCGGTGCGCCGCAGCCGCTCCCCCATCTCCCGCGCCACCGCCGCGAAGCGGTTGGTGAAGAGCTCAAGCTGGACGGTGTCGGGGGCGGAGCGCATCGCAAGGCACCAATCGCCGGTGCCGCACCTTCGGTCCACACTCTAACGAACGGCACCGAGCGGACAGGACATAGGATCGTCTTATGAGCGAAAGTGCCTCGTGGAGGCGCGCGGCTGCGTTTCTTGCCGTGGCTTGCGCTGTCGTCCATGGAGGCTGTCGGCTGAGGGAGCTTGCACACTTCGCCGCCGACCGGCCGCGAAGCACCCCGGCCCGGCTGGGACGGCAAATCGCATTCCGACCCTGCGTGCTCGAGCCGCCGACCGGCGGTCTGAAGCCGGCGAATTGCGGCTCTCTTCGCACGCCGGAGGAGACGACACGCCTCCTCTTCGTCGCCCGTGAGCAGGATTCCAGCCGCTCGCTGGCGGCAGCCGTGGCACTGTCGACCACAACCGAGGATCTCCTGGCGGCGCGCCGACGGCTCGAGATTCGGGCGAAGGACTGGACCTCTTCGGAGCGCAATCTCGCAGCGGGCGCGCTGGACCACGCGCTCGCCCTGGCCTCAGGGGATGCGGCCTACCTGCTCACGGCGTTCGAGCACACGGAGGCGGCGCTCACCGAGGACCCCTCCTCACTCGCGGGCCTCTTCAACCGCGCCATCATCGCGGCGGATCTCGGGCTGTGCCGGGTCGCGGCAAGGACTTGGCGTCAATACCTCGCGCGGGAGCCGGACTCCGCCTGGGCCCAGGAGGCCGCCGAGCGCCTCTCTCTCCTGCCATGCAAGGCTGGAAGGCCCGTGGCGGACTCTTCCGCCGACAGCGTCATCTCGTATGCCATCGGAACACTTCTCCCGAGTTGGTTGAAGGCTCGCGAGCAGGGTGCGAGGGCGGCGGCGCTGAGCGCTGCGATGGCGCGGCGTGGCGAGGAGCTGCACACCCGAACGGGCGACCCGATGATCCGCCGGCTCGTCAATGAGATCAATGCGCCGAGCGACGCGGAGCACCTGAACGCCATTGTCGCTTGCGTCCGTGGGCGTGTTCTCCTCGACGACGAGCGCCACGAGGAGGCCCGGGGCGAGCTCCTGCGAGCCCGCCAACCTTTGTGGGACCGTCGCAGCTGCCTTGCTCCCTGGACCGATCTCTGGCTTGCCCGACTCGACCTGTCCGACGGCCGCTCCCGGGCTGCGGAGGACCGGCTCGCGATTCTCGCCAAGGACCCGGAGCTCGCGCGGTCTCGATATCTCAAGGGGAGGGTGCTCTGGGCCTGGGGCCTCGCGGCGGCGCGTACGGGAAGGCTTCAGACCGCCTACGACCGCATCGCTCGGGCGGAAGACGAGCTCCGACGCGGCGGGTCTTCGATCACGGCCGCGTCGATGCAGTCGCTGCGTGCGGAGACGCTCGCCCATCTGGGCTTCGAGCGTGAAGCATGGACGCCCAGAATCCTGGCCGTCCGTGCGCTGCAAGCGCTCCCCAGCCGCCACCGGTACCTCCACAGCGGTCTGATCGCCGGGAATGCTGCCGCGCAGGGGCGCGGGGCCCGTTCGGTCGCCGAGGCCTTCCTGGTGGAAGCCAACGAGGTTCCACAGGCTAACCACAACGTGATTTCCGAGACCGGCGCCCCGAAGACGTTCCTGGCAACGCTCGACTTCTTTGGCGCGAAGGGGGATCTCTACCTGCGGCTGCAGGCGCTGCGGGAGAAAGCGACGAGTGAGCGCCGGGCCCGCGATTTCGCTGCCGCGCGGCACACGCTCGATGGTGCAATCGAGCTGATCAAGCAGCTGCAGACGGGCATCCACTCGGACGAGTTCGGCATCCGTCATCTGGACTCGGTGCAAGACATTTTCGACGACGCCATCGATGCAGCGGTCGCCGCAAACGAACCGCTGCGCGCTCTCGAGTTGCTGGAGGCGGCCCGGCGAAGTGCCGCCGCCAACACGAGAGAGCAGGCACCCCTTGCGCGCCTCTCGCTTACCAACGCGGACAGCGGGGGTCTCACCGGAGAGGGCCCTGTCATCGTGGTGTTCGGCATGACGCCGCAGACCTTCGTCTGGTGGCGCGTGGACGGGACGCGGGTCCGTTGGGGCTGGGACGAGGCGCCGCGCATCGAGGTGCTGGCCAAGGCCGTCGTCGACTCGGCCGCGTCCGGGAGGACCCGGCCGGACGCGCTCGCTCATTTGTACCAAGCCCTGCTGGCAGACGCGCTCGAAGGTGTGCCTCCTGGCCGCCCCTTGGTCGTTGTTCCCGACGGCATCCTCCAGCGCGTGCCTTTCGCCGCCCTGCGCAACCCCGAGACCGGCGCCCCCTTGATTGAACGGCGGGCGATTTCCTTCCAGACCAGCCTCGCGGCCGCAAGCGAGCGCGCAGGAAGCTCCACGAGCCCGCGCAGGAAGGACTGGACCGTGATTGCCGTAGGAGACCCTGCCTTCGACCGCCGCCGCCTCCCGCTCGCCCGCCTTCCCGCCGCCGCGCGCGAAGCCGAACAGGTCGCCGCCGTCTACGGGAGAGGGGCTCGCCTGTTGATAGGAGAGACGGCGACCGCCGAAGAGGTTCGGCACGCCGTGGTCTCTGCCGAAGTGCTCCATGTCGCCTCCCACGCCACCGCGGGGCGCGGCCCCTTCGACAGCGCGGTCCTCCTGGCGGCCGACGCGGGCACGGAGAGCACCGGCCTCGCGAGCGCCGAGGAGATCCTGCCCCCCGCCAGCGACCTGCAGCTGGTCGTTCTCTCCGGCTGCTCGACCCTCGGGCTCAAGCCGTCGCGTTCCGGCGGTCTACTCGGCCTTGCCAGGACCTTCGCGACGCGCGGCGTGCCGGCCACACTCGGCACGTTGTGGGACGTCGACGACCAGCTCCTCCCGGAGCTGATGACCGATTTCCACCGCTTCCTCCTCGACGGCCACTCTCCTGCCGAGGCACTGCGGCGAGCGCAGCTTGCCTATCTCGCAGGGCCATCCGCGCCGTGCTGCGACTGGGCTGGAGTGCAGCTCATCGGAGATCTCCCGGCAGAGCCGCCGGTTCAGCGGTAGCCCACCTTGCTAGAAGCATTGCACCAGCAAAGTCGCTAGTCTCGTGCACCCGAGGAGGGATGCGCCGTGATCGAGCCTTTCGAGATCGCCGTCGCCGAGGAGGTACTGGACGACTTGCGGCGGCGGCTCGGCGCGACGCGATGGCCGGCGGGGGTGACCGACGAGGGCGGGTTGCCGCTCGAAGAGGTCGCGGCGCTCGTCGGGTACTGGCGCAACGAGTTCAATTGGCGGCGGCAGGAGCGGCAGCTCAACGCCTTTCGTCACTTCCGCGCCCGCGTCGAGGGTCTTCGCCTGCACTTCATCCACGAGCGGGCGGCGAGCGCCGACGCCGTGCCGCTCCTCCTGCTCCACGGCTGGCCGGGCTCCTTCGTCGAGATGCTCGGGGTACTGCCGCTCCTGCGGGAGGAGCTTCACGTCGTCGTGCCGTCGCTGCCGGGGTACGGCTTCTCTGATCCGCCCACCGCGCCCGGCATGTCGAACGAGCGCATGGCGGACCTCTTCGCCGAGCTGATGTCGACGCTCGGCTACGAGCGCTTCGCCGTGCAGGGGGGCGACTGGGGCGCGGGCATCGCCATTTGGATGGCGCGCAAGCACCCCGCGCGCCTCCTCGGAATGCACCTCAACTACATCCCGGGCTCGTTCGCGCCGCACGTCGAGGGCGACCTGGCGCCCGAGGAGGAGGCGTTCCTCCGCGCCGCCGCGGAATGGAGCGCCGAGTCCGGCGCCTACGGCCACGTGCAGCGCACGCGGCCGCTCACCCTCGCCTACGGGCTCGCCGACTCCCCCGCCGGCCTCGCCGCCTGGATCGTCGAGAAGTTCCGCGAGTGGGCGGACCCGGCCATCGACTTGCCGCTCGACGAGCTGCTGACTAACGTCACCCTTTACTGGGTGACCAACACGATCGCCTCCTCGATGCGCCTCTACCTGGAGTCGGCGCGCACGCCGCTCCGCTTCGCGGCCGGCGAGCGGCTCACGGTGCCTTGCGCCGTCGCCCGCTTTCCGCTCGAGGCGCCGTTCCCGCCGCGCTCCTGGGTGGAGCGCGTCTACGACGTCCGCCGCTGGACCGAGATGCCGCGCGGCGGCCACTTCGCGGCGCTCGAGGCCCCGGACCTCCTGGCGGCGGACGTCGCCGAGTTCTGCCGCTCGCTTTGAGCCGGGCTCGGATCACAGCCGGCCGGACGGGCGCCGGCCGGCGAGGAGCTCCGCCACCTGCTTGCCGGTGAACGGCGGGCCGAGGAGCGAGGCCTCCTCTTGGAAGCACCGGAAGTAGTCGGCGACGTAGTGCATGCGGTCGGCGAAGCTCGCCCAGTCCTCGGCGCCGGAGCCGGCGAGGCTCTGCGGCGCGGGGTCGAGGCGCGCGACGAGGTCTTGCAGCTCGCCGTCGGCGAGGGTCGCGAGCGCGGCCGGGAAGGGGCGCTGGAGGTCGCGCCCGAGGCGGAGCATTCCGCCGCCCGGGTGCTCTTGGCGCAACAGCGCCTCGGTCACGGCGCGCCGCACGGCGCCGCGCAGCTCCGCGAAGAGGTCGTCGAAGGCACGGTCGAGGCGGGTCATGCGGCGCAGCAGACGCGGCAGGCGCAGGCGCATGCGGAAGAACATGCTGGCCCTCGGGAAGAGCGCGCGCAGCAGGTGGCGCCGCAGCTCCTCGCGATTGGGGAGCGCCGCTTCGAGCGCATCCGCGATCGCGGGCTGCAGGCGCGTCTGCTCGTGGAAGCCGATCTCCAGGTTGGCGCGGAGGATGCGCTCGGCGCGGGCCTTCGGGTCCGCCTCGAAGCGCGCCCGTGCGAAGTGGGTGAAGGCCCGGCGGAGGGAGCCCTGGCCGTCCGGCGGATCGCCCGGGCGCAGGGCCTCGACGAAGCGCGCGAGCTTCGCCTCGTCCAGCGTGGCGTCCGCCGCGAAGGCGGTGAGGAAGCGCGAGAACTCGCGCCCGATCTCCGCGAAGACCAGGAAGTTGCCGCGCGAGACGGCGGCGCTCGTGCGGTCGAAGACCGGCTTGGCGAGCAGCGCCTCTTTCAGAGCGTCGCGCACCCCGAGCGGGTCGAGCCGCGACTTGAACCGCGCGGCGGCCCGCACCAGGTCGCCGAGCGCCGGGGAGCCGTCGAGCGCCTCGTCGAGCTTGCGGTCGAGGAGGTCGGGCAGGTCCTCCCGCCGGATCGTCCGCCCGGCCTGCTTCGAGGCCCAGGTGGCGAAGGCGCACCAGTTGACCGACGGGCCGAGCAGCGCGGCGAGCGACGTCGCGAGGCGATGGTAGGCGTGGGTGATGTGAAGGTTGCGCAGCACGAGATCGGGCAAGGCGAGGACGCGCTCGATCTCGGCGACAGAAGGGAACTCGGTGGTCATCGCGGGCGAGCGATCATTATGAGTCCTTCGGCCGGCGCGCGATGAGCAGCCCGCCCGCGCCGTCGATCCGGGCCGACCAGCCAGCGGGCACCACCGTCGTGGCATGGGCCTCGAAGACCAGCGCCGGGCCGGCGAAACGGGTGCCGGCGGCGAGAGCTTCGCGGTCGTAGGCCGGGACCTCGCGCCAGCCGTCGAACCAGGCGCGGCGAGTGGCGGGCGCCGGCGCATCGAAGAGTGCCGGCTCCGGCAGCGGCGGCTCGGGCTCGGCGGGGCGCGAGGCCGCGGCGACGTGGACCGACTCCAGCTCCACGCCGCGCCCTTCCGGCGCGTAGCCGAAGAGAGCGCGGTAGGCGGCGGCGAAGGCCCCCTCCACCGGCACCGCCGGGTCGTGCTCCACCGCCACCGTGGCGTCCTGCCCGAGGAAGCGGAGGTGGAGGAGGCGCCGGGTCACCGCAATCTCCTCGCGCACCACGCCCTCGGCGGCGACCGCCGCCCGCGCCTCCTCCTCCAGCTCGGCCAGGAGCGCCGGCAGGCCTTCCACCGCCGCCGCCAGCGGCTCCAGCACCTGCCGCTGCGCGAAACGCTCGACCGCTGCGGCGCCGAGCCCCAGCGCCGAGAGCAGGCCGGCGTCCGCCGGCACCAGGACGGTGCCGATCCCCAGCAGCTCGGCCACCGCGCAGGCGTGCTGGCCGCCGGCGCCGCCGAAAGCGACCAGCGCATAATCGGCGGGGTCGATGCCGCGCCGCACCGAGATCGTGCGGATGGCGTCGGCGGTGCGCTCGTCGGCGATGGCGAGGAGCCCGGCGAGAAGCGCCTCGCGCGGCGGCGCCTCGCCGCCATCACCCTCCGCCTGACGCACCGCCTCCGCCAGCGCCGCGAACGCCCGCTCCGCCGCCTCGACGACGAGCGGGATGCCGAAGCGGCGCGGGTCGAGGCGGCCGAGCAGCAGGTTGACGTCGGTCAGGGTGAGCGGGCCGCCGGCGCCGTAGCAGGCCGGCCCCGGTGCGGCGCCGGCGCTCTCCGGCCCCACCTTGAGCTGCGTGCCGTCGAAGCGGCAGATCGAGCCGCCGCCGGCGGCGACGCTCTCGATCGCCAGGGCCGGCGCCACCAGCCAGGCGTCGCCGACGCGGTGCTCGAAGACGACTTCGAAGGCGCCGTCCCAGCGCGCCACGTCGGTCGAGGTGCCGCCGACGTCGAAGGCGATGATCCGCGGGAGCGCCGAGCGGCGGCCGGCGAGCGCCGCGCCCAACACCCCGCCGGCCGGCCCGGAGAGCAGGCTGTCCTTCGGCCGGAACGTGGCGGTGCCGGCGAGCGCGCCGGCACTGGTGAGGACGTGGAGCGTGCCCCCGGGGAGCGCCGCCGCCACCCGCTCGAGGTACTCGCCGATCGCCGGCGCCAGGTAGGCGTCCACGACGGCGGTCGTGGCGCGCGGCAGGAGCTGGATGCGCGGCGCCAGCGCCGCCGAGTGCGCGACGTGGCGGAAGCCGCGCGCCGCGAGCCAGTCGGCGAGCGCCTCCTCGTGCCGCGGCGCGCGGTAGGAGTGCAGGAGCGCCACCGCCGCCGCTTCGAAGCCGTCGGCAAGCAGGCGCGCGGCCTCCTCCTCCAGCGCCGCGAGGTCGAGGGGCACCAGCACGGTGCCGTCCGCCGCCAGCCGCTCGGAGACTTCGATGGCCGTGGCGTGCAGCGGCGGCGGTTTGCGGATGTCGAGCGCGAAGAGGTCCGGGCGCTGCTGGGTGCCGATCTCCAGCAGGTCGGCGAAGCCGCGGGTGACGAAGAGCGCCGTCTTCGCACCCTTCCGCTCGAGCAGGGCGTTGGTGCCGCGCGTCGTCGCCAGGCGCATGGCGATCGGCGGCAGCGGGCGGTCGAGCGGCGTGCCGGTAAGAAGGCGGGCGGCGAGGACCGGCGCCTCTTCGGGCGAGAGGAGCTCGAAGGCCGCTCTGGCAGAGGGAACCTCGGGTAAGGAGGAGACGGCGCTTCCGTCGAGGTGCAGGGACGGCCCGTCGGGCGAGGAGCTGCGGATGGAGACGGCCGCGCTGCCTCCGAGCAGCCGGAAGCCGTAGCCTCGGAACAGGTCCACGGGTGCGCTTGCGGCCCACGCGGCCTGGATGCGCCAGGCCTTCTCTTCCACCTGCTCTTCCAGCCGCCCGCGCAGCGCGCTCGACGACAGCACCTTGAGCCGGTGCGTGCGCCCCGCGGGGTCGACCGCGACGCAGTCGGTGAAGGTGCCGCCGGTGTCGACCCAGAGGCGCCAGGGAGGGGGACTCAACCGGCCGCCGCGGAGGGCTTCAGGGGGCGCCGCCGGCCGTCCGGCCGCGCCGGCCGGCCAGGCTCGCTTCGAGGCGCTTGGCGCGCGGGTCCTCCTGGTCGATCGCCTGCGCCTTGCGCAGCCAGCGCGCGGCGTCGTGCGCGTCGCCGGCGGCGAGCGCCCAGAGCCCCATCGCGGCATAGGTCTCGGCGTCGCGGTGGGCGAGACGGAGCGCCTTGCGGTAGTAGCGCCGCGCCTCCGGCAGCCGGCCGTGGCGCAGCGACAGGTCGCCGAGGCTCAGGTAGCTGTACGGGTTGCGCGTGCCGAGCCGGCTGCCGAGGGCCATCAGCTCCCCGGCCTCCTGCTCGCGGCCGCGCAGTCGGAGGACGGCGGCGAGGTTCTGGTAGGCGGAGTGGGCGGCGGGGTCCACTTCGAGGGCGCGGCGGTAGGCCCCCTCGGCGCCGTCGAGGTCGCCGTCGCGCCGCAGCGCCACGCCGAGGTTGATCCAGGCGCGGGCCAGCTCGGGGTCGAGCCCCACCGCCGTCTCCAGCCACTGCCGCGCCTCCTGCTGCTTGCCGGCGCGCAGCAGCTCGCCGCCGCGGTTGGAGTAGAAGAGGGCGATGGCGGTGAGGTCCGAGACGGCGCGGACGTGGCGGTAGTTGATGTCCTGGGGGGCGGCCGAGAACTCCAGGATCTTGATGTCCGGCCCGGTGTCGAAGCCGGCGGTGATGTGGCCGGAGATCACCACCAGGTCCCCCTCCTTGGCGTACTTCTCGACGTCGTCGACGTCGACATAGAAGGCCGGCAGCCCGAGCTCACGCGCCAGGCCGACGAAGAGCGCGGTGAAGGCGAGGCAGTTGGCGCGGCGCCGGGCGAAGGCTTCGGGAGCGGTGCTGGTGTAGCCCGATTCGTAGGTGATCTCCAGCCCGCCGGTGTCCTGGAGCGCGGAGAGCAGGCGCTCCAGCCGCTCCTCCGGCATCCCCGTCGTGCCGACGCGGGTGTGCGCCCAGCTCCGCATCTCGTCGGTCAGCGCGTGCGGCAGGACGATCTGCGTCGGATCGAGGCCGCGGGTGCGGATCTCCTTCTCGAGCGCCGTCTCGTCGAGCGCCGCGTTGCCGCCGGCGCAGGCCGCGAGGACGAGCGGCAGGCCGAGGAGGGCGGCCAGGCGACGGCGCCGTGGGTGCATCCGGCGCCTCTATGCGCGGGCCGGGCGGCGGAAGACCAGCTTGCGGACGCCCAGCCAGAGCAGCGCGACGACCACGATCGCCGCCAGGATCGGCAGCGTGACGGCGAGGACGGCGAGGAGCAGCGAGCCGCCCGCCTCCGCCGTGGCGACCACCGGGTTGCCCAGGCCGCCGGTGGTGAAGGTGGAGATCTGCCGGATGGTGGCGGTGACGCCCTGGAAGGTGGCGGCGGTACCGCCGCCGGCCAGCACCGCCAGCGTCCAGTGCAGGAAGGGGTTGAGGTCGAGGACCAGGGTGGAGGCCGAGACCAGCACGCCGGCGACGATGGCCGTCGGCGTGGCGATGGCGTCGAGCAGGTTGTCCACCCAGGGGATGTAGTAGCCGGCGATCTCGAAGAGGGTGGCGACGCCGAAGGCGACGAGGGCGAGGTCGGAGGACAGCCACTCGAAGCCCGGGCCGATCTGGAGGTGGCCGCCGCGCGCCGCCAGGCTCGCCACCAGCAACGGCACGAAGACGCGGAAACCGCACGCCGCGGCGAGACCGAACCCGATCAAGAGACTGAGCAGGGTGTCCATCGTCGTCGCGCCTCCCGCACGCGGCAGTGGGGCGCCGCGCGGCCATCATGGTAACGCAGGAGCGGCGCCTGGTGTTCCGACGCGCTACGAGGGCTTGGCGGCGCCTTCGACCGGCACCCAGGCGAGGACCAGTCTGTGCACCTCGACGTCGGCCTTGCGCGGCTTGAGCGGCACCGGCTCGAGCGCCTCGGCGGCGGGGTCGAAGCGCTCCTCCAGCGCCGCCACCTCGGCGGCCAGGTCGGCCTCCAGCTCCTTCTTCTCGCGCTCGACGGCCTCCAGGTTCTCCTCCGCTCGCTCGACGTCCTGCCCCTGCTCGTAGGAGCGCCCGACGCCGCGCGCCGCCGTGCCGGCGCGCGAGAGGGTGGTGGCGGAGAGCCGCCGGCGGCCGAGGAGGACGCCGACGACCGCCGAGCCGAGGGAGAAGCCGGCGCTCAGCTTCTCGCGCCGCGCCTGGTCCTTCTCGCGCTCGATCGCCTGAGCGGCGCGCCGCTTGCGCTCCTCCAGGCGCGCGGCGCGCGCCGCGTGCTTGGTTCGCAGCTCCTCGACCGCCGCGTCCCGTCGCTCGCGCGACCGCTCGACCAGCCGCACCCGGAAGTCGCGCTCGCTCTCCCCCGGGCGGGACAGCTCGCCGGTGCTCGGGCTCTTCCAGACCTCGACGCGGCGGCTGCGGTAGAGGCAGTCGGCGAGGGCGTTGCGCCAGGCGGCGTAGCTGCGGGCGCGGGCGGCCGCCGCCGGCACCGGTGCGAAGCGGGCGCCGGGCGCGGGCGCGGCGGCGAGCGCCGGCGCGCCGGCCGGGAGGGGCTGGGCGTCGTGCCAGTCGACCGCGCTCCCCTCCCCCAGCGGCGCCAGGAGCGCCACCTCTTCGCTGTGCTCGAGGCCGCGCTTGACGTCCAGGTAGTGGACGCGGGCTTGGCCGAGGAGGGCGGGACGGTAGTCGGTGGGAGCCGCAGAACCTACAGGCGGAAAGAAAACCTGCTCGATCTCGGGCGGCAGGACGGGCACCCCGGCCGTCGCGGGCCCGGCCGGCGCGGGTGCCGCGGGCGGCGGTGGCACGGCGGCGGCGGGTGCTCCCGCGGCCGGCACCGCCGGCGTGGCGGCCGGCGCGCGCTCCCCCATCAGCCGCTGGATCTCCGGCCGGGTGAGCGGCCCGCGCAGGTAAGACATTGCCCAACGGCTCTGCAGCACGACGGGCTTCTCCTCGTGCACGTTGCGCAGCAGGAAGAGGCGCGGCGTCAGGCGGCCGAGCAGGTCGGTCAGCTCGCCGCGGTCGAGGCCGGCGCCGGCCGCGGCGCCCTGCAAGCCGTCGAGCAGTCGGTCGCGGTCGCGCTCGGTCTGCAGGCGGCCGATCCACCAGGTGCCGATGTTGCCGAGGCCCTTGTAGTCGAGGTCCACCGGGTTCTGCGTCGCCACCACGACCCCCAGCCCGAAGGCGCGCGCCTGCTTGAGCAGCGTCAGTAGCGGGCGCTTCGACGGCGGCTCGGCCACCGGCGGCGCGAAGCCGAAGAGCTCGTCGATCACCAGCAGCGCCCGCAGGCTGCCGGTGCCGGGGCGGGTGCGCATCCAGCCGAGGGTCTGGTTCAAGAGCAGGGCGACGAAGAACACCCGCTCGGCGTCGGAGAGGTGGGCGAGCGAGAAGATGGCGACGCGCGGTTTGGCCGCCGGCGTGTAGAGCAGCGCGCCGACGTCGAGCGGATCGCCTTCGAGCCAGGCGCGGAAGCCGGGCGCGGCGAGGAGGTTGTTGAGCGCCATCGCCAGCGCGAAGCGCTCGCGCTCGGGGTAGAAGGACTCCAGGTCGAGGACGCCGACCCGCTCGACCGGCGGGCGCTGCACCGCCTGGATCAAGCCGGGTAGGTCGAGCCCGCGGCTGCCGCGCCACACGGCGTCGAAGATCGTCGAGAGCAGGACGTGGTCGCGGCTCTGCACCGGGTCGGCGTCGCGGCCGAGGAGGGTGAGGAGGCTCGAGACGAGTGTCCCGACCCGCTCGCGCAGCAGATCGCCGTCGGCGAGAACTTCCGGCGGCGGCGCGGCGAACGAGGCGAGGATCGAGACCGGCAGGCCGGCGGTGCTGCCCGGGGTGTAGATCGCGAAGTCGGCCGCAGCGCGCAGGCGGGCGATGCGCTCGCCGCTCTGCCCCCACTCGGCGAGCCCGGCGCGCCACGTCTCGGCGACCTTGGCCGCCTGCTCCTCGACCGTGCGCCCGGCACGCCGCGCCTCCTCGGGATCGATCCAGGGCGCGAAGTCCGCGGGGCGTAGCTCGGGGAAGGTGAGAAGGAGGTTGCCGAGGTCGCCCTTGGGGTCAATGACCAGCGCCGGCACGCCGTCGAGGGCGGCCTCTTCGAGCAGCGCGGCCGTCAGCCCCGTCTTGCCGCTCCCGGTCATCCCCACGATCAGCCCGTGGGTGACCAGGTCGCGCGAGTCGTAGAGCAGCGGCTCCGCCGCCCCCTCCCCCCGCTCCAGGTCGAACTCCCGCCCGAGGTAGAAGGCCCCCAGCTTCTCGTACGTCTCCGGCGTCGTCGGCATCCGTGCTCCTCCGGCCGGCGAGTCTGACACGGCGGGCGGCGTCAGATGGGCAGCTCCTCGCCCTCGCGCGCCGTCAGGTCGGCGAAGAGGCGGCGGAGGCGGTCGGTGAGCGAGCCGGGCGCGCCGGCGCCGATCGGGCGGCCGTCGACTTCCAGAACGGGCGTCAGTTCGCCCATCGTGCCGGTGGTGAACAGCTCGTCGGCGGCGTAGACCTCGGAAAGGGTGACGCGACGCTCGACCGCCGGGATGCCGTTCTCGCGCGCCAGGCGCAGCACGACGGCGCGGGTGATGCCGGGGAGGCAGTGGTCCGGCGTCGGCGTCACCAGGCCGACGCCGCGCACCAGGAAGACGTTCGTCGCGTTGGTCTCCGCCACGAAGCCGTCCACGTCCAGCATCAGCGCATCGTCGGCGCCGGCGGCGTTGGCCTCCAGCTTCGCCAGGATGTTGTTGAGCAGGTTGTTGTGGTGGATCTTCGAGTCCAGGCACTGCGGGCTGTTGCGGCGGGTGGCGGCGGTGACCAGCGAGATGCCGCCGGCCGGGTAGACCGGCGCCTTCCACTCGGCGAGTACGATCAGGCGGCAGCCGGCGCGGTTGAGCCGCGGGTCCATGCCGCTGGTGACCTTCTCACCGCGCGTTAGCGTCAGCCGCACGTGGACGCCGTCGCGCATGCCGTTGGCGTGCAGCGTCGCGAAGAGCGCCTCCTTCACCTCCGCGCGCGCCGGCACGCCGGCGAAGGCCAGCGCCTTCGCCGAGGCGAAGAGGCGGTCGAGATGGGCGTCGAGCATGAAGACCCGCCCGTCGTAGACCCGCAGCCCCTCCCACACCGCGTCGCCGCCCTGCACCGAGCTGTCGAAGACCGAGACCTTGGCCGCGGCGCGCGGCAGCAGCTCGCCGCCGACGTGGACCAGGATGTCTGCGTTGCGCGGGTCCAGCTCAGGCCTCCGCTTTGATCGCCGCGGCGTAGAGCCGCTCGTAGTGCGGCAGGCATTCCGCCAGCAGCGGCGCGAGGCGCTGGGGGAAGGGCTCGTCCTTCGTCCGGTGGGGCGCGAAGCCCGTCGAGCGGTGGACGTTGTGGTACCAGTCCGGCGCCCAGCAGCCGTCGTACGGCTTGGGCCCCGCTTCCCATTCGAGCATCGCCGGCTCCCAGGAAAGCCCGAGTCCCGCGCAGAGCTGCCGCAGCACGCTCTCGGGACCGCGCAGCAGCTCGGCGGCGTCGAGCACCAGCCCCGGCTGGCCCAGCGCCCGCAGCTCCGCCAGCAGCTCCACCTGCGCGGCGTACCCGGTGTCGCGCAGGGTGGGCTGCGCGAGCTGGACGGCGAGGGTCGGCAGGACGTCGCGCGGGTGGCGGGTCAGGAGGACGTTCGCGGTCTGTGCAAGGAAGCCGCGGTCGAGCTCCACCAGGTGGTGGGCCATCTGCTTGAAGAAGACGACCGGCCGGTCGTAGCCATCGCCGAGGATGGTCTCGCGCACCACCCGCTCGCCGTCGCAGTCCATCTGCCGCATGACCTCTGCGGCGTGCGGGTGCGCGGCGCCGGAGACGCGCAGGTAGTGCCCGTAGAGCGGCTCGTCCACGACCCGCGTGTCGGGCCGTTGGGCGAAGGAGTACATCAGCGCGGTCGAGACGTTGCGCGGTCCCGACCAGACGCTCAGCCGCAAATTGGGCGCGGGCACCGCGAGAGCATATCCGCGCGGCTCAGCCCCACGCCCGCGGGTCGAGGTCGTACGGCAGCGCGGTGAGCAGCTCCAGCGCGCCGCCGGGGCCGAGCGCGACGAGGTCCTCCAGTCGCACGCCCCAGCCGGCCGGCGGGTCGTCGAGCCCGGGCTCGAGGGTGAAGACGTCGCCTTCCGCCAGCACGCCTTCGGGGCCAGCGGCCTTGCGGAAGCTCGGCTGCTCGTGCAGCTCGTAGCCGACGCCGTGGCCGAGGCCGTGGACGTAGCCCGCCGTCGTTTCGGGTGAGGAGAGCAGCGTCGGCCAGCCCGCCGCCTCGAAGGCCCGGCAGGCGGCCTCCTGGAGGTCCCAGCCGTGGACGCCCGACCGCGCCGCGGCCTTCGCCCGCTCGAGCGCCGCGCGCACCGCCGTATGCGCCGCCCGCAGCGCCTCCGGCGGCTCGCCGACGCAGAAGGTGCGCGTGCAGTCGGCGAAGAGGTGCCCGCGCGGGAAGAGGTCGACGACGATCGCCTCCCCCGCCCGCAGCACCCGCTCGTCTTCGCCCGTCGAGTGCGGCACCGCGGCGTCCCGGCCCGCCGCGAGGATGTTCCCCTCCGGCTGCTCGAGCGCGCCCCCCGGCCAGCCGGCCAGCACTTGCGCCACCTCGCTCCGCAGGCGCCCCGCCCTGAGCCGCCCTCCGCCGAGCCACAGCTCGCCGGCCCGCTCCTCGGCCGCCGCGAGCAGAGCCGCCACCCGTCGCAGCGCCGCCGTCGTCCCGGCCGCCACCCGCCTCACCTCACCCAGCTCCCGGTCTTGCTTCCTCTCCGCAGCCATCGGACCAGCTCGTTCCCGTCGCTGAACGACCAGCCGCGCGCCGCCAGACGCGCGCACGCCTCCTGGAGCATCCCCGCCGGCCCGTGGCCGGCCAGCGCCAGCCGCGCGGGCGCGAGCCCGGAGAGCTTCAGGCCGCGCGCCAGCACCTCGGCGAGGAACGCCGCCGCCGGCAGCCCCGCGTCGAGCAGGCGGTGGACCTCCAGCGCCCCGGGCTCGAGGAGCGACAGGCCGGTGGCCGCCGCCTCCTCCCGCTCCATGGGCGTGAAGTAGCCGAGACGGGGAGGCCCGTCCGGCAATGCGATGAGGAAGCTCTGCCCGAGATGGACCGGGCCGACGAAGGGTGCGAGGTCGGGGTCGCGCGAGGAGCGGGCGACGACCAGCAGGGCGACGCAGTCGAGGCGGGCGAGCCCGTCCCGCAGCTCCCCCGCCCCGCCGTCCATGCGCGTTTACAGGTTCCGGTCGATGAAGCTCTGGAAGGCGGACTTGGGCATGGCGCCCATCATGCGGTCCACCATCTGCCCGCCCTTGAACAGGATGAAGGTGGGGATGCTGGAGACCTGGTACTGGTAGCCGAGCTTCTGGTTCTGGTCCACGTCCACCTTGGCGATCCGCACCTTGCCGTCCATTTCCTCCGCCAGCTCGTCGAGCACCGGCGCCACCATCCGGCAGGGGCCGCACCAGGCGGCCCAGAAGTCCACCAGGACCGGCTGCTCGGACTTCAGCACGTCGCTCTCGAAGTTCTGGTCGGTGATCGTCACGACTTTGTCGCTGGCCATCGTCTGTCTTTCTCCCCCTTGCATGTGTACCCATCCATCAAACAACGAACCCCTCCCCAATTACTCCCGCAGCGCTTGCACGTCCTGCTCCGGCCGGCGGCTGGCGAAGTGCTCGCGGGTGGCCTCGACGTCGCGCCGGATCTGCGCAGAGAGGTCCATGACCGATGGGAAGATCCGCTCCTCGCGCAGCCGCTTGTGAAAGGCCAGCTCCACCCGCTCGCCGTAGACGTCGGTCGAAAAGTCCAGGATGTGGCTCTCGACCACCCGCTGGTAGTTCTCGTAGACCGTCGGCCGGGTGCCGATGTTGGTCACGCAGTCGAAGGTGGCGGGGAAGCTGGGGAAGTGGACGCGCGAGACGTAGACGCCGTCGGCCGGCACCAGCTCGTTGTCCGGCGCCAGGTTGATCGTCGGCCAGCCCAGCTTCTGCCCCATGCGGTCGCCGCGGGCGATCAGGCCGGTGAGCGAGTACGGGCGCCCGAGCATCTCCCAGGCCTCGCCGACGCTGCCCTCTAAGACGGCGCGGCGGATGCGCGTCGACGAGATCCGCTCCCCCTTGTAGTGCACCTCGGGCACGCCGAAGGCGGCGAAGCCGAAGCCCTCGCCGAGCTGGCGCAGCAGCGGCAGGTCCCCCTCGCGCCGGTGGCCGAAGACGAAGCCCGAGCCGACGTAGATCTCCTCGACCGCCAGCTTCTCGACCAGGAAGTCGCGCACGAAGAGCCGCGCCGGCAGGCGGGAGAACTCGCGGGTGAAGCGGACGACGAGCACCACCTCGATCCCGGCCTCGTCGAGGAGCCGCTCCTTCTGCTCCAGCGTCGAGAGCCGCGGCGGCACCCGCTCGGGGGCGAGCACCGCCAGCGGGTGGGGCTCGAAGGTGATGACGACCGGCGGCGCGCCGGCGTCCTTGGCGCGCGCCACGACGAGGTCGAGGATGGCGCGCTGGCCGCGGTGGACGCCGTCGAAGTTGCCGATGGTGACGATGCCGCCGCGCGACAGGTCGCTGGCCTGGAAGGCGTCGTGGACGACGAGCATGCGCTCAGACGGCGGCGGCGGCGGAGCGCTCCACGCCCGCCGCGGCGGCCGGCACTACGATACGCCCGACCAAGTCGTCGGCGTGCGCCTCGGTGATCTCCACCTCGGCGAGAGTCCCCGCCGGCGCGGTCCCGTCGACGATCAGCACCCGGCCGTCGATCTCCGGCGCCTGCCCGGCGTGGCGGCCCTGGAGGAGGTGCTCGCTCTCCTCGCAGACGCCCTCGACCAGCACCTCGAGCCGCCGCCCGACGAGCCGCCGGCGGCTGGCGAGCGCGATCGGCCGCTGCGCTTCGAGGAGCTGGCGGTGGCGGCGGCGGGCGACGTGGCGCGGCACCCGCCCCGGCAGCGCGGCGCCGAGAGTGCCCTCCTCGGGGCTGTAGACGAAGCCGCCGAGGTGGTCGAAGCGGGCCTCGCGCACGAAGCCGAGCAGCTCCTGGAAGTGCGCCTCGGTCTCCACCGGGAAGCCGACGATGAAGGTGGTGCGCAGGCTGACGTCGGGCGCCAGCGCCCGCGCCCGCTCGAGCAGCCGCAGGTAGCGGCGGGCGTCGCCGCCGCGGCGCATCGCCCGCAGCACCTCGCCGCTGGCGTGCTGGAGCGGGATGTCGAGGTAGGAGAGGAAGCGCGGCTCCGCCCCCATCAGGCGGAGGAGGTCCTCGTCGAGCGTCGTCGGGTAGGCGTAGAGGAAGCGCACCCAGGGGATGTCGGTCGCGGCGAGCACCGCCTCGACCAGGCGCACGAGGCCGTGGCGGCCGAGCCCGAGGTCCTCGCCGTAGCGCGTCGTGTCCTGGGCGATCAGGCAGAGCTCGCGCACCTCCTGGGCTTCGAGCGCCTGCGCCTCCGCCACCAGGTCCGCGACCGTGCGGCTGCGGAAACGGCCGCGCCAGAGCGGGATGGCGCAGAAGGTACAGGGGTTGTCGCAGCCCTCGGCGACCTTGAGATAGGCGTAGCCGCGGGTGGTGAGGAGCCGCGGCGCGGTGTGGTCGAAGACCAGGTGCGCCGGCGCCGGCAACGGCGGCCCGCCGCCGAGCTGCACTAGCTCCGCCACCTCGCGCAGCTGGTCGAGGCCGACGAAGCCGTCGATCTCCGGCACCTCGCGCGCCAGCTCGGGGCCGAAGCGGTTGACCATGCAGCCGGCGACCAGCAGGCGCTTGACCCCGTCCTCGCCCTTCCGCCCCGCCACCTCGAGGATGGCGTCGATCGACTCCTGCTGCGCCTCCTCGATGAAGCCGCAGGTGTTGACGATCACCGTCTCGGCGCGGTCGAGGTCGCCGACCACCTCCCAGCCGCGCCGCGCGAGCTCCCCCAGCATCACCTCGCCGTCGACGAGGTTCTTGGGGCAGCCGAGGCTGATCATCCCCACGCGGGGGCGGGAGGCGGCCGTCTTCACGGGCAGGTCGCGAAGGCGTTGGTGTCCTGGATCGGCTGGAACGGCGCCCCCAGCGGGTTCTCGTAGGTCTTGACCGCCCCGGTCTGCGAGTCGACGACTCGCAGCAGGGTGTTGACGTCCGTGAGCCCGCCGGCGAAGACCCAGAAGCGCGGCGTACCCAGGGCGCAGGCGTTGATCACCTTGACCACCACCTCCACGTTCTGCGGGCTGAAGAAGTAGAAGTAGCCGGTCTCGTCCGTGAGCTTCACGCCCTGGCCGAGGCCATCGTCCTGCGCCGTCAGCCAGCCCAAGTCGACCTGGAAGCGCCCACCGTTCAAGCACAGTGTCGTCGGCCCCTCGATGCAGACGAACGGAGTGAAGAAGGTCACGGCGCTGTCGATGTTCGAGTAGGCCGAGTCGCCGGCAGCGTTGCGCGCGCGCACGCGGAAGGCGTAGCCCGTCTGCGGCTGGAGGCCGGTGACGCTGAAGCTCGTAACGTTGGGTCCGGTCGAGGCGATCTCGGCGAAGGGGGGGATGGAGATTCCGGCCGGCGGCTGGATCTCGATGCGGAAGCTGGTCTCGTTGTTCGAGTTGTCCTGCCAGGTGAGGTTCACCTGTGTAGGCGAGACCGCGGTCGCCTGGAGGTTGGTCGGCGCCGCCGGCGTCGCCGGGGCGGCGGGTTGGTAGAGCTTGGCGATGCCGGCGCGGTCGTCGTTCTGCAGCGCGGCGCCGCGGCCGTCGTCGTGCACGCTCCAGCGCATCAGGGCGTTGTTGAGCGTCGCGCTGGCGTTGCAGGAGGACGTCGAGTTGCAGGAGTGTCCCAGGCCCAGGGTGTGGCCCAGCTCGTGGGCGAGGACCTCCTCCGCGACCTTGGGGTTGTTCTGGAAGAAGCACTGCGTGTTGTCGTTGATGACGATGTCGGCGCCGGCGATCGGCAGGTAGGTGATGCCCTTGAACGTGCCGCGCTCCGCCTCGTCGAACCAGGGGCCGCCGAGGGCGACGACGCCGCCCTCCTCGCAGTCGAAGTCGCCGCCCGGGACGTCGTCCTGGAAGTCGCTGAAGATGATGACGTTGAGGTCGTCGAAGTCGCTGAACCCGGTGGTCGCCGTGGTCGGGCCGCCGTAGGTGTACTTGATCGGTGTCGCCGCGTCCGCGTTCCAGGCGTTGAGCCCGGCCTGGAACTGCGTGAACCCTCCGCCCGCGATGCCGGCGAGGCCGTTGGCGTGCGCCCGCCAGGCGATGCCGCCGCCGGTGTCGAACTCGAACCAGCGCATGTTGAGCCCCTCGCAATCCGGGGTCTCGGGGATGAAGGGGCACTCGAGGAGAGTGAACGGCTCCACGACGCGCCGGAGCGACGCCGCCGGCAGATCGACGAAGTAGTCCACCGGCCGGCGGCGGCCAGCCGCCCGGTCCTCCAGCCAGCGGGCGAAGCGGGCGCCGTCGCGCGGCCGGTCGGCGCGCGCCGCCTCGACCGCCGCTCCGTCGGGGCGCGTGCGCACCTCCTGGAGCTGCGACAGGTCGCGGAGCGCCACGGTCCCGCCGTCCAGCTCGCGGAGGTGGAAGGCGCCGAGCGTCAGGTGGAGCACCCGGCGCGGGCCCTGCCGTTCGTCGCTCAGGAAGAGCAGCGCCCGCCCGCCGTCGGCGAACCTGGGCGCGCCCCAGATCATGAGCCCGCGGCCGTCGGCGCGGATCCCGCCGGGCACGCGCACGGTGACGACGGCCGCGTCGGCCTCGCCCTTGACCACGCGCTCGACGGCGAAGAGGTAGTCGGTGACCGGCATACCGGAAGCCGCCGCCGGACCGCGGCCGAGGAGCCGCGCCTCGACGACCAGCGCCGCCTGATCGGCGAGCGCCTCGTCGGCGACCATGACGAAGCTGGTGGCGAACGCCGGCGCGCCCGCGAGCGCCAGCAGGGCAATGAGAGAAGAGACCAAGTACGACAGCTGCCGACCCATACGCCTTGAAACCTCCGCAGTTTCGCTGGGGTGATTACGTTCGGATGTGGGCTGCCAGTTTACTACAGCCGGTGGGCGGCCCCGCGGTCAGTCGCCGCCGGCGGCGGCGGTGAGCTCGCCGCGCAGGACGGTCACGGCGCGGCCGGCGAGACGGACGCGGTCGCCGTCGACGCGCACGCGCACCGCGCCGCCGCGGCGCGAGGCCTGATAGGCGAGCAGGTCGTCGCGGCCCAGGCGCTCGGCCCAGAAGGGACCGACGATGCAGTGGGCGCGGCCGGTCACCGGGTCCTCGGGGATGCCGAAGCCGGGTGCGAAGTAGCGGGAGACGAAATCGAAAGGCGGCGTCGAGGCGCGGGCGGTGGCGACGAGGCCGCGCGCCAGCCGCACAAGGCCTACGAGGTCGGGGGCGAGGGCGCGCACCGCCGCCTCGTCCGCCAGCTCGACGACGAGGTCTTCGGCCTGGCGTCCCACCCAGAGCGTCGCGGCGCCGCCGAGGACGGCCGGCAGCTCCGCAGGCGGATGCGGCTCCACGGCCGGCGGCAGCGCCGGGAAGTCGAGCTCGATCAGCTCGCCCTGCCGCGCCGCGGTGAGGAGCCCCGACAGGGTGTGGAAGTGGGCGGTCTCCCCCGCCGGCAGCCGCCCGCTCTCCCAGAGCACGTGCGCCGAGGCGAGCGTGGCGTGGCCGCACAGCTCCATCTCGACCTCCGGCGTGAACCAGCGCAGGTCCCAGCCGTCCGCGGCGCCCGCCGCCCCGGCGCCACGCGGCACCAGGAAGGCCGTCTCGGCGAGGTTCATCTCCGCCGCCACCGCCTGCATCCAGTCCGTCTCGCGCGGCGCCGCGAGCGGCACGACCGCCGCCGGGTTGCCGGTGAACGGCCGCTCGGCGAAGGCGTCGACCTGGTAGATCTCGAGGGCCATCGGCAGTTTTTCGTTCTATCACGCCCGTGGTACAAACCGCGCGCCATGAGCGCGACGAGGAGGATCGTGATCGCGGGGGCCGGCGGGATGGGGAGCGCGGTGGGGCTCCTGCTGCGCGAGATGGGGGACGCGCCCTGCGATCTTTGGCTCGGCGACGCCTCCGAGGAGCGCGCCGAGGAGGCCGCGGCGTGGATCCTCGAAGGCTCGTCCCGCCCGGGTGCCGTCACCCCGTTCCACCTGCCGCCGACCGGCACCGGCCCGGAGCTGGAAGAGGCGCTCGCGGCCGCCGAGATCCTCCTCGACTGCCTGCCGGGCGACGAAGCGGTGCGGATGGCGCGGCTCGCCCGCCGCCACGACCTGCACTACGCCAACCTCACCGAGCACGTCGCCGCCACCGACGCCATCCGGCGCGAGATCGCCGCCGGCGCTCCGTGCGGCTTCCTCCTCCAGACCGGCCTCGCGCCGGGGGTCGTCAACGTTCTCGGCAACGGCCTCTTCCGCCGCTTCTGCCGCGACCACGGCGTCGAGCGCGCCGACTCGCTGACCATGCGCGTCGGCGCCTTGACCGCCAACGCCCGGCCGCCGCACTACTACGCCTTCACCTGGAGCTCGCACGGCGTGGCCACCGAGTACGTCAAGGACGCGATCGCGGTGCGCGAGGGCGAGCGCACGATGCTGCCGTCGCTCTCGGAGCGGGCCAGGGTGGTGATCGGCGGCGTAACCTACGAGGAGGACCTGACCTCCGGCGGCGCCGCCGACCTGCCGGAGGCGCTCGCCGGGCAGGTCCGCCACCTCGACTACAAGACCCTGCGCTGGCCCGGGCACTACGCCTGGGTGGACGGCATCCTCGACGCCACACCCGCCGGCGCCGACCGTGTCGAGCACCTCCACGCCGAGCTGGTGCGCACCGTGCCGCGCGTCGAGGAGGAGGACTTCGTGGTGGTCTACGCCGCGGTGCAGGGGCAGGACGCGCAGGGCATCCTGCACCGCCGCGAGCGCTGGCGGCGCGTCCCGCCCTTCCGCTGCGGCCACCGCACCCTGCGCGCCATCCAGGCCACCACCGCCGCCGGCCTCGCCGAGTCCGCCCGCTTGCTCCTGACCGGCCGCCACGCCGGCCCCGTCCTGCAGAGCCAGATCGACCCGGAGAGCTTCCTCGCCGGCCCCTTCGTCGGCCCGATCTTCGGCTTCTAGCCGCCGCACCTGCGGCATACTGGCGCCATGGCCGCCGCCGCCCGACGCCAGTTCAAGATCCGCGGGCTCGACTGCGCCCAGGAGGTGGTGGCGCTCAAGCGCGAGGTAGGGCCGGTGGTGGGGGGCGAGGAGCTCCTGGGATTCGATCTCCTCAAGGGGCGGATGATCGTCGCCGCCGCGGCCGGAGATGTGCCGGACCGCGACGTGCTGCGCGCGGTGGCGCGGGCCGGGCTCGCCGGCGAGGCCTGGGAGGACGGCCGCACCGCGCCGGCCGAAGGGCTGTGGCGCCGGCGCGGGCGGGCGCTCCTGGTCGCCGCGAGCGGCGCCGCCACCCTCGCCGGCTTTGCCGTCCACGCCGCCGCCGAGGGCTTCGCCGCCGCCTTCGGCTCCGAGGGGATGGGCCTCGCGCACGCCCACGCCCACCACGTCCCCGCCGCGGCGCGCGTCCTCTACTCCGTCGCCATCTTGACCGGCGGCTGGTTCGTGCTGCCGCGCGCCTGGGCGGCACTCCGCCGCCTGCGCCCGGACATGAACCTGCTGATGGGCATCGCCGTCCTCGGCGCGCTGGCCCTCGGGGAGTGGCTGGAGGCGGCGATGGTCACCTTCCTCTTCGCGCTCTCGCTGGTGCTCGAGGCCTGGAGCGTCGGCCGCGCGCGGCGGGCGGTGGCGGCGCTGGTGCACCTGGCGCCGCGGCGGGCGCGCGTGCTCACCGCCGGCGGCGCCGAGGAGGAGGTCGCAGCCGCCGAGGTGGCAGTCGGCGCCCGCTTCCTGGTGCGCCCCGGCGAGCGCGTGCCGCTCGACGGCCGGATCGAATCCGGCGCCAGCGAGCTGGACCAGGCGCCGATCACCGGCGAGAGCGTGCCGGTGGCCAAGGGCCCCGGCGACGAGATCTTCGCCGGCAGCATCAACGGCGACGGCGCGCTCCTCGTCGAGTCCACGCGCCCGGCCGAGGAGACGACCCTCGCCCGCCTGGTGCGGATGGTCGAAGAAGCCCAGGAGCGGCGCGCGCCCTCCGAGCGCTGGGTGGACCGCTTCGCCCGCGTCTACACGCCGGCGGTCATGGCCGCAGCGCTCCTCGTCTTCCTGCTGCCGCCGCTCCTGGCCGGCGGCGCCTGGGAGGAGTGGTTCTACCGCGCGCTCGTGCTCCTGGTCATCGCCTGCCCCTGCGCGCTCGTCATCTCGACGCCGGTCTCGATCGTCGCCGCCCTCGCCTCGGCGGCGCACCACGGCGTGCTGGTCAAGGGCGGGCTCTACCTGGAGATCCCGGGGCGCCTGCGCGCCGTGGCGCTCGACAAGACCGGTACTCTCACCCGCGGCCGGCCGGCGGTCGTCGAGGTGATCCCGCTCGCCGACCACGACGAGGCCGGGCTCCTGTCGCGTGCCGCGGCGCTGGAGGCGCGCAGCGTCCACCCGGTGGCGCACGCCGTCCTCGCCCACGCCCACGAGCGCGGCGTCGCGGTGCGCGCAGCCGAGGACCTCCAGGTCCTCCCCGGCCGTGGCGCCGTCGGTCGGCTCGACGGCCGGGAGTACTGGCTCGGCTCGCACCGGTATCTGGAGCAGCGCGGCCAGGAGACGCCGGAGGTGCACAGCCTGCTGGAAGGGATGTCGGCGGCCGGGCGGACGGCGGTGGCCGTCGGCACCGGCGGCCACGTCTGCGGCCTCTTGGCGGTCGCCGACCCGGTGCGCGCCGAAGCCGCCGCGGCGATCGCCGCGCTGCACAAGCTCGGCGTGCGCCCGATCGTCATGCTCACCGGCGACAACCCGGGCACGGCAGCGGCGATCGCCCGGGCGGCTGGGATCGACGAAGTGCAGGCCGACCTCCTGCCCGGCGAGAAGGTGGCGGCGATCGAGGCGCTGGTGGCGCGCTACGGCCAGGTGGCGATGGTCGGCGACGGCGTCAACGACGCGCCGGCGATGGCGCGCGCGACGCTCAGCGTGGCGATGGGCGCGGCCGGCAGCGACGCCGCGATCGAGACCGCCGACGTGGCGCTGATGAGCGACGACCTCGGCAAGCTCCCCTGGCTGGTCCGCCACTCCCGCCGCACCCTCACCATAATCCGCCAGAACGTCGCCTTCTCGCTCCTGGTCAAGGCGATCTTCGTCGTCCTCACCTTCGCCGGCTTCGCCTCCCTCTGGGCCGCCATCGCCGCCGACATGGGCGCGAGCCTCCTGGTGATCGCCAACGGTCTGCGGCTGCTGCGCGAGTAGCGGCGGGAAGCCGGCGGCGGGCTACGAGCGCTCCGCTTCTTCCAGGGCCGCGCGCGCCCGCGCCGCGGCTTCGCGGGCGCGCTCGAGCTTGGCGCGGGCGTCCTCGGCGGCGCGGTCGGCGCGCTCGCTGTCGCGGCGGCGGGTATCGACCTCGGTCTCGGCGCGGCGCAGCTCGGTCTTCGCCTGGTCGATGCGCTCCCGCCGTGCCACGGCCTCGCGCGCCCGTTCGCGGCGCTCCGACTCCTCCTGGGCCGCCCGCTCCCGCCGCGCCACGGCCGCGCGGCGGCCCTCCTCGAAGCCGTGGACGGTGGCCTTCTTGCCCGCCGGTTTGCCAGGCCGCGTCTTCGCCGCGGCGGGCGGCGTCCTCGCCGCCGGCACCGGGCGCCCGCCGGCCGCCGCGAGCTGCAGCCCCGCCAGCACCTCGAAGCCGGGCGGCTCGAGGTCTGCGTCGAGCCAGCCGCGCTCGGCGACCGGCGCCGCCGCCGGGTTGAAGGCGAGCGCCTCCAGGTTGGTGCGCAGGCGCTCGACGATCGCCTCGCCGGGCGTGCGGTCGGCTTTGGTGAGGATGGCGGCGCCGCGCGCGGTCAGCCGCTCGACCTCCGCGCGCGCCGCCTCGATCGCCTGCCGCAGCGCCGCGGGATCGCCCTTCGCCACGACCTTCCGTTGCGCGGCGCGCGCACGCTCCCCCGCCCCGACGAGCGCCGCCACCCCCTTCGGCTCGCCCGCGAAGAGCCGGTTCACGGCCCACGCCGAGAGCGGCGGCTTGGGCAGCCCCGCCACCTCCGCGGCGCGCGCGTCCCCGGCCTGGCGCAGCCGCTTCGCCAGCGCCTGGCGGCCGGCGGTGAACTCGCCGAGCGGGCCCTGGTAGAGGTCGCGGACCTCGTCGTCGAGCTTCGGCGCGCGCGGGGGCATTGGCGCATGCTAGCGCGGCGGTGGGCGTACATACCCCTTCCCGCCGCTCCGTATAGCCTTCGATCCATGTCTGTTCCCCGCTTCGCTGCTGCGGCTTTGCTCGCGCTCTGCGCGCTCGCCGCCTCTCCAGCCTTCGCCGCGACAGCCCCGCCGGCGCCGCTGGCGCCCGAGCTGACCGCCCGCATCGACGCCCTCTTCGCCGACTGGGACCGGCCGGACACGCCGGGGTGCGCGCTCGGGGTCGCCAAGGACGGGGCGCTCGTCTATCAGCGCGGGTACGGGATGGCGAGCCTCGACTACGGGGTGCGCAACACACCGGACACGGTTTTCCCGATCGGCTCGGTCTCCAAGCAGTTCACCGCCATGCTCGTGGCCCTGCTCGCCGAGGAGGGGAAGCTCGGGCTCGACGACGACATCCGCAAGCACCTGCCGGAGATGCCCGCCTACGCGAGGCCGATCACCATCCGACAGCTCGTCCACCACACCAGCGGCCTGCGCGACTACCAGGCCCTGCGCTTTCTCGCCGGCTTCGCGCCGAGCGACCTGGAGCTGGCGCCGGTGCTGGCGCTCGTCGCACGGCAGAAGGGGCTGCAGTTCCCGCCGGGCGAGCGCTTCGAGTACAGCAACACCAACTACGTGCTGCTGCGGGTGATCGCCGAGCGCGCGGCGGGGAAGCCCATCCGCGACCTCGCCGCCGAGCGCCTCTTCGCGCCGCTCGGGATGACGCGCTCGGAGCTCAGCGAGGACTTCGAGCGCGTGATCCCCCAGCGCGCGACGCCCTACACCGGGGACCTGGCGGCCGGCTTCCGCGGCGCCCACGTGCCGCCGCTCGCCGGCAGCGGCGGCGTCTGGACGACCCTCGCGGACCTGTTGCGCTGGGACGAGAACTTCTACTCCAATCGGCTCGGACGCGCTCGGCCGGAGCTGGTGGCGCAGGCGGTAACCCCGCTGGTGGCCGCCGACGGCACCCCGGGGACTTACGGCTTCGGCATCTTTCTCGACGAGCACCGCGGCCGGCCGATCCAGTGGCACGCCGGCCGCGGCCCCGGCTACGTCGCCGACGTCGTCCGCTTCCCCGCCGAGCACCTCTCGGTCTTCTGCCTCTGCAACGGCACGATCGACTCGCGCCTCCTCTCGCGCACGGTGGCGGACCTGGTCCTGGGCGAGCAACCAACACCGCTCCACGTCGCCGGGCCCACGCCGGCGCGTACGCCGCTCCAGCTGCCACCCGCGACGTTGCGCGCCTTCGCCGGCGATTACCAGAACCCGGCCACCGGCACGGTCTGGAACGTGCGCGCCGAGGAAGCGGGGCTCGTCGTGCACGCCGCCGGCACGCGGCTGGAGCTCGCGGCGAGCGGACCCGCGGAGTTCTGGACCGCCCGCCCGGCGCTCGACTGGCGGATCGTCTTCGAGGACCGCCCGGCCGGCGGCAAGATCGTCCGCCTCTTCGAGGAGGGGGGCGAGACCGCGCGCTACGAGCCGCTCTGCGGCGGCCCGGGCCCGGCGGAGCTCGCCGTCTTCGCCGGCCGCTACCTCGACGACGAGCTGGACAACCCCTACGAGCTGGTCGTCGAGGGCGGCGCGCTCCGCCTGCGCACCAAGATCCAGCCGACGGGCGAGCTGCTGGCGGCCGGGCCCGACCGCTTCGTTCTGCCCACCGAGTGGTTCGTCCTGACCTTCCAGTTCGAGCGCGACGCCGGCGGCCGCGTCACCGGCTTCCGCCTCGACAGCGGCGGCGCCGACGGCTTCCGCTTCCGCAAGGCGTAGCGCCGGGACGCGGCGAGCGCCGTGCTAGGTTGCGCCGAATGCGCAACCAGGAGCGCGCGTCTCCTCGCGGCGACGCCGCCCCCGCCCTGGCCCGGCGCCTGGGGCCGTTCGACGCCACCATGCTGGTCATGGGCGGCATCGTCGGCTCCGGCATCTTCATGAACCCTTACGTCGTGGCGCGGCAGGTCCACACGCCGTTCCTGATCCTCGCCGCCTGGGCGGCCGGCGGCGTCATCGCCCTGGCCGGCGCCTTCATCTACGCAGAGCTGGCGGCGCGGCGGCCGGCCGTCGGCGGCCAGTACGCCTACATCCGCGAGGCCTTCCACCCCTCGCTCGCCTTCCTCTACGGCTGGGGGCTGCTGCTGGTGACGCAGAGCGGCGGCATGGCGGCGGTGGCGGTGACCTTCGCGCGCTACGCGCTGGAGCTGACCGGCGCGCCGCTCGCCGACGGCGCGGTGGCGGCGATCGCCCTGGCTCTCCTGACCGCCGTCAACTGCCTCGGCGTGCGCACCGGGAGCGCCGTGCAGAGCGCGCTCATGGTGCTCAAGATCGCGGCCATCCTCGCGCTCGTCGTCTGCGGGCTGTTCCTCGCCGGCGCGGCGGTGCCGGCGCGCGCCGCCGGAGGCCTCCTCGACCGCCCGCCCTCGTTCGACCTGCTGACCGCCTTCGGCGCCGCGCTCGTGCCCGTGCTCTTCGCCTACGGCGGCTGGCAGACCGCCTCCTTCGTCGCCGGCGAGGTGCGCGAGCCGCGCCGCAATCTGCCGCGCGGCCTCCTCTTCGGCGTCGCCGGCGTCGTCGTCCTCTACGTCGCCGTCAACGCGGTCTGCATCCGCGTCCTCGCCACCGACGGCCTCGCGGCCACGACCACCCCGGCCTCCGACGTCATGCGCGCCGCGCTCGGCGCCCCGGGAGCGCGGCTCATCGCCGCCGGGATCGCGGTCTCCACCTTCGGCTTCCTGGCGCAGAGCATGCTCACCGCGCCGCGCGTCTACTACGCGATGGCGGCCGACGGCCTCTTCCTGCCCGCCCTGGCGCGCGTCCACCCGAAGACGCGCGTGCCGGCGGCGGCGATCGCGCTGCAGGGCATCTGGGCGACGGTGATCGCCCTTTCCGGGCGCTACGAGCAGATCCTCTCCTACGTCGTGGCGGTGGACTGGATCTTCTTCGGCCTGGCGGCGAGCTGCCTCTTCGTGCTGCGGCGGCGCGACCGCGAGAGCGGCGCCGAGCCGCCCGGCTTCCACACGCCCGGCCACCCGTGGACGACTGCCGCCTTCGTCGCCGTCTCGGCCCTGGTCGTGGCCAACACGATCTACAAGTACCCGGCCGAGAGCGCCAAGGGGCTGGGGATCCTGCTCGCCGGGCTCGCCGTCTACGCCGCCTGGCGCTGGAAGGAGCGGCGGTGGGCCGCGCGCCCCGCGTCCTGAGCTCGGAGTACCAGGAGTGGGCGAAGACCCGCTCGCAGGCGCGCTTCAACCTGGTGGCGAGCGGCGTCCATCCGCTGCCGCTCGCCGAGCTGGGCGCGACGCTCGACGACCTCGAGCTGACCGGACCGAGCTGGTACGGCTACCCGCCGCTGCAGGCGGCGCTGGCGGCGCACTGCGGCGTGCCGGAGGAGCAGGTCGTGGCGGCGGTGGGCACGTCGCTCGCCCTCCATCTGGCGATGGCGGCGCTCGTCGAGCCCGGCGACGAGCTGCTCCTCGAGCACCCGACCTACGAGCCGATCCTCGCCGTCGCGCGCTACCTCGGCGCCGAGGTGAAGCACTTCGCGCGGCGGCCGGAGACGGGCTGGGGCATCGACCTCGACGAGATCGCGCGGCTCGTCACGCCGCGCACCCGCCTGATCGTCTTGAGCGACCTCCACAACCCGAGCGGCGCGCGCCTCGACGACGCGGCTCTCGCCAGGCTCGGCGAGCTGGCGCGGCGGGCCGGCGCCCGCGTGCTGGTGGACGAGGTGTACCTGGAGATGATCGCGGTGGACGAGGGCGCGCCGGCGCTGACCGCCGCCCGCCTCGGCCCCGAGTTCGTGGTGGCGAGCAGCCTGACCAAGGCCTACGGCTTGAACGGCTTGCGCTGCGGCTGGGTGCTGGCCGAGCCCGCGCTGGCGCGGCGGATCTGGCGGCTCACCGACCTCTTCCACGTCATCCCGGCGCACCCGGCGGAGCGGCTGAGCGTCGTGGCGCTGGCGCGCCTCGACCGCATCGCCGGGCGCGCCCGGGCGCTCCTCGCCGCCAACCGCGCCCTCCTCCACCGCTTCCTCGACGGGCGCGACGACCTGGAGGTCGTCCGCCCACGCTACGGGACGCTGGTCTTCCCGCGCTGGCGCGGCGGCGACACCGACCGCCTCTGCGACCACCTGCGCACCCGCCACGAGACGACCGTCGTCCCCGGCCGCTTCTTCGGCCTGCCGGAGCACTTCCGCATCGGCATCGGCGGCCCCACCCCCGACCTCGCCGCCGGCCTGGAGCGGCTCGGCGCGGCGCTCGACGACCTGTAATTTCCACGGTGCTCGGAAGCGATGGATGACCTGGCGGACGTTTTCGGCGATGATACATCCTCCACGACCCGTCACCGACATCCGAAGGAGGGAGCCATGCCGCACTCACTGAGTCGCTTCGCGCCAGCCTTCCTGGGCGCCCTGCTCGTCCTCGCCGCCGCCGGCGCGGCGGCGAACGGCGCCCCGCCCGCCCAACCGACCACGCCCGGCGAGCACTCCACCGATCCCCTGCAGGAGCCCGTGGCGGACCCGGATCCAGCCCACGAGGTCTACCGCTCCGCCGCGATCAAGTGGCAGGACGGGCCGCCGTCGCTGGCGAAGGGCGCCAAGTTCGCGGTCCTCGAAGGCGACCCCCGCGAAGAGGGGCTCTTCACCATGCGCCTCCGGCTGCCGGACGGCTTCCAGGTGAAGCCGCACTTCCATCCCGCGCCCGAGCGGATCACCGTCGTCTCCGGGACCTTCAACCTGGGCCGCGGTGACAAGTTCGACACCGCGCAGGGCATGGCGCTCCCCGCCGGCACCTACTCCCTGATGCCGGCCGACATGTGGCACTATGCCTGGGCGACGGGCGACACCGTCCTCCAGATCACCGGTTTCGGCCCCTGGCAGATCGTCTACCTCGACCCGCGCGACGACCCGCGGAAGAGGCCGTAGCAGCCCCTACCCCAAAGGAGAAATCATGATCCGCAAGCTCGCAAGCTGGCTGTTGACCGCCGCCGCCGTGCTCGTCGCCGCACCGGCGTTGGCGCAGGAGGGACAGCAGCAACCCCAGATGACCCCGGAGCAGCAGGCCGAGATGCAGGCCTACATGCAGGCCGGCGCGCCGGGCGCCCCGCACCAGGCCTTGGCGGCGCAGGCCGGCAGCTACGACCTGAAGATCAAGAGCTGGCACGAGCCGGGTGGGCCGCCGTCGGAAGAGAGCGGGACGGCGACGCGGAAAATGGCGCTCGACGGCCGCGTGCTGGTCGAGGACGTCAGCAGCTCGATGATGGGAACGCCGTTCACCGGCCACGGCATGCATGGCTACGACAACGTCACCGGCAAGTACTGGGCGACGTGGAACGACAGCATGTCCACCGGCGTGATGCTGAGCGAAGGCACCTGCGACGCTCAGGGCGTCTGCACCTTCACCGGCAGTTGGAACGACCCGGTCACGAAGGGGAAGATAACGGCGAGGATGGTGTCCCGCTGGACGAGCCCGACGACCGAGGTCTTCGAGATGCACGTGCCCGGCAAGGACGGCAAGGAGTTCAAGATGATGGAGATCACCTACACCAAGAAGTAGGGCGCGGCCGGCGCCTCAAAACGAGAAGCGCACCGCCAGCGAGACGTCCCGACCCGGCAGCGGCACCAGGTCCTTGAGGAAGGAGACGTGGTTGCGCGCCTCCTCGTCGGTGAGGTTGGTGCCGCGCAGCAGCAGGTCGAGCAGCCGTTCGCCGAAGAAGAAGCGGTAGGAGAGGCTGGCGTTGAGCAGCGTGTAGCCCTCGGTCCGCGTCTCAAGGGCCGCCAGCCGGTCCTGCGCCTCCACCCGCTGCCCCTCGACCGTTCCCTGCAGCCGCTCGCCCAAGTAGTGGAACCCGAGCCGGTAGCGGCGCGGCGGGATGCGCGGCAGCGGCTCGCCGGTGTCGCGCAGCTCGGCGTGCACGAAGTCCGCTCCGAGCTCGAGATCGAAGTGGTGCGGCTCGCCGTGGTAGAGCTCGACGACGCCGGTCAGCTCGGCGCCGACGAACTCGGCGTCGCGCTGCACGAACCGGAAGACCGGCAGCCCGTCCGCCTCGTCGCCGGTCGCCTGCTCGAAGATGTAGTCGTCGAAGCGGTTGGCGAAGAGGCTCACCTCGCCCGAAAGCCGCCCGCCGTGCTTGCGCAGCGACAGGTCGGCGCCGAGGCTCGTCTCCTGCTCGAGGCTCGGGTCGCCGACCTCGAAGGCGCGGGTGGCGATGTGCGGCCCGTTCGAGAAGAGCTCCTCGGCGTTGGGGAGCTTGGTCGAGCGCGCCAGCGAGAAGGCGAACGAGTACTCCTCGGCGGGGCGCCAGACGACGCCGGCCGAGGCCGAGAGGCCGTCGACCGAGCGGCTGTCGATCCCGATCCTCGATTCGAGTGACTCGGGCGGGACCGCAGGGAGGTCGGCGCCCACGTCCTGGCTCTCGTAGCGCGCGCCGAAGAGCCAGGTAACCGGCCCGCGCGCCACTTCCTCAAAGGCGAAGAGCGCCCACGACTCGGTCTCGGTCGGCGGGATGAACGCCTCCTCGCCGACGGCGGTGAAGTCGCGCGTCGCGACCTGCGCCCCGAAGGACCCTGAGAGGGCGCCGAAAGGCCGCTGCACCAGCTCGAAACGTCCTTCCCACGTCTCGTTGGTGAAGACCGTCCCGATCTCGGCCCCCTCCAGCTCGGTGTGCTCGTACTCCGTGGTGCCGATGCGCAGGCGGGCGCCGCGGAAGGGCCCGAACGGCCGGGTGATCGCGCCGCGCAGGTCGGCGCGGCACTGCTCGAGGTCGATGCGCACTGGCGCCTCCTCTTCGCCCTCGCCCTCCGCATGAGCGTGGCCGCCGGGCACGCCGTAGAAGCTGTCGAGCCCCCCGACCGCAACGCCCAGGAAGCCCCCTTCACTCACCCAGGAGACGCCGACGCTCCCGCTTTCGGTCTCGAGCGCGCTGTTCTCGAGCACTCCTCCCGACACGGCGGAGTCCGGAACCTCGTAGTCGTCGGTCTCGCGCTTCAAGAAGTCGACGTGCCAGGCCCATTCCCCGCGGCCGCCGTCGAGGACGGCGGCGCCGCCGCGCTCGTCGGCCACGGTGCCGCCGCGCAGCTCGACCAGGCCGGTGACCGGCGCCGACGGGACGCGGTCGGGGATCCGCTGGTCGATGACGTTGACCACGCCGCCCACGGCGCTGCTGCCGTAGAGCAGGGTAGAAGGCCCGCGCAGCACTTCAATCCGCTCGGCGGTGAGCGGGTCGATCGACACCGCGTGGTCGGGGCTGGTGCTGGAGGCGTCGCCGGCGCCCAGCCCGTCCTGCAGGACGCGCACGCGGTCGCCGCCCAGGCCGCGGATCACCGGGCGGCTGGCGCCGGGTCCGAAGTAGGTGGACGAGACGCCGGCTTCCTTGCTCAGGGTCTCGCCGAGCGACGGCTCGAGGCGCCGGCGCAGCTCCTCGCCGCCGATGACGGTCGTCGGCTGGGCCAGCTCGAGCTGGCCGCGGGCGTCGGCGCTGGCGGTGACCAGGATCTCCTCGCGGTGCACGGCCAAGTCGAGCCCCAGGGTCACCTCGGCGGTGGCGCCGGCGGCCACGACCGCCCGGGTGAGCCCGGTCCCCGCCCGCTCGCTCACCGCCTCCAAGAGGTACTCGCCGGGCGGCACGTTGTCGAAGCGGAAGGCGCCGTCGGCGCCGGTCGAGGCATGGCGGTTGATCTCGAGGATCGAAACGTCGGCGCCGGCGATCGGCGCGCCCCCTTCGGAGACGACTTTGCCGGCGATCGAGCCGCGGGCGGGCTGGGCCGCGGCCGGAGCCGCCGCGGCGAGCGTGAGTAGGCAGACCAGCGGCAGCGCCAGGGCCGCCGCCAGCCGAAGAATTCTAGGACGACTTCTCATGACTGCCTCCTGACCCGAGTCCCCGGCCTTCGCGGGGCCGGGGGCGCGAAACGACGAGAGTTACCCGCCGGGGCGGGCCGTCAGCGCGAGGAGCGGGTCAGGCGAGCGGCGGGCCGCGGGAGACCGGGCGGAGGCGGGGCGGGGAGGCGGGCTGGCCGGACGGAGCGCCTACAGCCGTCCGAGCGAGCGCGGGACCGGCGAGCCGCGCGGGCACGCGCAAGGCGTCGCCCCGGCTCTTGGCGTGGAGCACGCACCAGGCGCAGCGCGGGACCTCCAGGACGGCCGAGGTCTCGAGGTGGAGCGGCTGGTCGGCGTGCCGCGCGTCGGTGAAGACGACGGTCGGCCGGTCGAGGGCGGAGTGCTCCGCCGCCGTGCCGTGGACCTCGACCGTGCCGGCCAAGAGGACGGCGCCGAGGAGCACGGCAAGCAGGCTGGCGACGGCCGGGCGGCCGCGAGCCGGGAGTCGCCTCATCGGGGGCATTGTAGCGCGCCATCCCCACCAGGCCGGCCCTTTGCTGGGGCGTGCAATTTCGCGTAGCCTAGGGCATCGTGTCTGCGGAATCCGCCAGGGCGGAGACCAACCGGCTCCTCGAGCTGCTGCTGACGGTCGTCCGGATCTCCGGCGTCCCGCTCAACGAGATCGAGCGCCGGATGGACTTGGCGTCCGGCTACCTGAGCAAGCTCTGGGGCCGCTCCCTGACCTTCAAGATCGGCCACCTGTTCCAGATCCTCGAGGTCATCCAGCTCGACCCCGTCGAGTTCTTCCGCCTGGCGTACCCGCAGGAAGCGCCCCAGCCGAGCCCGACCGGCCAGAAAGTCCGCGACCTCGCCACCAAGCTCCAGGGCAGCGTCCCGCGGCAGCCGCCGCTGGCCTTCACCCCCGAGCAGATCGACCAGGCCCTCGGCAAGCTGCGCGAGATCCTCGCCGCCCAAGCGGCCGCCACCGCCGCCGAGCCCCGCGAGCCCGACCGGGCGCGGCGGCGCTGACTACTGCCGGCCGCTCGCGCCCGCCGCTCCCGCGGCGGCGGTGTTCTCCAGCTCCCTCAGCAGCGACAAGAGATCGTCCCGCCGCGTGAGCCCCAGGCGGAGGCCGGCCACCTTGCCGTCGCGGTCGAGGAGGACGAGCGCCGGCAGCTCGTTGACCTGCAGGTGCGCGGAGACGACCTGCCAGCGATCGAGCACCACCGGGTAGTGGCTTGGATGCTCCGCCAGGTACTTCTGGACCACCTTGTCGCCTTCGCCCTGGTTGACCGCCAGCACGGCGACCGAGCGACCCGCGAGCTCGGCCGCCAGCTCGCGGACGATCTCGGCCTGCTCCCGGCACGGCATGCACCAGGTCGCCCAGAGCTCGAGCAGGACCGGCTGGCCCCGCAGCTCCGAGAGCTTGAGCTTGCCGCCCTCGAGCCGGTCGAGCTTCGCCTCCAGCGGCTTGGCTGGAGCCGGAGCGGCCGAGACGGCGGCAGCCCCGAGGGCCGCCGCCGTCATCGCGAGGACGAGCGCCGCCGGCGCGCGGCGGCGCCGCGGCCGCGCCGGCATCAGAACCGGACGGCGTAGTTGGTGAGGACCACGTAGTCCGGGAACGCCGCGTCGCCGTGCCGGCCGCGGATCAGGTCCGAGACGCTGCGCTGGCGGTTGCGCTCGACGGCCCACGGCACCGACATCGAGAGCGAGTTGCCGCCCCAGGAGTAGCTCAGCGACGGCTCGACCGAGGCCATGTAGCCCGGGCGCCGCCGGCCGAAGCTCGAGCCGAAGGCGTCGTGCGGCGGGATGCCCTCGATGCGGCCGCCGAGGCCGAGGCCGAAGCCGCGCCAGGACTTGGGGCCGATCTGCACGCCGAGGCGCGCCACGTACTGGTCCGTCGCCGACACGAACTCCTCGGCGATGTTGGCGTTGGGACGCGCGACGCCGTTGTGCGTCTCGGGCGCGAAGATGTAGGTGCCGCTGCCGTAGAGCGCGAGCGAGCCGGTCTTGTTGAGGATGCGGTAGCCGCTCGCCTCGGTGATGATCCCCCAGGCGCCGTCGCCGGGCTGGACCGAGTAGTCGGCCGTGCCCCCGTCGCTGCGCACGATCTGGCTGCCGCGGAGCGACAGCGTGGTCTGCCTCTGCTTGTAGTCACCGGTCGGGGCCTTGATGCCGAGCCCGAGCGAGAGGTTCGAGCGGCGATGGGTCGCCGGGTCCCAGAGAAGGTGCTTGGCGACCACCGTGACGTCGCCGAGCCCTTCGGTCTGGCTGCGCGTGTAGCGCGCGATCACGTGCCCTTCGGCGTTGCGCAGCGCGCCGTCGCGGTTGGCCGTCAGGTACGGGAGGCCCACCGAGAGGCTCGTCTGGGAATTGAAGCTGTAGCGCATCGAGAGGTCGATGATGTTGACGTTGTTGACCACCTGGCTGTGCTCGGCGAGCCGCTCCTCCTGCTCGTCGGTGCCGACGAAGTGGCGGAAGGAGTAGCCGTAGCGGTGGCCGAGGGAGGCCTGGAAGCGCTGGTGGGCACCGGTGGGGGTGAAGTCCTCGTGGAAGGCGTCCATGACGGGCGTGTCGAGGCGAGTTAGAACGCAGCTCTGCGCGGTGACGGACGGCGGCACCAGCAGGGCGCCGATCGCGACGAGCACCACCGGCAACACGCTGCGCAGCAGGAATCGAGACGAGCCGTGAACAGAGTCAGTCAACATCGGTATCTCCTCGGTAGGTGGGTGCCCGTTCCGCAAGAGGAATGCCAGTGGCTGGAGAGTGCCCTGGAGCGGTCGGTTCCCGAGGAGAAAGGGCGCCGGTCGGGATCTACGAGGCCCTCGAGCCAGGCGCCAGATCCCATACATTCGATGATTTAGGGACAAGAAACCTATGAACGCCGGAGGGCCGGAGCGCCGGCGCTTGGAGGCGCGTTAGCGCTGCTTGAAGCGGGCGCTGGGGTCGTGCTCGAGGCGGCGGAGGAAGGCGGAGATTTGGTGGATGAGGGTTACGTCGACGCGCTCTTGCTCGCAGGCTTGCTGGAGGAGGGCCAACGCGCCGAGGGCTTCGCGGCCGACGCCGATGGCGACGAAGGTCTCGGCGGCGTATTCGAGGAGCTCCAACGCCGCGTGCGAGCGGCCTTGGCGCAGCCAGACGGCGCCGAGGTCGAGGGCGGCGAGCGCGGCCTGATAGCCCAGCTCTGCCTCGTCGAAGCCCTGGATCGCGTCGCTCAGCCGTTCGACGGCACGCTCCAGGTCGCCGAGGCCCGCGGCGATGTTGCCCTCGATCCAGGTTCGCTTCAGGAGCATGGTGCGCTCGGCGTGCCGGTCGTAGCGCTCGCGGTTCTCCCACAGCAGCACCCGGGCATCGCGGAGCTGCCCGCACTCGTACAGCGCCCAAGCGAGGTTGTGGACGGCTGTCAGGGCCAGCTTCGGGTCGACCGTTTCGTCGATCAGGGCGAGCGCGCTGCGCAGAAGGCGGACCCCCTCCGCCGCCTCGCCGCGGTAGCCGGTATAGATCCCCCTCTGGACCAGCGCTCGCCCCTGTTGATGGCGCTCGCCGAATTCCTCGTAGGTCTTCTCCACCTTCTCGAGCAAGTCGAGGGCATTGGAGAAGCGACGCTGATCGGCGAACAGGGAGGCCCTGAGGCTCAGCAAGTGAGCGCCGAGAAGCGGGTCCTGGTCGTTGCTCTGGTAGAGAGCGAGGGCCTGCTCAACCGATCGCTCGGCGCCGCTCAAGTCGCCGGTGATGCGCTGCGCATTCCCGTACTCGCCGAGCGCACGGGCGTTGAGCTCGGCGACTCGCACCGTTCCCACCTGCTCGGGGTCGAGCCGGCTCGCGGCGTACACCGCGAGGTCGGCTAGCTGCAGCATCTGCGTCGGGTCCTCGTGCCGCAGCTCCCAGCTCCGCCGCATCAGGGCGCGGCAGACAGGGACGCGGTGGAAGTGCGAGGCCCGGTGGATGGCGGAGTGCCCCTCCACCACGAGCGCGGCGTAGATCTCGTCGGCGAGGAGGGTCTCCTCCTGGTGGGCGGCGGCGGCGTGGCGCGCCGCGGGTAAAGCACGGTCCAAATCGACTTCGCAGACCGCGCCATCGTCGCTCCCCAGGTCTTCCGGCTCGCCTTCCTCGAAAAGCGGGCCCGCGAGATCCGCGGCTGCCGCCTGGCAGAAGGGGCAGCCGCGGACGAGATGATCAATGACGCGGGCACCCTCGACCGCCGAAAGCTGCCCGCGCAGGAAGCGGTCGAGGGTCTCGTGCGTAGGGTGGTCGCGCAAGCTCGGGCGGTCTCCCGGGTTTCAGCAGATTAGCGGGGCGTATTCTGCCACACGGCTTGCGCGTCTTGTTCGCTTAGCCGTTCGGATCGATCGCTGGACCTTGGCTCTCCCAAACCGGCCGCAGGCCTACGAGCTCGAAGACGTCCCGCAACAGCTCGGCGAACGCCTGCCAGGCGCTGGCCCGGGCCGGCGGCGCCTCGTTGCCGGCGCGCGAGCCGATGGCGTGCGCCGGTGTGCCCAGGACCAGGAACGCCGCCACTGCGAGCGCCCCCACGCTTGCCACGATTTTCCGACCTGACATCGCAAAGCCTCCTCGTTCCCCGGCGGGTCGCCGGGCGGCCGGGATGGCTGCGGCGCTCGCGGGGTTGCCTCTTTTCCCACCAGCGTAGTGCGGTCGGCTCCCCCGCTGGGACGGCGGATGCGGCGGCGAGCAACGAGCGGCAGGGGCTCGCTCCTGGGAGCCATCCAACGTCTCGGAGGAGCATCTACTTGCCATCTGCGGCAACACTATGCTAGAAATGTCAGCGTCACTGAGGAAAAGGGCTTGAGAGCAGCAAATCCAGCCAATCACCTGCAACCGAGCCAGTGACGGGAGCGAGACCGCCGATGGAGCACTTCCGCGAGGGCGAGCTGTTGCCGTTCGTGACATCGCTGACCGAGCGCCAAGCGGGCGTCCTCGGCCATCTCCTCGCTTGCGCGCGCTGCCGCAACTTGGCGCGGCCGATCGCCGGCCAGCTCGCTCAGACCGCGGCCGGCGTTGCGCCAGCGGCCGGCGCGCCAGAGATGGAGAGGGTCTGGCCGCGGCTCGCCCGGCGGTGGGAAGCGCGCGCCGCGGCGATCGCCGCCGAGCGAGCGGCGGCTGGGCCGCTCGTCGACGAGCTCCTGGCATTGCCGCGGGAGCGGCGGACGCTCGCGCTCCGCGGCGAGGAGCGCTTCCACACCGCCGCCGTCGTCCTGACGCTTCTCGAGCGCGGCGGCCAGGCCGCCGAGACGCAGCCCGACGCCGCCGAGGAGCTGGCGCGACTCGCGCTGACCATCCTCCAGCGGCTGCCGCAAGGCGCCGGCGTGCGGGATCTCCAGAGCGGCGGCTACACGCTCGTCGGCCAGGCGCTCCATCGGCGCGGCGAGCTCCCGAGCGCCGAGCTCGCCTTCCGCACCGCCTCCGACCTCCTCGAGGAGCAGGACTCGTTCGAGGCCGCCGTCCTGGCGCGGCGCCTCGCGGGCTTCCGGCGCGCCGGCAAGCGGGCGCCCGAAGCGCTGGCGCTCTACCAGCGGGCGGTGACCCTCTTCGAGGAGTGCGGCGAGGTGACGCAGCAGAGCCTGGCGCTCGAAGAGCAGGGCACGCTCTACGCCGACCTCGGGGACCTCGAGCGCGCCGTGGGCCTCTTCTCGCGCTCGTTCCTGCTGTCGAGCCGCCTCGCCGACCCGGCGGCGGCGACGCGCGGGCGGCTGATGCTCGCGCAGCTCCTCCTCCGCTTCGACCGCGCCGAGCAGGCCGAGGCGGTGCTGGCGCAAGCGGACGCCGCGGCGCTCGACGACCCCGCATTGCGCGCCGTTCTCGGCGTGACCGGCGCACAGGCGGCGGCGCTTGCCGGCCGCGCGGACGAGGCCGAGCGGCGGCTCATCGCGGCGTTCGCGGAGGCGCTCGGCGCGAGGTCAGCCGAGGCGACGGCCGTCGCCGGCATTCACCTGGCGAGCCTCTGGATCTGGCGCGGCCGCCGGCGCGAGCTGATGCGGATGGCGCCGAAGCTGGCGCCGCTCGTTCGCGCCCGGGCGCTGCCACCGAAGGTGCGCGCGGCGCTGCGCCGGCTTCACGACGCGGCCGCGGCGGGCACGATGGACCGCAAGCTCGTGGCCGAGGTCTGGCGCGAGGTGTTGCGCGAGCTGCCGGCCGGGGGCTTCCGCGCCGGCCTGCTGATGCTGACCGGGCAGGTGCTCGACGGTGGGAGCTAGCTCAGTGGACGGACGGTGCCGCGGGCTGCTCGTCGAGCGTGCCGAAGGCCTTCGCGTAGGCGAGGGAGACGAGGCGGAGGGCGGCGGCGAGGCGCTGCAGGTGACCGAGCAGCGTGTCGCGCGTCAGGCAGGGGCGAGGCACGTCGACGTAGAGCAAGAGGTTGTTGGGGACCGCGGCGTCGATCAGGTACTCGACCTGGAGGAGGTGCAGGTGGCTCCGGACGTCCCAGGCGAGCTGCGTCCGCTCCGCGCGGCCGAGCCGGTCGAGGCGGTCGCGCTCGGCGAGGTCGAGCGAGAAGTGGTAGCAGACGAACAGCCGCTCGGGGCCGGTGGCCGGCTCGGCGATGAGCACGGTCACGTTCTCGCGGGCGACCGCGTCGACCCAGAGGAACTCGCCGTCGGCCAGGCCGACGCCGACCGCGGGGTGCTCCTGCTCCTCGAAGGTCCAGCCGGCGGGCTCCAGCCAGCCACGGACGGTGTCGCGCAGGGAGGTCGGGAAGGTGCGGCGCGCGGGCTCGGGCATCGGGTCGCTCCTCGTGCAGCGGTCGGAAAAAGGCGCGGCGGGCGCGCTTGCGCCACGCCCGCCGCGCCGGGCTTCGGTCAGTCCCCCTCGCCGTAGAGCCGGGCGAGCCGCCGCCGCCGCTGGCGGCGCCGGTCACGCCAGGCCCGGTCCGGCGCCTGGGTCAGCGTCGGGCCGGCGAACGACTTCGCGTCGCGGTCGGCGTCGGGGTCGGTCGGGTTGCGGCCGGCCTTCGACGCCCCACGCCGGGAGGACCGCCGTTCGGTTCGCGACATCGCTCCTCCTTTCTAGTCGTCCGCGGCTTGGGTCTTGACCGCGGGCGCGAGGCCCGGCACGACCACGCCGGGCGTCTTCGGACGGCGCCGCGGCACGCGCCGCGGCTTGAAGCCGTACTTGATGAGCGCCTCGCTCGTGAAGCCGTGCTTGCTCCGCAGGCTGGCGCCGATGCGGGCGCGGATCGAGTCGCCCTCGATGGCGAGCTTCCGCACCCGCGCGGCCTGCGCCCGGAACTGCGAGCGCAGGTCCTCGAGCAGGTTCTGGACGGTGCGCGTCTCCGCCATCCGCTCCTCGAGCTGCTGCAGGTCTGCCGCGATGTGATCGAGGCCCTCGGCCTCGCGAAGGTTCTCCGCCAGCACCTGCCAGCGGGTGATGCGTTCGGACAGTGAGTTGCCGTTGATTGCCATGCTTTGCCTCCTTTCGGTACTGCGTCCAGGGTTGATCGCACCGCCGCTCGATGCGGGCGGCCCGCGGCACGAATCGAGCGGATCGGCGCCGGAACCGAGCGGATCGGCGGCCGAACCGGCTGCATCCGCGGGCGAACCGAGTCGATCGACGGCGGAACCGAGTGGATCCTCGGCCGAACCGACTCGATCGCCGGCGGAACCGAGTAGCTCGCCGGCCGGACCGAATGGACCCGCGCCGGAACCGAGTGGATCCACGGCCGAACCGACTGGATCGAGCCGCCGACCCATCCCATCCGTCTCCTGATCCACGCGCTCCACCAGCCGACCCGGTCCGTTCACGCCTTCTCCTCTGCCCGCGGGCGAAAAAGTCGGAGAAGTATCGGAACCGCTGACGTGGTTGTCAATAGACAGTAGTAATCAGCAGAGCATCTGACTATAATGACGGTGCGCCGGCCACCGATGGCCGGCACATCAGAGAAGGAGGACGCCTATGGAGAGGACCACCACGCACACGTCAGGGCACCCGCCGGCGGCGCCGACCCCGGTCACCGCGAGGCTCAAGGCCGAGCGCATCCAGGAGCACCTGCGCGAGCTGCCCGGCTGGAGCGCCGCGCGCAACGCGACGGAGATCTCGCGGCGCTACACGCTCTCGAGCCCTCGCGCGGCCGTCGCCTTCGCCCACTTCGTCACCGAGACCGCGTTCGACCACGGCCTGGCCGCCGACCTCGACCTGCGGCCCAACCACATCGTCGTGACGCTGGTCAGCCGCCTCGCCCGCAGCCTCACCGAGGCCGAGTTCGACCTCGCCAAGGCGATCGACGGCAAGCAGGAGGAGCAGGACCAGTAGACGTCCCGGTCCCCGGGGCGCCCCGACGGGCATGGCGGGGCGCCCCGGGCGATCGGTCCCGCGTTCATGGAGGGCGACGCGATGACCGCAGTGGAAGTCACCGCCAGCGGTTTGAACCTGCGCCGCGGCCCGGGCACGGCGTTTCCGGTCCTCGCCGTCCTGCCGCGCGGCATGGTGCTCGAGCGGCTGAGCGCCTCGCCGGACGGCCGGTGGCTCGAAGTGCGGCGCGCCGCCCCCGAAGGCCTCTACGCCGGCTGGGCCGCGGCGCGCTACCTGTTGCCGTGGACCGGCGACGCCTTCCGAGGCCCCCAAGGACAACCGCCCTGGCTCGCCCTCGCCAAGCGCGAGATCGGCGTCCGCGAGTACCCCGACGAGACCCACAACCCGCGCATCGTCGCGTACCACGCGACCACCGCCCTCCGCGCCACGACCGACGAGGTCCCCTGGTGCTCGGCCTTCGTCAACTGGTGTCTGCGCCGAGCTGGCCTGCGCGGCACGGACTCGGCCGCCGCGCGCTCCTGGCTGACTTGGGGCCGGGCTCTAGAGAGACCGCGGACCGGCTGCGTCGTGGTCCTGCGGCGAGGCAACAACCCAGCCCAGGGCCACGTCGCCTTCTTCATCGCCCACCGGGGCGCGCTGCTCGACCTTCTTGGTGGCAATCAAGAGAATCGGGTGAAGGTGCGGGCTTACCGGGCGGACTCGGTGCTGGGGTACCGGTGGCCTGGCGGCTGACGGTAAGTCGCCGCGCTGTGACTTGGTCTACCGCCTCGCTCGAAGCCGACCTCTACTTGCCCGAGCCATTTCTGGTAGAGGTTCACTGCGGCGGCGCGGTGCCCCACTTGCGCCGGGGACTTCCCAAACTTCGGGCGACTCGCTACTGTCCCTTTCAATGCGGGGAAAGAGGAGGCAAAAGGCGGCGGAAGCCGAGTTGGCTGTGCGGTCGTACCTCGATCGCTGCGCCCAACTCATTCAATCTGGCGTTGCCACGGACGAGCTCTCCTTTTACCCTGCTCTCAATAACCTTCTTGACGCCGTTGGAGCACTTAGCAAGGCTCCCTGCACAACAATTCCAAATCCAGCCGCAAAGGGCGAGGGCTTTCCAGATGTCGGTCTCTACGACCCAGAAGCCGAGGTGCTCGTAGCGCCGGTTGAGGCAAAGCCTCCGGCAGTGGCTAAGCCGGCACTCCTTTCGCTCCCTCAAGCTATTCGCTACGCCGAAGGCTTCGGAGGTGGCTACGTCCTCTTGACCAACCTTTGGCAGTTCGTCTGGGCACAGCGGACCGAGAGAGGGCTGCAGGAGATAAGCGCCGTCGATCTCCTCGCCGGTCCTGCAGCTCTCGCCGAAACGAGGCCGACCCCTCTGCCTGGAGCGGGTCAGCGACTTGTTGAGTTGATCGAGGTGGCTTGCGCCCGCCGGCCTCTTCTCTCAGATGCTGACCATATCGCGCGCCTCCTGGCTCTCCACGCCCAAAGAATGGCCGAGGAAATCGAAAAGGCAGGCGACCCAAAGGTGTTGCTCCGCTCAGTGGCTGAGAGCATGCGTGACGGGCTAGGTATGCATCTCGAGGACCGGTTCTTTATCCCAACCGTTGTACAAACTCTGGTATATGGGCTTTTCGCTGCTTGGCTCGACTACCCAACGCCCGAAAGCTTTGACCATCGCGATACAGCCCAGGTGCTTCACGTGCCGGTCATTGCTGAGATCTTTCACTTCATCCAGCACCCTCAGTTCTTGCAACAGTGCAATCTCCGGCCCCACCTGGATCATATTGCGCACACACTGCAATGGATAGATCGACCCGCATTCACCCACCAATTCGACGAATTTGCCCTCGAATACTTCTACGAACCGTTTCTCGCCCGCTTCGATCCCTATCTTCGGAACAAGCTAGGTGTTTGGTATACGCCCAAGGAGATCGCGCAGTACCAGATTCGGCGCGTGGACCACCACCTCAAGAATGATCTATCACTAGATATGGGGCTTGCAGATGATCAGGTTATCGTTCTTGACCCGGCTGTCGGCTCAGGCACGTACCTTGTAATGGCTCTGCAGGCGATCTACGACTTTCATCGTCTAAACCGAGAACCCTCCGAGATCGCCGCGGCCAGGACCAAGAAAGCTGCGCTGACGAGAGTGGTGGGCTTTGAAGTACTTCCGGCGGCCTTTCTGATTTCACACCTCCACGTAGGACGTTTCTTAGCGCAGCTCGGCGCAGGCCTCGAACCCGAGGAGAGGCCACGCATTTATCTCACGAATGCACTGACTGGTTGGGGTAGCGCGCCTACAGCGCCTCCCCCCACTCCTTTGCCGGGCGTAGAAGCCGAGGTGGCTGCGGCACTTCACGTCAAACAACAGGAGGCGGTTCTAGTAATCATTGGGAATCCGCCCTATGAAGGTTTCTCTGCGGCCGAAGTCGAAGAAGAAAAGAAATTGCTCGCGGATTGGATCGAGCCCTTGTGGCCGCGCTATGGCTTGCGAAAGCATCGCCTTGGCGATCTTTATGTCCGCTTCTGGAGAATAGCCGTCAGAAAGATCGCCGAGTTGACAGGGCGAGGAATCGTCTCGTATATTTCGAACCGTAAATGGCTGGGCGGCCGGTCCTATCCCGCGATGCGGGAATATATCCTCCAGAGCTTCCACACGCTTGTCATTGACGACCTCCACGGAGACGTTCACGACACCTCCCACCCAGGCGACGGCAGCGTATTCACAACTGCCATAGCGACAGGAATTACGCGCGGCGTTGCGATTACCACGTGTGTCCGGTCCGGTGCCACTAGCGGAATAGCCTCAGTTAGGAAGCGTGACCTGCGTGGCAGCGGTGAGCAAAAGCGGGCTACGCTTTCTGCATACCGAGGGTCATCGATTGATGAGGGCTTGGTGAGCCTCCAGCCAGTGCTGGATGATCGCTGGCGGCTTGTTCAAAACTCAGCGGGCGATGACCCACCACTTGACGACTACTTTGCCTTTTTTCTTTCGGGCGTGCAGCCTGTGCGGGATGAGGCGGTGGTGGATGTCGCTCAAGAAGTCCTGCGTCAAAGGATGCAGGATTACTTCGACGAGACCGTAACACACAAGAGTCTCTTTGCTAAGCATACTGGATTTGCGGTCGAGCGGAAGCGGTACAGTCCGAAGAAGACTCGCGAAAAACTTTTCGAGGATTCCGCTTTCGAAGAGGGGCGAATAGTTCCTTTTCTGTACAGGCCGCTGGACGCTCGATGGCTGTATTGGGAACCACGTCATAAGTTGCTCAATGAACCGCGCCGTGAGCTCATGCCTTACCTTTTGGTTTCCGCGAGCGAAGGACTAGAGCGAATCCACGATCAAATCTTCCTGGTGGCGGCACAGACGCCACGAAGACCAGGCGCGGCGCGACCGGCCGTCTCCTCGGGTGTGCCCAGCTTCCACTGCACCGACCCGGACGCAAGAGCGTTCCCACGCTTGCGCCCGGTCGCACCGTCCCGTGTGGGTGAGGCACGTTCATTAAGGCAGCAACGCCTCGAGCTGGGCGGCTCCTCGCGACAGTTTGAAACCAACATCTCAACCGATTGGATAAGAAGTGCTCGCCTATGCGGTGTTAGAGGCGATGACACTCAGGTCGGAGACTGCATTTTCTTCTCACTCGTCGCCCTAATGTTTGCACCTTCATGGATTCAATCTGTCGGTACCGATACCGACGATTTCCCTACAGTCCCACTTCCGAGTAATGCAGCCAGTTTAGCGCAAGCGTTCGAGGTTGGGCGTAGAATCGCGGAATTGATGGATCCGTTTTCGGACGTGCCTGGAGTGACCAGTGGAAGACTTGATAGCGCGTTGGCGACTATAGCAGTGCCAAAATTGGATCATGCCGATTGGCGGTTGACCTCGGGTAGTTCTAGGCATGGCGGAAAGTTCCATCCTGGAGTCAATAGCGGCTCGATTTTTTGGAATCCGAAGGGAGAATGGAGCAATGTGCCGGAGGAAGTCTGGGGCTACAGTGTGGGCGGATTCCAAGTACTCCCAAAGTGGCTTTCCTACCGGCACTATAGCGTGATTCGTCGCCCTCTCACCTTTCAGGAAATCGAGACCGTTACCCACCTGTGTCGCCGAATTGCCGCCCTACTAAAGCTTGAAGCCCAGTGCGAGCGTCTCTTTCAACTCGCAGCGACTTCTCCTCTAACAAGCTAGTCGCACGACAGGACGATAGCCCACAGCCACCGCGGCCCCTCGCCACCGCTCTGAGAGGGGTGTATCGCCTTGTCTTGCCGTTACTTCGCCTACCCCGCGCGGTTGGCCCGCCAGTGGCGAAGGCTGCAAGAATCCCGACTCCGTTTTCCGTCTTAGGAGCGAAGGAGGCGAGGCGTACAATGCCGACCATAGTGCAGAAGCCCGACATCGCGGTCTTCGACGCGGTTGGCCAGACGTGCTGGTTGCCGAGGTCAAGGCCAAGCCGCGCAGCTCGCCCGAGTGGGCCGCTTTGCTGCGGCGGAACCTGGCCGCTTACGGCCTTCCGCCCGCCCGCTACTTCATGGTGGCGACCCCCGACCAGCTCTACCTCTGGTCGCGCAAGCCGTTCCAGCCGGAGGTCATCCCTCTCGACCTCTCGGTGGACACCCGACAGCTCTTCGCGCCGTACTTCGGCAACGCCGAGCCTCCGCCCGGGAGCCTTGGCGAAAGCAGCCTCGAATTGATCGTGGCTTTGTGGCTGAACGAGCTTCTCGACGGCTATGGAGTCAACCGGCTACCGCCCAACGCGGCGGAGTGGTTCAGGAGCGAGGGACTGCTGGACGCCCTCCGTGGCGGCCGCCTCGAACAGAACTGAGCCGGATGCGCGCCTACCTCGAGCCCCCGGCCGGAGTCGGCTCCGGCCGGGGGATTGGGGCAGTTCAGTAGTAGTTCTCGCAAATGCAGTTCTGGAAGTTCCAATAGGGGCAACCGGGAGGGGGTGTGCACGGGTCCACGCAGCTGCAGTCCGGCCAGGGTTGCCAGTTCCAGCCCATGGCATAGCAATCCTGCTCCGCTTGGGGATCCGGACACGATTGGGTCGAGCAGATGTAGGCGACCCAGATCGTCGCCCCGAAGGTGCCGCAGTAGCGGTAGACGCCGCTCTGCGAGCCGCCGTTGCAGTTCTCGACCGAGGCCTGACCCGGGCTGTTGCCGGAGCCGTTGGCGACCGGCACCGAGAACCACAGCGTCCCCATGGGATCGTCGCAACAGATGGGATCGTTCTCCTTGATGTACTCCCTTACGGAGACGGTGGCGCCGTCGCAGGAGCCGGCCACCGTGAAATACGGGGTCGAGAGCTGATGCACCCAGCACGAAGCCGACAAACACCCGCAGCAGCAGCGGCGCGAGGTCGCGGTAGCGGTCGAGGAAGAAGAGCAGGGCTCAGGCCACCCGTTTCGGCCGGCTCACCGCCACCCTGACCCGCACTCCGGCCCGGCCCGCCATCGCGATTGCCGACGCTCCTCCAACGGAATCTGTACGAACCTCAATACGGGGAACACTCCAGCTGCGGATTGTACTGGCACGGGTCCGTGCAGTTGCAGGTCGAGGCGTCCCAAATCCAGCCCCTCGAATAGCAATCCTGCTCCGCTTGGGGATCACACGGCTGCGGGGAATAGGTCGAGCAGATGTAGGCCACCCAGATCGTCGCCCCGAAGGTGCCGCAGTAGGGGTAGGCGCCGCTCTGCGAGCCGCCGTTGCAGTTCTCCACCGAGTCCTGACCCGGGCTGTTGCCGGAGCCGTTGGCGACCGGTACCGAGAACCACAGGGTCCCCATCGGGTCGTCGCAACACCAGGGATCGTTCTCCTTGATGTACTCGCTCACGGTGACGGTGGCGCCGTCGCAGGAGCCGGCCACCGTGAAGTAGGGGGTCGAGACCTGATGCACCCAGGCGCTGTCCGAGAGGTCCCCGCCGTACCAGGTGCCTTGGGGGTTGGAGTACTGCGAGTGCCAGGTGTCGCAATTGCAGGCGTTGCCCCACTCCCCGGGGTGCACGGTCTCGGGGCCATGGAAGCAGGTGGTTTGGTCGTCCGGGCACTCCCGGTACTGGTGGTAGGAGCCGAAATAGAGATTGATGTCGCCGGTCATACCGCCTGTGCCGGCCGTGTGGGCCGAGTCGACGTTGTTGCTGCAGACGCCGTGGCTCGCGTGGTTGTTGCACTCGAGCCCCCAATAACGGTTCATCCAGCGGTACCCGCTGTAGACCGACAAGGTGCAGGTGCAACTGTCGCCGGACGCGGCCGTAGTGGCGCTCAGCCCGGCCTTCGCCGCCTGGAGGGCGTCACGCTCGGCCGCATCCCGTCGACCGCCGCGGAACTCGCGCGTCGAGAGCCCGGTCTTCTTGCGGAAGCTCGCCTCGACGGCCGCCATCTCCGCCTCCATCGCGCGGCAGTCCCCGGCTTTGTTGCTTCCCAACTGGCACTTGTCGAGGTCGATCTGGAGGGACGCCCGCCGCCCGAGGAGATCGGTCAGCTCGTCGGCGGAGGCGCTTACGCCCATCTCCTGCATCCGCTGCTCCACTTCGGTCAGGACATCCTTCCGCTCCCGGAGCGCGAGCTCTTTCTCCCGGCGCGGGATCGATTCCGCGAGCGCCTTGCGCGCCTGGGAACTCGACCCCACCGCCGCCGGGCCGCTCCGCGGCTCCTCCCCGTATCCAACAGAGGCAGTGACCAAGACCAGAACAAGGACGAGCAAGAGGCGGGCAGGGTTGGTCATATGGGTGTCTCCTCTTTGTGCATCTATGGGGCAGCTCAGTAGCGATAGCAGTAGCAGTACTGGGAGTTCCACTCGGTGCAATAGGGATCGGGTTGGCACGGGTCCACGCAATTGCAGTCCCAGGATTGCCAGTTCCAGCCCATGGCATAGCAATCCTGCTCCGCTTGGGGATCGCACTCCGGCGGCGGGGGCGGGGTGTAGGTCGAGCAGACGTAGGCCACCCAGATCGTCGCCCCGAAGGTGCCGCAGTAGGGGTAGGCGCCGCTCTGCGAGCCGCCGTTGCAGTTCTCCACCGAGGCCTGGCCCGGGCTGTTGCCGGAGCCGTTGGAGACCGGCACCGAGACCCACAGCGTCCCCATGGGATCGTCGCAACAGACGGGATCGTTCTCCTTGATGTACTCGCTGACGGTGACGTAGGCGCCGTCGCAGGAGCCGGCCACCGTGAAATAGGGGGTCGAGACCTGATGCACCCAGAGGCTGTCCGAGAGGTCTCCGCCGTACCAGTCTCCATTCGGGTTGTAGTACTGCGAGTGCCAGGTGTCGCAATTGCAGCAGTTGCCCCACTGCCCGGAGTGCGCGGTGCTCGGGCCATGGAAGCAGGTGACGTGGTCGTCCGGGCACTCCTTGTACTGGTGGTAGGAGCCCATATAGAGATTGATGTCGCCGGTCATGGCGCCCGTGCCGGGTGAGTGGCCCGAGTCGACGTTGTTGCTGCAGACGCCGTGGCTCGCGTGGTTGTTGCACTCGAGCCCCCAATAGCGGTTCATCCACCGGTCGTCGCTGTAGACCGACAAGGCGCAGGTGCAACTGTCGCCGGACGCGGCCGTGGTGGCGCTCAGCCCGGCCTTCGCGGCCTGGAGGGCGTCACGCTCGGCCGCATCCCGTCGACCGCCGCGGAACTCGCGCGTCGAGAGCCCGGCCTTCTTGCGGAAGCTCGCCTCCACGGCCGCCATCTCCGCCGCCATCGCGCGGCAGTCCCCGGCTTTGATCGTTCCCAACTCGCACTTGTCGAGGCCGATCTGGAGGTGCGCCCGCCGCTCGAGAAGATCGGTCAGCTCGTCGGCGGAGGCGCTCACGTCCATCTCCTGCATCCGCTGCTCCACGTCGGCCAGGACATCGTTCCGCTCCCGGAGCGCGAGCTCCTTCTCGCGGCGCGGGATCGATTCCGCGAGCGCCTTGCGCGCCTGGGGACTCGACCCCACCGCCGCCGGGCCGCTCCGCGGCTCCTCCCCGTATCCAGCAGAGGCAGTGACCAAGACCAGAACAAGGATGAGCAGAAGGCGTGTAGGGTTGGTCATCGGTGTCTCCTCTCTTATGCATCTAAAAAGATGCAATTCATGGACCGAGCGGTGTAATCCGTCGCGCCCGGCGGCGTATCTAAGGCGCCGCCCCGACCGTCGCCCACTGGAGAGCCGAGTCGTTACCCAGCCTTGCCGCCGAAGTAGTAGCCGACGGCGGCGGAGACGAGGGCGATCAGGGGGCCGAAGAGGACGGCGAGGAACTCCTGGAGCTGCGCGGGGTCGGGGTTGGCGCGCCAGTAGGTGGCGAAGGCGAGGAGGATGACGGCGGCGAGCATCCAGATGAGGCGCTCGGCGATGCGGCCGCGGATGCGGTCGGAGTAAGGGACGGTCTCGAGCGGGGGGAAGGGCGGCGGCGGAGCGAACGGGTGGCCGGGGGCGGGGGTCGCTTCGAGGTCGATGCTGAAGGGCTGGACCGGCGCGCCGGCGGCGGGCTGGGGCGGGGGGCTGGGCGCGCCGGCAGTCACGATCAGCGGAAGACCACTTGGCGGAGGCTCCGGTCCTTGTCCTCGATGAGGATCTTGTGGCCCTTCTCCACCTCGTCGACGAAGAACTTCTCGGTGGCGATCGCCTGGCGGACGATCTCGGCGACGGTGACGCCGCGCTTGGCGGCCATCTTTTTGAGGGCGTCGAGGGCGGGGGCGGAGAGATTGAGGGAGGTCTTGATGTAGCTCATTGCGGGATTATAGGTGGCATTGAGGCTCCCGTCAAGAACCGGCAACCCGCCGCCCTACCAGCCGCGCAGGATCTTCTCGGTCTCTTCGAAGTGGGAAGTCTCGTCCTCGACGATCGTCTCGAGGTGGGTGGCCAGCCCCTTGTCGCCGGCGGCGGCGGCCTGCTCGGCGCGCTGCTTGTAGTCGGCGATCGCCTGCCGCTCGGCCTCGAGGACGTTCTGCAGCATCTCGCGCGCGTCGGCGGCGGCCGGCACCGGCCGCGGCGTGGTGGTCGGCGTGCCGCCGAGGCTGGCGACCTTCTCCGCCAGGAACTGCGCGTGCGCTAGCTCCTCCGGGATCTCCGCGGCGAAGAACTGCTTGAGCACCGGCCGGTGCGGGCCGGTAACCGCCGCCGCGTAGGTGACGTACATGATGATCGCCTGGTACTCGCCGGCGAGGTCGCCATTGAGCGCGGCGACGAGCTTGGGCGCTTTCTTGGTGGCCATCGCTGCCTCCTTTCTTTTAGCGCTCAACAACGGCCGCAAGACCCGTGCCGCACGGCGCCGCGATATAAACTCCAAACCACCCCATGCGGCAGTATCTCGACCTCCTCCGCCACGTCCTCGACCACGGGGTGCGCAAGGCGGACCGCACGGGGACCGGGACGCTGTCGGTCTTCGGCTGGCAGCTACGGTTCGATCTGGCGGCGGGGTTTCCGCTGCTGACGACCAAGAAGGTCCACCTCCGCTCCATCCTCCACGAGCTGCTCTGGTTCGTCGCCGGCGACACCAACGTGCGCGCCCTGCAGGCGCAGGGAGTGACGATCTGGGACGAGTGGGCGGACGAGGCCGGGGAGCTGGGGCCGGTCTACGGCCGGCAGTGGCGCTCCTGGCCGGCGCACGACGGCGGCACGATCGACCAGCTCGCGCGAGTCGTCGAGCAGATCCGCCGCGACCCCGACTCCCGTCGCCACCTGGTCTCGGCCTGGAACGTCGCCGAGCTCGACGCCATGCGCCTGCCGCCCTGCCACGTCCTCTTCCAGTTCTGGGTCGGCGAAGGCCGCCTCTCCTGCCAGCTCTACCAGCGCAGCGCCGACGTCTTTCTCGGGCTCCCCTTCAACATCGCCTCTTACGCGCTGCTGACGCGGATGGTGGCGCAGGCCTGCGGCCTCGCCCCCGGGGACCTGGTGCACACGCTCGGCGACGCGCACCTCTATCTCAACCACCTCGAGCAGGCGCACCTGCAGCTCGGCCGCGAGCCGCGGCCGCTGCCGGAGATGGCGCTGGCACCGGACGTGCGCTCGCTCTTCGACTTCCGCTATGAGGACTTCACCCTGAGCGGCTACGACCCGCACCCGGCGATCAAGGCGCCGGTCGCGGTCTAGCGCGCGCGGCCGCATGGAGGTCTCGCTGATCGCCGCGATGGCGGCCAACCGGGTGATCGGCTGCGGCGGCGGCCTCCCCTGGCACCTGCCGCCCGACCTCAAGCGCTTCAAGAAGCTGACGCTCGGGCATTGGATGCTGATGGGACGGCGGACCTGGGACTCGATCGGGAGGAAGCCCTTGCCGGGGCGGCCGACGATCGTGGTGACGCGCGATCCGGCGTACACGACCGAGAAGGCGCACGTCGCGCGCTCGGTCGAGGAGGGGCTGGCGCTGGCGGAGGCGGCGGGCGAGACGGAGCTCTTCGTGGCCGGCGGCGCGGCGATCTACGCGGCGACGCTCGACCGCGCCGACCGCATCCACCTGACGCTGCTGGAGCGCGAGTTCGAGGGGGACACGTTCTTCCCGGAGCTCGACCCGGCGCGGTGGCGGCTGGTGTGGGAGGAGACGCACCCGCCGGCCGGCACGCCGCCGGCGCCCTTCCGCTTCCAGATCTGGGAGCCGGCGTGAGCCTCCCTGGACCGCGCTCGGCGCTGGCGCTCCTCCTCGCCGTCTTCTCCTGCGCGCCGGGGCGGGCGCCGTCGGCCTGGAGCCGGACCGACGAGGCGCGCATCTTCCTCATCGACCGTGACGACGGCGGCGTCGGCGGCCCGCGGATCGGCTGCGGCGACAGCGTCGTCGCCGTCGAGGTGGACCTGCCGGCCCAGCGGCCGGCGCTGCGCGGCGCGCTCGAAGCGCTGCTCGCGATCGACACTCCCCACCACCCCGCCAGCGGCCTCTACAGCGCCCTCCACGCCTCGCCGCTCGAGATCCGGCGCATCCAGAACCACGAAGGGCGCGTGCGCATCGATCTGGCCGGCTGGGTCGAGCTGCAAGAGAAGTGCGACGGCCCGCGCGTCCTCGAGCAGCTCACCCGCACCACGGGCCAGTTCCCGGACGTGCGCGACGTCGAGATCTGGGTGGACGGCGTGCGGCTCGACTCAGTCCTGCGCCGCTGAGCGCGCGCGGAACCAGGCGGCGGTCCGGGACAGGCCTTCGGCGAGGGGGAGCGGCGGGGGGAGGGCGAGGTCGCGGAAGAGGCGCGAGGGGTCGACGCTGGAGCGCTGCTGCTCGCCGGGCTTGGCGGGGCCGTGGAGCGGCTCGGCGTCGCTGCCGACCGCGCGGGCGAGCTCGCGGTAGAGGTCGACGACCGAGGTCTCGACTCCCGTCCCCACGTTGTAGATCAGGAAGCCCGGGCGGCCGACCGTCGCGACGGTCGCGCGCACGACGTCGGAGACGTGGACGTAGTCGCGGGTCTGGAGGCCGTCGCCGTTGATCGTCGGCGTCTCCCCCGCCAGCAGCCGGTCGAGGAAGATCGCTACCACCCCCGCCTCGCCGTGCGGGTTCTGCCGCTCGCCGTAGACGTTGCCGTAACGGAGGCAGGCCGCGTCGAGCCCATAAGCGGTGTGGTGGACGAAGAGGTAGCGCTCGAAGGCGAGCTTCGAGACGCCGTACGGCGAGAGCGGCCGCGTCGGGTGCTCCTCGGGCGCCGGGAAGGCGTCCTGCTCGCCGTAGATCGCGCCGCCGGTCGAGGCGAAGACGACCTGCCGCAACCGCCCGCCGCGCCGCACTCCGGCGAGCAGGTTGAGCCCGCCGAGCAGGTTGACGGAGGCGTCGAAGGCCGGGTCCGCGAGCGAGCGCCGGACGTCGGTCTGCGCCGCGGTGTGGACCAGCACGTCGCTCTCCGCCGCCAGCTCGGCCGCCTGCGGCGAGCGCACGTCGAGGACGTGCAGCTCGGCGCCTTCGGGTACGTTCTCGCGCCGGCCGCTCGACAGGTCGTCGATCACCGAGACGCGATGGCCGGCGGCGAGGAGCGCGTCGGCGAGGTGCGAGCCGATGAATCCGGCGCCGCCGCTCAGGGCCACGCGGAGAGGTGCGGAGGCGCTCACCCGGCCATCCTAACGGCCCCCTTCCGAGCCGGCAAATCCCCCAGGACCAACGAGTTGACAGGTCGATGCGCCGTGCTACACTCCCCGCCGCTTCGGACCAATTCATGATCAAGTCGGACATCGTCAATCACGTTGCGGAGGTGTCGGACGTGCCCCGCGTCAAGGCGGCGCAGGCCGTCGACACCATCATCGAGGCGATGAAAACCGCCCTCTGCGACGGCAAGCGGATCGAGCTGCGCGGCTTCGGCGTGTTCCAGGTCCGCGACCGCAAGAAGGGCGTCGGCCGCAACCCGAAGACCGGGGTCGAAGTGGCGATCACCCCCGGCAAGACGGTCCGCTTCAAGCCGGGCAAGGACCTCAAGAACCTCTGAGCCCGCCGCCCGATCCGTCCTCTCTAGACGCCGGACCGCCGCGCCCGCTGCGCATCGAGCTGCTTCCGCCCCCCGGCGCCCCGGTCGAGGCGCCCGCGGTGCGCCCGCGCTACGGTCTCGCGCTGCTGCTCTTCCTGCTGACCTTCTTCACCACGACGACGCTCGGCGCCGTCTTCCTGATCCAGACGCGCACCGACATCTTCTGGAGCCTCATGCCGTGGCTCAGCGGCGCCAGCATCCGCGCGGTGTGGAACGACCCGGCGCTGCTCGGCCTGGGGCTGCGCTTCTCGCTCGCGGTGCTGGGAATCCTGCTGGTCCACGAGCTGGGGCACTACCTGACCTGCCGGCGTTACGGCCTCCCCGCCACCCTCCCCTACTTCCTGCCGGCGCCCTTCGGCATCGGCACGGTCGGCGCCTTCATCAAGATCCAGGCGCCGATTCGCAGCAAGCGGGAGCTCTTCGACGTCGGCGCCTCCGGTCCCTTCGCCGGCTTCGTCGCGCTCCTCCCCTTCCTCTTCATCGGGCTCGCGCGCTCGCGGCCGGTGCCGCTCGCCGACGCCGTGATTCCGGCGGGGGCGGGGGGCGCCGCGACGATCCTGATCCCGGGGCGGAGCCTGGCCTTCGACTTCGTCGCCCGCCTCTTCCACGGCCCGCTGCCCGAGGGAACGGTGCTCGACCTCCACCCCTTCGCCCTCGCCGCCTGGTTCGGGCTCCTCGCCACCGCCATCAACCTGCTGCCCCTGGGCCAGCTCGACGGCGGGCACATCCTCTACGCCGCGACCGGGCGACTGCAGCGCCGGGTGGCGCTGCCGTTGTGGGGAGCGCTGGCGCTCGCCAGCTTCATCTGGCCGGGCTGGATCTTCTGGACCGCCATCGTGCTGCTCATGGGGCTGCGGCACCCGCCGGTGCGCGACGAGGCGGAGCCGCTGGACCGCGGGCGGCAGGTGCTGGCGGCCCTGGCGTTGCTCCTCTTCGTCCTCTGCTTCATGCCGGTGCCGATCCGCGAAGTGGCGCTGGGCGCCCCCTAGCGGCCGGGGACGTCGAGCACGAAGGTCACCGGCCCGTCGTTGACCGACTCGACCTCCATCAGCGCGCGGAAGCGGCCGGTCTCGACGGCGTAGCCGCGCTCGCGCAGGCGGGCGACGAGGCGGTCGACGAGGGGCTCCGCCTCGGCGGGCGGCGCGACGGCGTCGAAGGAGGGGCGGCGGCCGCGCGCCAAGGGCTCGCCGGCCAGGGTGAACTGCGAGACGACGAGGAAGGCGCCGCCGGCGGCCGCGGCGTCGAGGTTCATCTTGCCGTCCGCGTCCTCGAAGACGCGGAGGCCGGCGAGCTTCTCGGCCGCCGCATCGGCCGCGGCGGGGCCGTCGCCGCGCTCGACGCCGGCGAAGACGAGGAGCCCGGGGCCGATCCGCCCCACCGTCTCCCCGGCCACCCGCACGGCCGCCGAGCGCACCCGCTGCACGACCAGACGCATCGTTTTCCGTCTACATCCTCTGAGCGAAGGGACGCATCGGAGCCGCGTCGCCGCTAAGCGGAGGGGGCGCGCCGGAGGCGCGCTGCCGCGTAGCGGCGATGAGGTCAACCGCTGCTAGTGCCCGTGATACCTTAACCTTGTCCGCTATCAGGAGACCCCGCACATGTTGAACAAAGTACTGCTGATCGGCAACCTCGGCCGCGACCCGGAGGTCCGCTCCACCCCCTCGGGGCAGCCGGTCGCGAGCTTCACCCTCGCCACCAACCGCCGCTGGCGCGACAAGAGCGGCGCCAAGCAGGAGCAGACCGAGTGGCACAACATCGTGGTCTGGGGGCGGCAAGCGGAGATCGCCGGCCAGTACCTGACCAAGGGCAAGCAGATCTACGTCGAAGGGCGCCTCCAGACCCGCTCCTGGGAGGACCGCCAGAGCGGCGAGAAGCGCTACCGCACCGAGATCGTCTGCGACAACTTCCAGATGCTCGGCGGCGGCCGCGGCGGCGGCGGCGACTTCGAGCCCGGCGGCCAGAGCCATCCCGCCGAGAGCGGCTACGACGAAGCCCCCGCCTACGGCGGCGGCGGCGCCGGCGGCGCTGCGGAGGACGACGACATCCCGTTCTAGGCACGGGGCTTGCTGGTGAACGCGCGCTGGTGTAGCGCTCGAAGTGTGCCTCCACCACCCACGCTGCAGGAAGAACCGGTGGTAAGCGACCCCAACTCCCAGGCCACCGCTCCTCTACAGACCTCCGCAATTCCCCTACCCTGGAGCGCCCTGGAGTTCCGGCGCCTCCTGGAGAAGCTCCCTGCCGGGGCTTACACGTGCGACCCCCACGGCCTGATTACTTTTTACAACCAGCGGGCGGTCGAGATCTGGGGGCGGGAGCCGCGGCTCAACCACCCCGAGTACCGCTACTGCGGCTCGTTCAAGCTCTACTCGGCCGAGGGCAACCCCCTTTGCCACGACGAGTGCTGGATGGCGCAGGCGCTGCGGAACAACGAGGAGTACAACGGGCACGAGATCGTCGTCGAGCAGCCTGACGGCCGCCGCCTCACCGCCCTCGCCCACGCCAACCCGATTCGCGACGAGTCTGGGGCCGTCGCCGGGGCGGTCAACGTGCTGGTGGACATCAGCGACCGCAAGCGGGCCGAGGAGGCGCTGCGCCAAGCCGACCGCTCGAAGGACGAGTTCCTGGCGACCCTGGCGCACGAGCTGCGCAACCCGCTGGCCCCGATTCGCAACGCCGTCGAGATCCTGAACCGACAAAAGGGCACGACGACCGAGTCGCGCTGGGCGCTCGAGGTCATCGACCGCCAGATGGAGCAGATGACGCGGCTGGTGGACGACCTGCTCGACGTCTCGCGCATCACCCGCAACAAGCTCGAGCTGCGCCTGGAGCGGATCGAGCTGGCGGGGCTGGTGCGCGCCGCCGTCGAGACCAGCCGGCCGCTGCTCGGGGCCGGCGGCCACCGGCTGACGGTGGCGGTGCCGCCGCGGCCGGTCTTCGTCGACGCCGACCCGACGCGGCTGGCGCAGGCGCTCTCGAACCTGGTCAACAACGCCGCCAAGTACACGCCGCGCGGCGGGCACATCACGGTGGCACTGGAGCGGCGGGGCGACGAGGCGGCGATCGTGGTGCGCGACACCGGGATCGGCATCCCCGAGGAGATGCTTCCTTCGATCTTCGAGATGTTCACCCAGGTGGACCGCTCGCTGGAGCGCGCGCAGGGGGGGCTGGGCATCGGCCTGACGCTCGCCAACCGGCTGGTCGAGATGCACGGCGGCGCGATCGAAGCGCACAGCGACGGGCCGGGCCGCGGCAGCGAGTTCACGATCCGCCTGCCGGCCACGGCCGAGGTGCCGCGAGCGCTGCCCCAATCCGACCTTCAGGAGGAGCGTGCCCGCGCCGGCGCTCCGCTGCGCATCCTGGTGGTGGACGACAACCGCGACGCCGCCGCCACGCTCGCCCTGCTGCTCGAGCTGACCGGGCACGACGTCCGCACCGCCCACGACGGCGTCGAGGCGCTGGCGGCGGCGAGCGAGTTCCGGCCCGACGTCGTGCTGCTCGACATCGGCCTGCCGAAGCTCAACGGCTACGAGGTGGCGCGCCGCATCCGCAGCCAGCCGCGCGGCCAGGGGGTGGTGCTGATCGCCATCACCGGCTGGGGGCAGGAGGAGGACAAGCGGCAGTCGCAGGAGGCCGGCTTCGACCAGCACATCGTCAAGCCGGTCGATCCCGCGACGCTGCTCAAGCTCCTGAGCACCTTCGAGCAGACCGCCGCCGCCTCTGTATCTTGACCTAATATATCTGATGTAGATATAGTCGCGGCATGAGCCGCCGCGAACCCCCCGCAGACCCCACATTTGAGGAGCCGCCGCTGCCCGCGGCCGCGTTCCACATCCTGGTCGCGCTGGCCGAGTCGGACCGGCACGGCTACGCCATCATGCAGGAGGTCGCCGAGCGCAGCGGCGGCCGCACCAAGCTCAACCCCGGGACGCTCTACACGACGCTGCGGCGGCTGCTCGAGCAGGGCCTCATCGTCGAGCTCGCCGACCGCGAGGTCGCAAGCGGCCAGGACGAGCGCCGCCGGCACTACCGGCTGACGCCCGCCGGGCGGCGCGCCGCGCAGCGCGAGCTGGCGCGGCTCGGCGAGCTGGTCGACCTCGGCCGGAGGGCGGGGCTCGCCCCGCGGCGGACGTGAGCGCCGCGGGCAGCCGCGACGCCGGCGGGAGCTGGGCGGAGCGCGCCTACGCGGCGCTCCTGCGCTGCTACCCCGGGCCCTTCCGCGAGGAGTACGGCGGCGAGATGAGCGCCGCCTTCGCCGGCCGCTGGGCGGAGGTGCGGCGCACGGGCGGCGCTCTCGCCGCCGGCCGGCTGGCGCTGTCGGTCGGGGCCGACACGCTGGCGACGGCGCTCGGCGAGCACCGCCATCTCCTGGCCCAGGACCTGCGCCACGCCTGGCGCGCCCTCTTCCGGTCGCGCAACCTCTCGTTCACGCTCGCCTCCGGGGCGACGCTGGCCCTGGGCATCGGCGGGGCAACGACCATCTTCAGCCTCGTCCACGCCGTGCTGCTCGCCCCGCTCCCCTACCGCCAGCCGGAGCGGGTCGTCTTCCTCGCCGAGACGAACCTTCCCCGCGGCATCGACGATTTCGCGGTCTCGTACCCCAACTTCCTCTCCTGGGAGGAGCAGGCGCGTAGCTTCACCGCCCTGGCCGGCCTGCGCGAGGTCGGCGTCAACCTGAGCGGCGAGCGCGGCGCCGAGCGCCTCGACGGCCTGGCGGTGTCGGCCGACCTCTTCGAGGTCCTGGGCCTGCCGCTGGTCGCCGGGCGCGCCTTCAGCGCCGCCGAGGACCGTCCGGGGGGCCCGGCCGTCGCGATCCTGAGCGAGCGGCTCTGGCGGCGCCGCTTCGGCGGCGACCGGTCGCTCCTCGGCCGCCCTGTCCGCATCGAGGGCGCGCCGCACACGGTGGTCGGCATCGCGCCGCAGGACGTCGGCTTCTCGACCGACATCGACGTCTGGCTGCCGCTCAAGCCGGACCCGAGGGTCTACTCGCGCGGCGACCGGCGCCTCCTCGTGCTCGGGCGGCTGGCGGCGGGCGTGACGCCGGAGCGGGCGACGGCGGAGATGGAATCGATCGCCGCGGCGCTGGCGCGCGAGTTCCCCGACAGCAACGAGGGATGGGGGGCGCTGGTCAAGCCGGCCCGGGACTGGATCGTGGACCCCGAGCTGCGGGCGCGGCTCCTCGTGCTGCTGGCGGCGGTGGGGGTCCTGCTGCTCGTCGCCTGCGCCAACGTCGCCAACCTCCAGCTGGCGCGCGCCACGGCGCGGAGGCGGGAGATCGGCGTGCGCCGGGCGCTCGGCGCGAGCCCGGCGCGCGTCGTGCGGCACCTGATGGTCGAGAGCCTGGTGCTCGCCGCCCTGGGCGGCGCGCTGGGGCTCGGCCTCGCCTGGGCCGCCGTCGAGGGCGCCGCGGCCGTGCTGCCGGCGTCGATGCCGCGCCTGGCGGCGCTCGAGCTGAGCTGGCCGGTGGCGGCGGCGGGCCTCCTGATCACGGGCTTGACCGCCGTCGCCTTCGGCCTGCTCCCCGCGCTCCTGGCCGGCGGCGCCGACCTCCACGCCGCGCTGCAGCAGGGCGGGCGCTCCACCCTCGACGCGGCGCGGACGCCGGTGCGCGAGGCGCTCGTCGTCACCCAGCTCGCGCTCGCCACCATGCTGGTCGTCGCCGCCGCCCTCCTCGTCCAGAGCTTCCTCCGGCTCCAGAGCGTGGCGCTCGGCTTCCAGCCCGACCAGCTGGTCACCGCGCGCATCTCGTTTCCGGACTGGGGGGACGAGGAGGGCCACCCGGAGGACCACGTCCTGCTCGACGCGCTGCTCGCCGAGGTCCGCGCCCTGCCGGGCGTCGTCTCGGCCGGCATGTCGAGCGAGATCCCGCTGGGCGAGGTGGACACCACGATGGCGGCCGCGGCGCAGCGCATCGCGCCCGGCGGGGAGGAGGGCGTGCAGGCGTCGTGGCGCACGGTGACGCCGGACTACCTGTCGACACTCGGCATCCCGCTGCGCCGCGGGCGCTGGTTCCAGCAGAGCGGCGAGCACCACCGCTCGGTGATGGTCTCCGAAGCGCTTGCCCGCCGGGTGTGGCCGGACGGCGCCGATCCCGTCGGCCGCCAGGTGTGGCTGAGCAACGGGCAGGCCTACAACGTCGTCGGCCTGGTCGGCGACTCTCGCCAGCTCACCCTGGCGGAGGGCGTCACGCCAACGATCTACATGTCGAGCACCTGGGTGATCCTGCCGACGATGAACCTCCTCGTCCGCACCGCCGGCGACCCTGACGCCCTGGCCGGCGAGCTGCGGCAGGTGTCGGCGCGTCTGTCGCCCGACCGCCCGTTCTTCGACGTGCGGACGATGTCGGCGGTGATCGCGGGGAGCGTCGCCGAGCCGCGTCTCCAGACGGTGGTGGTGGCCCTCTTCGCCGGCGTCGGCCTGCTGCTCGCCGCCGTCGGCGCCGCCGGCGTCGTGGCCTACGGCGTCGTCCAGCGCACGCCGGAGCTGGCGGTGCGCGGCGCGCTCGGCGCCTCGCCCGGCCGCCTGCTGCGCCACGTCCTGCGCCGCGGCGTCATCCTCTGCGGCGCCGGCGTGGCGCTCGGTCTGCTCCTCGCCTTCGCCCTCGGTGCCGCCCTCCAGGACCTCCTCTACGGCGTCCGCGCCGACGCGCCGGCGACCTACGCCGCCACCGCCCTCACCCTGCTGGCCGCCGGCACCGTCGCCTGCTGGCTCCCCGCCCGCCGGGCGACGCGGATCAACCCGAACCTGGCGCTGCGGGCGGAGTGATCGGCAGGGTGATCGTCACTTCCAGCCCGCCGCCGGGGCGGTTGCGGGCGGTCAGGTCGCCGCCGTGCTCCTCAGCGATGCGGCGGGCGATGGGGAGGCCGAGGCCGGTGCCGGTGTCGTGGGTCGAGAAGTAGGGGTCGAAGATCCGCGACAGGACCTCCGGCGGCACGCCCGGGCCGGTGTCGGCGACGACGATCCGCGCCTCCTCGCCGTCCCCTTCCACCCGCACCGTCACCCGGCCGCCGCCGGCGCTCGCTCGCAGCGCGTTCTCGAGGAGGTTGCGCACCGCGCGGCCGAGGAGCCGGGCGTCGAAGCGCGCCGGCAGCGGTCCGTCCACCGCCAGGTCCACCTCGACCCCCTCGGGCGGCGCCGCGCGATACCCTTCGACCAGCTCGCGCACCGACGCCGCCAGGTCGCCGGGCTTGGGGTCGATGCGCGGGATCGAGCTGTAGGCCGAGAACTCCGAGGCGATCTGCCGCAGCTCCTCGACCTGCGCCAGGATGTTGGTGGTGCAGCGCTCGAAGACGGCGCCGAAGTGCTGCGGATCGCTCTTGTGCACCTCGCGCATGTGCTCGGCCGAGAGGCGGATCGGGGTCAGCGGGTTCTTGATCTCGTGCGCGATGATGCGCGCCATCTCCGCCCAGGCGAGGAGGCGCTGGCCGCGCAGCACCTCGGTGGCGTCCTCGACGACGAGGAGCGCCGCCGGCTCCCCCGCTCCCGGCACCGGCACCCAGACCAGCGCCCACTCCCGCTCGTCGCCCTCGCCGCCCGGTAGGCGCACGGTGGCGCGCGCCGGCTCGCCGGCAACGCCGCCCAGGAAGACGGCGACGGGAGCGAGGCGCGAGGAGCGTGCCACCGCCTCCGCGAGCCGCTCCCCCACCCGCGTCCCCAGGAGCTCCGCCGCCACGCGGTTGTGCATTAGGACGCGCCCCTCGCCGTCGAGCGAGACGACACCGGAGGTGATGTTCTCGACCATGCGCTCGACCACTTGCTTTTCGCGCAGCAGCCGCTCGCGCGCCTCGGCGATCCGCCGCGCCATCTGGTCGACCGCCTCGACGAGCGCCGCGAGCTCCACCTCGGTGGGCGCCAGGTCGAGCGACGGCGCGCCGGCGGCGATCCGCCGCGTCCCTTCGACCAGCTCGGTGAGCGGCCGGGTGAAGTTGCGGGCCAGGCGCGTCGCCACGGCCAGGAGCAGAGCGAAGAGGCCGGCGCTCACCAGCACGCCGTGGCGGCGCAGGTGCGCGAGGTCGCGCGCCACCTCCTCCTGCTGAGCCAGGAGCGGCATCGAGAGGAAGAGCCGCGCCTGCGCCGCCGGCACCCCCGGCACGCGCAGCGGCGCGTAGAGCTCGAGGTAGGCGGTCTCGCCGGCGCGGTTGACGCGCGAGGAGAGCTCGTAGCCGAGGAGAGCGAGGCGCGAGTAGATCTCCCCCGGGATGCGCTTGGGCAGCAGGCCGGCGGTGAACAGCTCGTGGCGGCTCGAGGAGTAGACGCCGCTCCCCCAGTAGAGGTTGACCTCGTGGCGGGTGACGCGCGAGAGCCAGACCAGCAGGTCGTCGTCGAGCGCGGTGTCGAGTCCGAAGCCGGGGGCGAAGGTCAGGATGTAGTCGCCGAGCACCTTCTGCACCGTGTTGAGGGCGGCCTCGCCGGCGTCGCGGCGGGCGGCCAGGAGGCGCCGCTCGGTGGCGCGCACGAGGACGACGTTGAGCAGCAGCAACGGCACCAGCAGCAGCATGGTGGTGACGATGAGCAGCCGCTTGGAATAGGTGCGGACGGCGCGGCCGAGGCTCTCGCGGAAGGCGGCGCGCGGCAGCGCCAGCAGCAGCGCCGCGGCGAGCGCGGCGGCGGCGAGCGCCAGGGTGCCGAAGGCCCAGGTGGCGACGCGCTCGAGCGCCGGCAGCGGCCGCAACGCGGGCACGAGCACCGCCGCCCAACCGTCGGGCAGCGGACGCGCGTAGGCCATGGCCGGCCCTTCGGGCGTGCGCACCGCGGCCTGCGCGGCGACGCGCCGGCGCAGCGCCGGTGGCAGCGGCGGCGTCTCCAGCCAGGGGGAGCGGGTCGCCCGCCCCTGCGCGTCGTAGAGCGCGAAGCGCGCGGCTTCGGGGAGCCCGGCCGGCTCGGCGGCGCCGGGCTCGCCGCGCAGGAGGCCTTCGGCGACGCCCGAGAGCGGGCGCGGCGCGGCGGCGCGGAAACCCGGCTCGGGGAGGAGCCACCAGCGCACCGTCGCCCAGGGACGGCCGCGGAAGACGAGCGGCGCCGTGCCGCTCAGCAGCAGGGCGCGGTCGAGCGGCAGGCGCGCTCCCGGCCAGCGCTCGGGACGCACGTCGATCCGCCCTTGCGGGTCGAGCGGCAGGCCGAAGGCGAAGGAGGACCGTTCCCCCTTGCGCGGCTCGACGACCAGCGCGGTGCGGGCGTCCCCGCGCGCCAGCGGCGAGCCGCTCCAGAGCGCGAAGGCGAGGTCCTGCCGCTCGAGGCCGGCCGGCACGCGCGGCAGGAGCTGCGCCAGGTCGCGGCGCCGGAAGTGGCGGCCGAGGCCGGCCGCGACCGGGCGGAGGGCCGCCGCCCGCGGCGGCATCAGCCGCGCCAGCAGCTCGCCGGCCGCGGCCTCGCGCAGCCGCAGGCGGTAGGCGGTCTCCCAGGCGCCGGCGCCGGCGAGCGCGGCGAGGAGGACCAGCGCGGCCAGCGCTAGCGGCTGCTCCGACCAGTGGCGCTCCCCCGCCCAGGCGGCCGCCAAGCCGCAGCCGGCGGCGAGCAGCGGCAGCGCGGCGAGCGGCAGGTCGTGGAGCAGGCCGCCGGCCAGCAGCAACGCGACGGCCAGCCACGCCCAGCGCTCGCGCGCCCAGAAGGCGCCGCGCGCGCCGGCGCCGAGACGCCCCGCCCCGGCGAGGAGGCCGAGCGCCGCCGCCGCGAGCGCCAGGCGCAGGCCGTAGCGCTCGGCGGGCACGAAAAGGTCGGCGGCGAGGTCGGGGGGGACGCCGCGGCCGAGCGCCCAGGCGGCGAGGCCGAGGAGCGGCGCGGCGAGCGCGCCGAGCAGCGGCGCGAGCAAGAGTGGGCGGCGGCCGGGCTCGCGCGGCGGGAGCACGACGCCCGCGACGGCCAGCGCCACGCCGGCGGCGAGCGCGGCGAGCGTCGCCGGCGGCAGCGCCGCGGCGGC